>JAJZHH010000170.1 GCA_021804595.1 Pseudomonadota bacterium
ATTGGCGCGCGGCGGCGCGCGCAGCGCTGCGCTCGGCGCGGCGGCGCTATGGCGCCGGCCTGGCCGATATCGCCGAACTGCTCGCGGCGCAGGCCGAGGTCGACGAAGCGGCGCAGGCCGGCTTGCGCGCGCGCACCCAGTGGCGCAGCGCCGAGCTCGCGCTGCTGGCCGCGGCCGGCGTGCTCAGGGCCGATTGACGCGTGCGCGCATCAGCCTGCGCGGCGCGCACCGAGATCGAGCACCAGGTCGGCGCGGTCGTGCACCGCGGCGCGATGGGTGACGTGGATGCAGGTCATGCCCAAGGCCGCAAGGGCCTGCGCGACGCGCTGCTCGAGCGCGCCGTCGAGGTGGCTGGTGGCTTCGTCGAGCAGCAGCAGGCGCGGGCGTTTGTACAGCGCGCGCGCCAGCATGATGCGCTGGCGCTGCCCGCCCGACAGGTGCACGCCGAGGTCGCCGACCAGCGTCTGGTAGCCCAGCGGCATCGCCGCGATGTCGTCGTGCACCTGCGCCACCGCGGCGCAGCGCGCGGCCCACTCGGCGTCGGGCGCAGCGTCGAAGAACGCGATGTTGTCGAGGATGCTGCCGGCGAACAGCTGGTCGTCCTGCAATACGCAGCCGATCTGGCCGCGCCAGGCGTCGAGGTCGACGCGCGCGAGGTCGATGTTGCCGAGCAGCAAGCGGCCGCTGCTCGGTGCGATCGCGCCGAGCAGCAGTTGCAGCAGCGTCGATTTGCCGCAGCCGGAGGGGCCGATCACCGCGACGGCCTGCCCGGGCTCGATGCGAAAGCTCAAGCCGCGCAGCACCCACGGCTCGTCGTCGGCGTGACGCAGCCCCAGCTCGACCGCCTCCAGCGCCGCCGGCGCCGGCGGCGGCGCGCCGGGCGCGACCTGCTCGGGTTGGCTCAGCACGATGTCGGCCAGGCGCTCGACGTGCAGGCCGAGCAAACGCAGCGCGAAGTACTTGTCAATCAGGCTCGACACCCGCCCCTGGAACTGCGCCTTGTAGGCGATGAACGCCAGCAGCATGCCGGTCGTCAACTCGGCGTCGAGCACCGCGCCGGCGCCCAGCCACAAGGTCAGCACGCCGTCGACGCCGAGCAGCAGCGCGCTGCTTGTCGACAGCACCAGGCCCAGCTTGTGCAGGCGCAGGCCGCCGTTGATTTGGCCGACCAGGTGGTCGAGCCAGCGCACCCGGCGCGATTGCGCCGCGCCCATCAATTTGATGGTGCGCGCGCCGCGTACGGTCTCGAGCAGGAAGCCCTGCTCGATCGCCCCGAGCTGCACCTGGCCTTGCGTGGCCGCGCGCAGCGGCGCGTGCAAGGCCAGTCGCAACAAGGTGTACAAGGCGATGGTGGCCAGTGCCAGCGCGCTCAGGCGCGGGCTGTAGACGAGCAGCGCGGCCAGCGTGAGCAGCGCGACGACGCCGTCGAGCAGCGCTTCGAGGAATTCTCCGGTCAGCGTGTGCTGGATCGCGTCGGCGCCGTCGATGCGCGAGACGATGTCGCCCAGCGTGCGGTGCTCGAAGAACGGCAGCGGCAGCGCGAGCAGGTGGCCGACGATGTTCGAGCGCCATTGCAGGTGCAGACGGGTGCCGGTGTACAAGATCAACCACGCGCGCAGCAGCTCGACCGCCTGGCGGCCGAACAGCAGCAGGGTGAAGCCGACGAGCAGGGCGCCGAGCAGGTCGCGGTCACCGGTGACCAGCACGTGGTCGACGATCCATTGCGTGTAGAACGGGTTGAGCAAGGCCATCAGCTCGAGCAGCAGCGACAGCACCAGCACGTGGCCGAGGAAGCGGCGCAAGCCAGCCAAGCGCCCGCTGACGTCGCGCAGGCGCAGACGGGGCGGCGGCGCGGCGGGCACGAAGCTGGCGTCGGGCCACAGCTCGAGCGCCACGCCGGTGAAGCCGGCACCGAATTCGGCAGCGCTCAGGCGGCGCGCGCCGCACGCCGGATCGTGCACTTCGAAGCGGCCGCGGTGCACGCGGTGCAGCACGACGAAATGCCTGAACTGCCAGTGCACGATGCACGGCAGCCGCAGTTGCGCGAGCTCGTGCGGCTCGGCGCGCACCGCGCGGCAGCCCAGCCCGAGGCGCTGGGCGACGCCGACCAGATGGTTCAACGAGCAGCCGCGCACGCCGGGCGGGAAGCGCACGCGCAAGCCGGCCAGGTCGGTCGCGTGGCCGTGGTAGCAGGCCAGCATGCACAGGCACGCCAGCCCACATTCGGCGGCTTCGGCCTGCAGCACGCAGGGCAGGCGCGGGCCGCCCAGCCGCGGAACGTCCAGAGTCATCTCAATGCAGGCGCCGCGCGGCGCTGTATAGGGGGTCGAGCATCCAGTGCACGATGCGTCGACGCCGCAGCAACACGTCGGCGTCGACCGTCATGCCGTGGCGCAGCGCGTGCGTGCGGCCGTCGAGGGTCACGCTCTGCGCCGGCAACTCGACGACGACGCGGTACAGCGGCTCGCGCGCGCCGACGCCGTCGAGCAGCGGACCCAGATAGCGCCCCTGGCCGGCGACGAATTGCGGGCGCAACGAGGTGCTCGACACTTCGACGACCTTGCCAGCGAACACGCCGAACTTCTGGTGGGGAAAAGCTGGATAACGCAAATGCACCGTCGCTCCCGGCAAAATTTCGGCCATCGCTCGGCTCGGCGCGTGCAGATAGGCCTTCAGCGTCGCCTGCGGCGGCACCAGCTGCGCCAGCTGTTCGCCGGACGCGACCGCCTGTCCGCACTCGACCAACGGTGCGGCAACGACGCCGTCGACCGGCGCGACGACCGCCTGCTGCCACTCGGCGCGCAGCGCCGCAAGCTCGTTGCGTTGCGCCAATCGCTGTTGCTCGGCCGCGGCCAGGTTGGCGCGCAGCTCGAACAGTTCGCGGCGGCGGCTGCGCAGGCTGTCGAAGGCGACGTCGCCGTCGGCGACCAGCGGCTCGAGCGCGCGCACGCCGTCGGCGGCCAGCGCGATCCCGCCGCGCAGCGCAGTGATGCGCGCCGTTGCCTGGGCCAGCCCGGCCTCGGCGTGCGCGATGCGCCGGCGCTGGGTCGAGGCGCTGGCCGCGCCGGACGAGGCCTGCGGGGTCAGGTGCTCGCCCTGCACGACGAACAGCACCTGGCCGCGTTTGACCGGCTGGCCGTCGCCCACGTGGCGCTCGACGACGACACCGGGCATGCCGGAGACGATGCGCACCGCGTCGTGCGCCGGCAGCAGTTCGCCGCCCAGCGAGACTTTCTGCGCATAACTGGCGCAGCAGACGAAGACCACCGCGGCACCGAGCAGCGCCAGCGCCAGCGCCGAGCCCCACCAGGCCGCCGGTGGCGACAGCAGCACGATGGTGCTGCCGCTGCGCGCCATCGCCTCGCGGGCTTCGCGTCGGTAAAGATCGTTCATCGGCACGGCAGCGGACGGCACGCCGCGAGTTGGCGCCTGCGTTCACGCATCGGGATCATTCGGGAAGTTGCGATGGCTGGGCTCAGGCGCCCGCGTCGCGGTCGCCGTTCGTGTTCGGGCGTGCACTACTGCGCGTCACGCCTCGATGCGATTGACCGCCGAGCCGCGGCGAAGTTCCATCGCGCCTCGCTCATCGACGCTCGCGGCACGCGGGCGGATCGAGCCGATGGCGCAAGTTGGATTCGAACGTCCACAGCCACA
>JAJZHH010000171.1 GCA_021804595.1 Pseudomonadota bacterium
CCGCGCCGACCCGGCTGCTGCCGACCGACGGCATCGTGCGCCGCACCGCGCTGCAGATCACGCAGGGGGCGAGCAGCGACCTGGACAAGGCGCGCGCCATCTACCAGTGGATCGTCGTCAACACCGAACGCGACCCCAAGGTGCGCGGCTGCGGCACCGGCGACATCCGCTTCATGCTGATGACTCGCGACCTCAAGGGCAAGTGCGCCGACCTCAACGCGCTGTTCGTCGGCCTGGCGCGCTCGATCGGGCTGCCGGCACGCGACTACTACGGCATCCGCGTGGCGGCGTCGAAGTTCGGCTACAAGTCGCTGGGCGCCAGCGGCGACGTGACCCATGCGCAGCACTGCCGCGCCGACGTCTGGCTCGACGACTACGGCTGGGTGCCGGTCGACCCGGCCGACGTGCGCAAGGTCGTGCTCGAGGAGCGCCCGGGGCTGACGCTGGCGTCGCCGGTGGTCGCCGACGCGCGCCGCACGCTGTTCGGCGCCTGGGAAATGAACTGGGTACCGTACAACTGCGCGCAGGACGTCGCGCTGCCCGACGGCGCCACGCTGCCGTTCCTGATGTATCCGCAGGGCCGCGACGGCGACGGCGCGCTCGACAGCCTCGACGCGCAGGCCTTCAGCTACCGCATCGAGTCGCGCGAGCTCACCGGCACGGTCGCCGTCTGAGCGCCCCAGGGCCGGGCTGCGCCCAGCCCGCCCCCCGTGGGGGGCAAGGAAACTTGGGAGCGGCCCGGCGTTTCCTTGTGAGACCGCGCGAGGCCGCTCAGACGCGCTCGATGACCAGCGCGATGCCCTGGCCGACGCCGATGCACATCGTGCACAGCGCGTAGCGGCCGCCGCCGCGCTCGAGCTGGTGCAGCGCGGTGGTGACCAGGCGCGCGCCGCTGGCGCCCAGCGGGTGACCCAGCGCGATCGCGCCGCCGAGCGGATTGACGCGCGCATCGTCGGCGGCCAGCCCGAGCTCGCCGAGCACCGCCAGCGCCTGCGCCGCGAAGGCCTCGTTGAGCTCGATGACGTCGAGCTGGTCCAGCGTCAGCCCGCAGCGCTGCAGCACGCGGCGCGTGGCCGGCACCGGGCCGATGCCCATGATGCGCGGCTCGACGCCGGCTGCGGCCATGCCGACGACGCGCGCGCGCGGCCTCAGCCCGTGGCGCGCGGCCGCGGCCTCGTCGGCCAGCAGCAGCGCGCAGGCGCCGTCGTTGATGCCGCTGGCGTTGCCCGCGGTCACGGTGCCGTCGGCGCAGACCACCGGCTTGAGCCTGGCCAGCGCGTCCAGCGTGGTCGCGCGCGGGTGCTCGTCGCGGCTCACGCGCAGCGCCTCGCCCTTTTTCTGCGCGATCTCGACCGCGCAGATCTCGGCGTCGAATGCGCCGGCGGCCTGCGCCGCGGCGGCCTTGTCCTGCGAATGCAGCGCGAACAGGTCCTGCGCGTCACGGCCGATGCCGAACTGGCGGGCGACGTTCTCGGCCGTCTCCGGCATCGAGTCGATGCCGTAGCGCGACTGCAGCAGCGGGTTGACGAAACGCCAGCCTATCGTCGTGTCGTGGATCACCGCGGCGCGGCTGAACGCCGCGTCGGCCTTGGGCATCACCAGCGGCGCGCGGCTCATGCTCTCGACGCCGCCGGCCAGCACCAGCTGCGCCTCGCCGCAGCGGATCGCGCGCGCGGCCGAACCGACAGCGTCCAGGCCCGAGCCGCACAGCCGGTTGATGGTCGCCGCGGCGGCGCTCACCGGCAGCCCGGCGAGCAGCGCGCTCATGCGCGCGACGTTGCGGTTGTCCTCGCCGGCCTGGTTGGCGCAGCCGTACAGCACTTCGTCGAGCGCGTCCCAGTCGACGCCGGCGTGGCGCTGGCGCAGCTCGCGCAGCGGCACCGCGCCGAGGTCGTCGGCGCGCACCGCGCTCAGGGCGCCGGCGTAGCGCCCGAACGGGGTTCGTACCGCGTCGCAGATATAAGCTTCAGCCATGGATTCTCCGTTTCATTCGGGCCGCGGACGCTGGTCGATGACGCGGCGTGCCTTGCCGGTCTGCGTGCGCTGCAGCGTGTCGAAATCCATCACCGTGACGCGGCTCGACAGCCCGATGATGGTCTTGATGTGGTGCGCGGCGGCGCGCGCGATGGCGTCGACCTCGGCGCGCGGCAGCGTGCCGCTGCACGCGCGCTGCAGCTCGCAGCGCACTTCGAGCTGGTCGAGCGGGCCCTCGCGCGTCAGCACCAGCTGGTAGTTGCCGCTGAGCCGCGCGTCGCGCAGCAGCTGCTCCTCGATCTGCGACGGGAACACGTTGACGCCGCGCACGATCAGCATGTCATCGCTGCGCCCGGTGATGCGGTCGAGCCGGCGGAACGCGCGCGCGCTCGGCGGCAGCAGCCGCGTCAGGTCGCGCGTGCGGTAGCGGATGACCGGAAACGCCTCCTTGGTCAGCGAGGTGAACACCAGCTCGCCGCTGCTGCCTTCGGGCAGCACCTCGCCGCTGTCGGGGTCGACGATCTCGGGCAGGAAATGGTCTTCCCAGATCACCGGGCCGTCCTTGGTCTCGACGCATTCGCTGGCCACGCCCGGGCCCATCACTTCGGTCAGGCCGTAGATGTCGAGCGCGTCGATGCCGAGCTTGCGCTCGAGTTCGGCGCGCATGCCCGCGCCCCACGGCTCGGCGCCGAAAATGCCCAGGCGCAGCGAAAGCTCGGCCGGGTCGACGCCGAGGCGTTCGAACTCCTCGGCAATGACCAGCGCGTACGACGGCGTGACCATGATCGCGTCAGGCTTGAAGTCGCGGATCAGCTGCGCCTGCTTCTCGGTCTGCCCGCCCGACATCGGCACCACGGTGCAGCCCAGGCGCTCGGCGCCGTAATGCGCGCCGAGCCCGCCGGTGAACAGGCCGTAGCCGTAGGCGACGTGGACGATGTCGCCCGGGCGCACGCCGGCGGCGCGCAGCGAGCGCGCGACCAGCGCGCTCCAGCGATCGATGTCGCCTTGCGTGTAGCCGACCACGATCGGCCGCCCGGTGGTGCCCGACGACGCGTGCAGGCGAACGACGTCGCGGCGCGGCACGGCGAACAGACCGAACGGGTAATGCTCGCGCAAGTCCGACTTGGTCATGAACGGGAACAGCGCGAGGTTTTCGAGCTGCTTGCAGTCGTCCGGGTGCACGCCGCGCTCGACGCATTTCGCGCGGTACGGCGCGACGTTGTCGTAAGCGTGGCGCAGCGACCAGCGCAGGCGCTGCAGCTGCAGCGCGGCGATCTCGTCGCGGCTGGCGGTCTCGATCGGCTCGAGCGCGGCCGCTTCGGGTGCGTTCATCGGTCTTGTCTCCCTGTGGTCGTCGGCCCGGCGTTCAGGCCTGGTTCAGCGCGCGCGCGGCGCACGCGCGCTGCTGGATCAGCGGCGAGATGCGGTAGCGGTCCTCGCCGTAGAACGCGCCGAGATGCGCCAGCACCTCGCGCACGCGCTGCACGCCGATCGCGTCGGCCCATTGCAGCGGGCCCAGCGGATAGTTGACGCCGAGCCGCATCGCGCGGTCGACCGCGGCGGCGTCGGCGACTTGCTGGTGCACCGCGTCGGCGGCTTCGTTGGCCAGCATCGCGACCGTGCGCAACACGATCAGCCCGGGCAGGTCGGCCAGCCGCGACA
>JAJZHH010000172.1 GCA_021804595.1 Pseudomonadota bacterium
GTCGACTTCGGGCAGCAGCGCTTCGACGCGGCCGTGGTAGACGCGGCCCGGGAAGGCGTCGACTTCGATGCGCACCGGGGTGCCGGCATCGACGCCGGCGACTTCGGCCTGCGGGATGCGCGCGTCGACCCACAGCCGCGACGGATCGTCGATGCGCATCAACTCGCTGCCGGCCTCGACGCTCTGTCCGGCGCGCACGTCGAGCACGCTGACCGTTCCCGACACCGGCGCGCGCAGCACGATGCCGCCGGCCGGCGCGTGGTCGAGCCCGGCGATCTCGGCTTCGCTGATGCCCAGCACGCGCAGCCGCTGCCGCGCCGCCGCCAGCAGCGCGTGCGCCTGCGGCGACTGCGCGTGCTCCAGCGCTCGCAGCTCGGCGATCGCCGAGGCCCATTGCGGCGACTCGAGCACGGCCAGCGCCTGGCCGGCGCGCACGCGGTCGAACGGCGCGCGCACGTAAAGCCGACTGAGCACGCCGGCGGCGCGCGCGCTGACCACTTGCGAACGACGCCGGTCCCAGTCGACGACGGCCGGAACGCGCACGCTCGGCGCCAGCGCGGCCACGCGCACGAGCGCGGTGCGCAGGCCCAGGTTCTGCTGCACGCGCGGGTCGATGCGCACCGTGGGCGCGCCGCCGCCGTCGGCGGCATCGGCGTATTTGGGCACCAGCTGCATGCTCGGCATCAACGGCGAAGCGCCGCCGTGGTCGAAGTGCTTGTCCGGCGCCATCGGGTCGTACCAGTACAGGACCTTGCGCGCCGGGGCCGGCGCGTGGGGGGCGGCGCCGGCGGGCGCCATGTGGTGGGCTCCGGCCCAATACCCGGCGGCGGCAGCGGCGGCCGCGGCGAGCGCGGCGCCGGCGAGCGCGACGGCATGACGGTTCATGGTTGTTCCTCGGGAAGCAGGTAGGCCAGCTCGACCCAGGCGCGTGCGCGCGCGGCCAGTGCGTCGACGTAGCTCAGGCGGGTCTGGATCTCGGCGTTGTCGGCGTCGAGCCACGGTTGCAGCGCGCCGCCGCCGGCGTAGGCGGCCAGCGCGGTACGCGCGCGGTCGTGTGCCAGCGCGAGCAGCGTCGTTTCGTCGCGCGCGACCTGCGCGTTCCAGCCGCGCCAGGCGGCGACGGTACGCGCCACGTCGGCGAGCTGGGCGCGGCGCGCGTCGTCGCGCTGCTGCTGCAGCGCGCGCAGTTCGGCGTCGCGCGCGTCGACGTCTGCATCCTCGCGGTGGCGGGCGAACAGCGGCAGCCGCACGCCGACTTGCACCGCGGCCATCGACGGCAGCCCGGGAGCGCGCACCGCATAGCTGGCGCCGACGCTCCAGTCGGGGGCCAGCGTCGCGCGCGCCTGTTGCAGCGCGGCGCGCGCCGCGTCGATGCGCGGACCCCATTCGAGCAGCGGTGCCTGCGCGTCGGGCGAGCTCAGCAGTTGCGCTTCGGGCGCCGGCAGCCGCGCGAAGTCGGGCGCGTCGCCCAGCACCGCGTCGGCCTGGCGAGCGCCGATCCAGCGTGCCAGCGAGGCGCGCGCGCGCGCCTCGTCGGCGGCGACCGCGTCGCGCCGGTTGTCGATCTCGGCGGCTTGCGCGCGCGCGGCGAGCACGTCGGTCGCGCTGCCGGTGGCGCCGGCCAGCCGCGCCTGCGCGGCGTGGATGGCCAGCGTGGCCTGCCTCGCCAACTCGCCCAGCTGTTGCTGCGCGCGCTGTGCCGCCCACAGCTCGACCCAGGCCGCGGCAGCACCCTGGCGCGCGGCAAAGGTCGCCTGGCGGCGGTCGGCGCGCGCCCGCTGGGCGTCGGCCAGCGCGGTGCTGCGGCGGGCCGCCAGCGCGGCCGAGGATGGAATTTCCTGGTTGACGCCGACGTAGCGCATCGTCGTCGGGTCGGCGCTGAAGGTGTAGGCGCCGGAGCCTTGCACCGGCAGGTTCTGCACGCCGAACTGCAGCGTCGGGTCGGGCAGGCGGCCGGCGCGGTCGAGGTCGGCCGCGGCCGCGGCTTCGCGCTCGCGACCGGCGGCGACCAGCGGTGCGCGGCGCGCGGCCAAGGCGGCAGCCTGCTCGAGCGTCAGCGCGTCGGCGGCCTGCGTTGGCGCCAGCGCGCCGGCGCCGAGGCCGCACAGCGCGCACTGCACGAGCAGGCGGGGAATACGTAGGGACATGGTGTCCTCCAACAGGAGGGGCGCGGCGCGATCCGCCGCGCCCCGGTGGGGCAGCCGGATCAGCGTGCCGCGACGGCTTCGATCGTGTCGATCTGCAGCGCGTCGCCGTGCTGGGCGAGGGTGAAGTGCACCTTCTCGCCGACGTGCAGCCGGGTCAGCAGCGCCTTGCTGTGCAACGGGTAGGCCATGGTCATCGCGTCCATGCCGATGGCCGCGATCGGGCCGGCGTCGAGCGTGACCGTGCCGTGGCCGGCATCGATCGCGCGCACGACGCCGCTGCCGCTGGCCGCGCTCATCGCGGCGTTCATATCCATGCCGGACGCGTGGGCCAGATTGACGCCGGCGACGGCGGCAAGCAGCACGGCGCGGGCAAGCGTGCGCAGGGTTGCAGGGGTGTTCATGGCGGGAATCCTCAGGGTTCGACGATCGGTGCTCAAGCGGCGCCTAGCGCCGCGCGACGCGGCGCGCGGACGGGTACCGGATGCGGTGAAAGCGCGTTGCCGGGCGCGGTGGCGCGCGGCATGGCGGCTCGCGGGGCGCTGCCCGCGAGGATCAGATCGAACGCCGCGGAGGCGGATCCAGCGCGTCGGGGATCGCGCTGCGGAATGGCATCACGCCGTGTCCGAGGAAGGGCTCGCGCAGCGCTGGCTGGCACAGCGCGGCCGCGCAGGGTGGCGTCGCGGTGGCGACACTGCACAGCGGGCAGGTCGCGTGGTGGCGTGACGCGGCGTCGCCGACGGGAGCCGCGTAGCGCGCTCCAGCCACGCGCATCGAGTGCGCGTAGTTGTCATGCATGCCCGCCATCGGCGGCGTCGGCACCTTCGCGCTTGCGTGCGCCGCGGCCGCGCACGCCACGCCGAACATCGCCCCCGTTACCATCGTCTGCATGCCCCACGCGCGCAGCGACTCGGTCAACGCGAGCAGCACGATGAGCAGGAGGCGCAAGGTCTTCACGGGCAAGGGGCTGATTTGATAATGCGGACAATCACTCAGAAGCGTGAACGATCATCGGTCGGCTTCCCGTCAAGGCCTTGTCGCAGCTGAACAAGCCGGGGCGTGGAGATGAAGAAGGCGCGACGCGCAGTGCGTTCACGAAGCGATGAAGCTTAGTGCAGGCCATTTGCACGAAGCGCGCGACGGCGGTGAATATTTGCAGTGTTTGATTCGCATCAAACTCGATGCCATGGCGGTCGGGCACGCATGACGGAAATGTCATCAAGCGGTCAGCCGCGGGTCAGACCGTCCGCGCTAGAGTATGGTCACGAAGGTCGCGACTCGCGCCAGGGAGGTTCGACATGATGTGGTTCGGTGGGCCTGGTGGGTATGGTTATGGGATGGGAGGTGGCTGGATGTTCATGCTGCTGCTGCTGATCGTCGTCGTCGTGCTGCTGTTCGGCGTGCTGCGCCAGTTCGGCGACGACCGCCGCGAACGCCGCATGCTCGGGCGCGGCGCGCGCG
>JAJZHH010000173.1 GCA_021804595.1 Pseudomonadota bacterium
CGCCTGAGGCGCTCGTGCATCTGCCGCGCGGCGCCGGCGATGGCCAGCGCGCCGCCGGTCATCAGCGCGTCGCTGGTGTTGTTGGGGAACTCGCGCAACTCGCCTTCGGGCACGTTCAGCCCGGCGGTGCCCATTTCGAGCGCACGCAGCATCAGGCCGAAACCGGGCAGGATCACGCCGCCGACGAAACGGCCGTCGGCGCTCAGGCAATCGATGGTCACCGCGGTGCCGACGCTGATGATCAGCACCGGCTGCTGCGGAAAGCGCCCGCGCGCGCCGATCAGCGCCGCCCAGCGGTCGGTGCCGAGCATGCCCGGGTGGGTGTAGCCGTTGCGCACGCCGCACTGCTGCGGCAGCGAATGGATCCACTGCACGCGCAAGCCCTGCTCCTCGAGCTGCGCTTCGACGCGCGCGGTCGGCAGTGCGCCGGCCACCGCGCAGCCGATCGCCGCGCGCACGTCGCGCTGGGCCGCCAGCGCTTCGCCCAGCTGCTCGATCGCCAGCTGCGTCAGCGCACCCGACGCGCCCAGCCGCGCGCCGTCCCACACGCCCCATTTCAGGCGGGTGTTGCCGAGGTCGAGCAGCAGCAGGGACATGCGACGAGAAGATCAGCGACAAGCGTTCGGTTCACAGCGAACATAGCAGACGCCAGCGCGCTGCCACGCACCGATCGGGGCGAGCCATGCTGCGCCGGGAATCCGGCTTTCGGCTTGGGGTCAACGCGAGCCGGCCTGGCCTGTATCGGCTTGCGCTCGACGCATCGAGCAGCGGCCGGCCCACGATGACGAGCGCCGCATGCCGGCGTCAGCCGGCTGCGGGCATCACTGACCGACGCCTGACTTCACCAAACTCTCTCCGTCGGTGAAAGCGTAGTTCTGCACGACATCTTTCTTGTTGAACAGCACGACGAGCTCCTTGCGGTGCACGTCAGCGTGATGGACGAACAGGTTGACGACCGGCACGAAATCGACCGCGGTCGGCGTCGCGTGCGCGAAGTTGTAGGTCCATTGCTCCTGTCCGGAATTGAAGCTGACGTTGGTCGGCTGGCCGAGCGCCGCCTCCACCTGAGCTTTGGTGGTGACGCCCTTCGTGAGGGTCTTGCTCAACGACGCACCGGTGGCTTCGCCCAGTTTTTCGTTACCCGCGGTGGCGCATCCGGCAAGCAGCGTGATGCCGGCCATGGCGAACGCCAGTGCAAATTTCTTTCCCATTCCTGTTCCTTGTTGGTCGTTTATCCACAACCCGAGCGCTCGTTGCGCAGGGCCACGAGCATGCTACACAAACGCGTGCCGCCCGCAAAATCGCGATCTGGAATACCGTTGTATCGCGCACAAAACGTCGGCACGGCGTCAGCGTGATATCGGTTTGTGCACATATTCAAAATCGACGCTCAAGACCTGCGCGGCGCGTTCCGCGGCCGGCGTTCAGAATGCGTTGGCGTCCTTCGTCGCTTGTTGACGAATCGCGGCGGCCTTGTCGGCCTGCATCTGGGCGTGCATCCTACGATTCATGCCGAGGTCGGTGAGGTCGAGATAGGTGGTGGTGTCGGGCCACCCGCGGCTGACCTTGAGCGCCATGCCCTGCGCCATGTTCCAGCGCGCGGTGACGCCGCCCAGACCGATGTCGCCGCTGACCGAACTCGGCCGGCCGTACTTGCTTTCCACCACATGGATGACGCGTTGCACGAGTTGCGTATCCATGAAGCCCGGGAAGGTGTACTCGGCGCTGGCAAAGCGATTGCTGTTCTCGGTATAGCAGACGGTCAGCTGCGTGGCCCCCTTGAGTTGGCCGTCGACGCCGTATTGGTCGCAGAAATAGCCATCGTCCACGCGTTGCGCGCTGAAGCCGGCCTTGGCCAGGGTCTGCCGCAGCTCGGCGCGTGTCGCGCCCTTGAGAGGCGTTCCAAACAAGGCCAGCGGCGGCGCCGCGGAAGCGAATGAACTGAACCCCATCAGCGCCACGGTGGTGGCATATTGCAGCAAGCGAAGCCGTGCCGCGCCAAAATTGATATTCATTTTGTGTCTGCCTTATTTTGCGAATGGAAAGCGCGCCGACATTCCACCGTCACGTCGCTTTATATATCATGATGACTCGACATCGACATGGATTCATGGCGCACGCCATTATTAAAATGGTGCCGTGATTTGCGTGTCAAGCCGGATGGCGCGGGCACGAGGCTAGGGATGGATCCGCGCGCCGCGCGAGCGCGGTGTGGCCGCGCCAGCGTGGGCGGCCGCCGGCGCGCTGCGGCCTGCGGCTTCAGCCGGCCAGCGCCGCGTTGCCGCCGCTGGCCTCGTAGCGCGACACCACCTCGTCGACCGGGCCCAGCGCGACCGGGCGGCCGTTGTCCAGCCACAGCGCCTTGTTGCAGGTCTGGCGCAGCGTCTGGTTGTTGTGGATCGCCAGCACGACGATTTCGGCGCGCGCGTGCAGCTCGGCCAGCCGGCGCGCCGCCTTGATCTGGAACGCCGCATCGCCGACGCCGATCACTTCGTCGAGCAGCAGGATGTCGGCGTCGACCGCGGTGGCGATGGCGAACGCCAGCCGCAGCCGCATGCCGCTCGAATAGGTGCGCAGCGGCAGGTCGAGGTAGTCACCGAGCTCGGTGAAGTCGGCGATGTCCTCGGTCTTGGCCTCGATCTCCGTGTCGCTCATGCCCAGCAGCAAACCGCGCAGCCTGATGTTCTGCCGCCCGCTCGACTGGTCGTCCATGCCCAGGCTGATGTCGAGCAGCGGCACCGCGCGGCCGGTGATGCGCACGTCGCCGGCGGTGGGCACGTAGATGCCGGCCATCACGCGCAGCAGCGTCGACTTGCCGGCGCCGTTGTGCCCGATCAGCCCGAGGCGGTCGCCGGCGTTCAACTGCAGGTTCACGCCGTTGAGCGCGCGCACGACGACGATGCCCGTCGAATCCTCGGCGATGCGGTTGCGCCGCCCCAGGCGCATCACGCGCTTTCTCAGCGAACGCGCCGACACGTCGAAAATCGGAATGTCGAGCGCGACGTCGCGCAACAGCAGCTCGGCGGCCATCGTGCGTCAGATCCAGTACGGAATGCGCCGGTGATAGCGCCCGGTCAGCGCCAGCGCCGCGGCCCAGCCGGCCACGGCCGCGACGCCACCCACGGCCCACGCCAGCGGCGACGGAAACACCCCCATCAGCGGCTCGCGCACCAGGTCGACCCAGTAGCCCAACGGGTTGAAGCGCACGATCCACTGCGCGCGCGCCGGCAGCATGTCGCCGCGGAACAGGATCGGCGTGACGTAGAACGCCACTTGCAGCAGCGCCGCGATGATCTGCGGCAAGTCGCGGAAGCGCGCCGACAGCAGCCCGACGGCCATCGCGATCCAGGTCGCGTTGAGCACGAACAGCGCCAGCCCGGGAATGAACAGCGGCAAAGCGCGCCAGTCGTGCACGCCGAACAACAGCAGCACGACGAGCACGATCACCGCGTTGTGGGCGAAGATCACCAGATTGCGCCAAACCACCTGGAACACGTAGACCAGCCGCGGCGTCTGCGCCTGGCGGATGTAGTTGGCGCTGTTGATGTAGGCCATCGCGCCTTCGTTGACCGCCGCCGAGAACAGCGTCCAC
>JAJZHH010000174.1 GCA_021804595.1 Pseudomonadota bacterium
TCGTCGCCGACGACCTGTTCATCAACTTCGACGACCGCCGCACCCGCGCCGGCCTCGCCGCGCTGGCCGCGCTGTCGCAACGCACCCAGGTGCTGTTCCTGACCCACCACGACCACCTCGTCGACCTCGCGCGCGAGGTCTACGGCGACGCGGTCAACGTCGTGCGGCTGTGAGGGCGCCGTGCGGGGTGCGCGGGCACCCGGCACGGCGGGTTCAGGGCGGCGTCGTGCCGGCGACGTTCAGGACGGCGAGGTCGCGGCGTCTTGCGCCGCCTGGGCCAACGATTCGGCCTCGTCGGCTGCCAGCACCTGGGCGATGTGCAGCAACACGATGAAGCCGGCGTCGGTGCGCGCCATACCCTGCACGAAGTCCCGGCGCAGGCCGGCGCCGAACGCCGGGGGCGGCTCGATCTGCGCCGGGGACAGGTCCAGCACGGTATTGACCCCGTCGACCAGGATGCCCAGCGCGAGCGGCCCCGCGGGCGTCGGCACCTCGACGATGACGATGCAGGTGCGCGGGCGCAGCTCGGTGGCGCCGCGCCCAAAACGCCGCACGAGGTCGATCACCGGCACGACGTGACCGCGCAGATTGATCACCCCGTGCATGAACTCGGGCATCATCGGCACCGTGCTCGGACGCACGTATTCGATGATTTCCCGAACCTGCAGGATGTCCACGCCATACACGCTGTCCTGCAGCGTAAAGGTCAGATACTGGCTGTCGACGGTCGGCATCCCGCGCGCGGGATGCGGCGCCGGCACGAGCACCGGCAGGGTGTTTTGAGTTGCTGTGAGGTTCATCGCGTCAATTCCGGCTCGAGGCTGCGGTCACGTCAGAAGCGCACGAAGTCGCCGCCCGAAGCCGCGGCAGCTTTCGCGCCGCCGGGCTTCGACGCCGAGCCGCCAGCCTGCGCCGCAGGCCCGACGCGACGCGCCGGCTGCGACACGCTCGCCTGCCACGACTGCTGGGGGTCCGAGAGCCGGAACTGCGCCACGTGACGCTGCAGCTCGGCGGCCTGGCTGCTCATTTCCTCGGCGGTCGCCGCCAGCTGCTCGGAGGCCGATGCGTTCTGCTGCGTGGACGTACTCACTTGGGCCACGGCCTGGTTGATCTGGGCGATGCCGACCGACTGCTCCTCGCTGGCGGCATGGATTTCCTGCACCAGATCGGCGGTCTTGGTGATCGACGGAACGATCTGCTTCAGCAGCTCCCCGGCCAGCTCGGCCTGCTTGACCGAGCCGCCGGCGAGTTCGCCGATTTCCTTGGCCGCGATCTGGGCCCGTTCGGCCAGCTTGCGCACCTCGGCCGCCACCACCGCGAAGCCCTTGCCGTGCTCGCCGGCACGCGCGGCCTCGATGGCCGCGTTCAGGGCCAGCATATTGGTCTGATACGCGATGTCGTCGACGATGGAAATCCGCTCGGCGATCGCCTGCATATCGGTCACCGTGCGCTGCACCGCCTGCCCGCCCTGCGCGGCCTGGCTCGACGCGTCCTGCGCCATGGTCGTGGTCAGTCGCGCGTTGTCGGCGTTTTGCTTCACCGAGGTCGCGGCCTGCTGCAAGGTTGCCGAGGTTTCCTCCACCGAGGCCGCCTGTTGCGTCGCGCCCTGCGACAAGGTCTGCGACGTGCTCGAGACTTCCTCCGACGCCGACGACAGGTTGTCGGCCGCCGAGCGCACCGACTCCAGCGTCGAGTTCAGGCGCTGCACCATATTGCCCAGTGCCGCGAGCAGACGCCCGGTTTCATCCTGGCTGTCGGCGTTGACGCGCATGGTCAGGTCACCGTCGGCGACGCGCTCGGCGACCTCGACGGCGATGTTCAGCGGCCCAGTGATCGAGCGCACGATCCACAGCCCCAGACCGATCAGGCCGGCGGCGGCCAGCGCGCCGACCAGCAGCATGATCGTCAGCGCCTGGTTGTACTGCGCCACCGCCGCCCGGTTGTCCTCGTCGGTCTGCTCCTTCTGATACGCCACATAGTCGTCCAGCGCCGCCAGCCACTTGTTTTGCACCGGCCGCACGTTGTTCATCAGCGCCTGGATCGCCGCGGTGCTGTTGTTGGCCAGCCCGAGCTGGGCCACCTGGTCGACCAGGGGCGCCGTCTGCGCCTGCGCCTCGCGCATGCGCTCCAGCAGCGCCTTGCCCTTGTCGGCGGCGGTCTTCGCGGTCAGCTGGTCGAACATCTCCTTGTACTTGGCTCGCGCGGCATGAATGCGCGCGACCTCGGCCTGTTCGGCCGCCTGGTCCGACAGCAGCACGACGTTGCGCACCGACGTGGCGATGGTGCGCACCTGGTTGCGCGCTTCGCCGACCAGCTCGATCTTCACCAGGTTGTCGTTGGCGATGTCGTCCAGGCGCTGCTTGACCTCCTGCATGCCGCGCAGCCCGAACAGGCCGACGACCAGCAGCGCCGTGACGCCGATGCCGATATTGATGCCCAACCGAACGCCGATCCGCAGATTCTTGAACATGGTGTGTGGATGTTGTGCCGAAGAAGGGGACTACGAACGATCCGGCGGCCTCCCCCGAAAGACCAGCCGAATGCAGCGGGGCCTTCACGTGCTCGGAAACGCAGGCCGGGCTGAACGCGCCCGGTTCGGCGACGGCGTTCCTGACGAGCCCTGGTGGACGAGGGAGCGATGCATCGTTGCCCCCCGTGCGATCCGGGTCGGGCATCGGGCGCAAGATGCGCCCGCACGCGAATGAGAAACGGTACCTTTTGCATGCCGGCAACCGCCTCCCAGCAACCCCGCTACCAGCGCGCCACTGCGCGATCCGGCCGGAAGCTTTGCGTCCCCGTCTTTCGACGGGTTTGCCCTCGATCACGTGAATCGGACCGTCGCAACCGCAACGATCCAATGCATATAGTCACGAAGCGTATCAATTTAATATGACATATCCAAGTCACTAACGCATAAGCCACTGAAAGTTATGTGGATTTATGCGTCACCTGCGGGGCTAGGCGATTCCTTTACGAACGTTACGTAACGTCTTGATGCTATCCGGTGGGCCGGCGGCAGCGCCAAGCGTTCCGCCTCTGTTGCCGGTCGGTCCGCGCGAGGCGCAGCCGACCGGCGCGCCTCACACCGCCTGTTGCGGCACCAGCGCGACCAGATCGGTGACGCCGACGTCGACGCCAGCCTGCGTCAGCAGCGTGGTGACCTGGCCGCGGTGGTGCGTCTGGTGGTTGAAGACGTGCTGCAGCAGCCCGCCGAAGTTGCGCGACTGCGGCTGCCCCTTCGAGTTCGCGTAGGCCAGCGCACCGTCGAGGTCGTCGTCGGTGACGGTCGGGATCCAGTCGACGATCCAGCCGTCGAGCTCGACGCGGCGGCGCTGCAGCTCGGGCAGCTGCGCGAACACCGTCGCGTTCAGCGCGGCCGGCGTCGGCAGCGCGAGCACCGGCGCCAGCGCCTGCGCGTGGCGCGGATGGCGCGCGAAGCGCTGCAGCCACAGCGTGTCGGCGACCACCAGATGGTTCAGCGTGCCGAGGATCGACGCGAAGAACGCGCCGCGATCGCGCGCCAGCTCGTCGGCG
>JAJZHH010000002.1:0-38204 GCA_021804595.1 Pseudomonadota bacterium
ACTGCTGCAACTGCTGCAACTGCTGCAACTGCTGCAACTGCTGCAACTGCTGCAACTGCTGCAGTTGCTCTGGCGACTTCGGCAGCTACGGCAGCTACGGTCGCGCCGGTGCCGCCGGTGGCCGCCGCGGCTCCGGTGGCTGTGGTCGAGGCTGCGGTCGAGGCCGACGGCGGCGCTGCGGCGTCGACCGATTCCTTCGATTGGCCGGCGCTGGCGCCGCAGCTGCCGTTGATCGCGCTGGCGCGCAGCCTTGCCATGCAAAGCGAATGGGTCGGCGCCGACGGCGAGCGCTGGACGCTGCGCGTGCCCAGCGAGCAGTTCGCGCGCGCCGCCGCGGTCGACAAGCTGCAGGCCGCGCTGCGCGAGCACACGGGGCGCGCGATCGAGCTGCGCACCGAAGTCGGCCAGGTGCGCGACAGCGCGCATCTGCGCGCCGCGGCAGCGCGGGCGCAGCGCCAGCACGACGCCGAGGCGACGATCGCGGCCGACCCGCTGGTGCGCGAGCTGGTCGACGAGCACGGCGCGCAGATCGTGCCGGGCTCGATCCGGCCGCTCGAGGCGTGAAGGCCGGCGGCTTTGCCGAATTTACGATTCACTGAATTTTCCACACCACGCAGAGGATTCATTCGATGTTCAACAAGGGACAGCTCGCCGGCCTGATGAAGCAGGCCCAGCAAATGCAGGACAACATGAAGCGCGTGCAGGAGGAGCTGGCGACGCTCGAAGTCGAAGGCCAGTCGGGCGCCGGCCTGGTCAAGGTGCAGATGACCTGCAAGTACAACGTTCGCCGCGTCAGCATCGACCCGAGCCTGGTCGGCGACGATCGCGACATGCTCGAGGACCTGGTCGCCGCGGCGTTCAACGACGCCGCGCGCAAGGCCGAGGCGCTGTCGCAGGAGAAGCTTTCGGCGGCGACCGCGGGCATGCCGCTGCCGCCGGGCATGAAGCTGCCGTTCTGAGGTGACCTTGAGCGCCGATACCGCGGCGATCGACGCGCTGGTCGATGCGCTGCGCTGCCTGCCCGGGGTCGGGCCGAAGAGCGCGACGCGCATGGCCTACCAGCTGCTGCAGCACGACCGCGACGGCGCCGAGCGCCTGTCGGCAGCGCTGCGCGCGGCGCTCGCTGCGGTCGGTCGCTGCCGCCTGTGCAACACGTTGACCGAGGCCGAGGTCTGCAGCATCTGCGCCGACCCGCAACGCGACCGGCGCCAGCTGTGCGTGGTCGAGAGCCCGGCCGATCGCGCGGCGCTCGAGCAGACGTTGAGCTTCGGCGGGTTGTATTTCGTGCTGATGGGGCGCTTGAGCCCGCTCGACGGTGTCGGCCCGCGCGAGGTCGGCCTCGATCGCCTGGTGCAGCGCGTGCGCGACAGTGAGGTCGAGGAAATCATTCTGGCGACGAGCTTCACCAACGAAGGCGAAGCCACCGCGCACGTGATCGCCGAAACGCTGCGGCCGCTCGACTTGCGCATCACCCGGCTGGCGCGCGGGGTTCCGGTCGGCGCCGAGCTCGAGTATGTCGACCTCGGCACGATCGCGCGCGCGCTGGTCGACCGCCGCGGCGCCTGACGCGGCCGTGGCGCGATCGCTGCGCCCTCGGCGGCGACCCTGATGCGCGCATGAGATCGCAACATTAGCATGTACGGAAATAACGCCAGACCGTAAGCCGATGACGTTCGACCGCCGCCTGTTCCTGCAATCCGCTGTCTTGCTGATGGCCTCGGCGCACGTCGCGCGCGCCGGCGCTGCGCGTACCTTGAGCCTGTGGGCCGGCGAGGAGCTGCGCCACGGCCACGACGACGGCACGCGTGCGCAGGCGCTGTTCTTCGACCCGCGCGGGCTGGCGCGGGACCCGCGCGATGGCGCGGTGCTGGTCGCCGATGCGGCCAACGCACTGATCCGGCGCGTCGGTGCCGATGGGCGCGTGGTCACCTTGGCCGGCGCCGCCGAGCAACGTGCCAGCGTCGACGGCGCGGCCGCGCAGGCGCGCTTCGTCGGCCCCGACGCGGTCGCGGTCGACGCCGACGGCGCCGTGTACATCGCCGATTCGTTCGCCAACACGATCCGCGTGCTGCGCGACGGCATCGTGCGCACGCTGGCCGGGCGTGCCGGCGAGCCCGGCTACGCCGACGGCGTCGGCGCGCAGGCGCAGTTCAATCACCCGATCGGGCTGGCTTTGCGCGGCGACGAGCTGCTGGTGGCCGACGCCTACAACCACACCTTGCGCGCGATCGAGCCGGGCGGGCGCGTGCGCACCATCGCCGGCAGTCCCGGCGTGGCCGACCATCGCGACGGCGCGCTGCGCCAGGCCTTGTTCAACACGCCGGTCGGGCTGGCGCTGGGCGCCGACGGCACGCTGTACGTCAGCGAGTACTTCAACCACGATCTGCGGCGCGTGGCGCCGCACGACGTCGTCTCGACCCTGGTCGGCAAGCCCGGCGAGGCCGGAGACGCCGACGGCACCGGGGAAGCTGCACGTTTGCGCAAGCCGCAGCAGATCTGCGTGATGCCCGGCAGTGGCGACATCATCGTCGCCGACGGCGGCAACCAGAAAGTGCGCCGCGTCACGCCTGCTGGCGCGGTGCACACGCTGGCCGGGCAGGGCGCGCAGGACCGCTTCGAACTTGGCGCCCTGCCCGGCGCGCTGGTCACGCCCTACGGCGTCGCGCCGGCGCCGGGCGGCGGCGTGCTGGTCAGCGCCGGCGAGGCGCTGCTGCTGATCGCGCCCTGAACGCCCTCAGGGCGCGGTCGGCTCGGCGCGGTCGAAGCCGCCGAGCTCGACGCGCGGCGCCGGCTTCCAGCCGCGCTTGCGGTGCTCGACGACGACGTTGGTGTAGATGCCTCCGCGCACATACCACTGCGCGGTCACGCGCAGGAAGCGCGGCGCGATCGCCGCGACCAGGTCGTCGAGGATCCGGTTGGTCACTTTCTCGTGGAACGCGCCTTCGTCGCGGAAGCTCCACATGTACAGCTTCAGGCTTTTGAGCTCGACGCATTTGCGGTCCGGAATGATGTCCAGCACGATGCGCGCGAAGTCGGGTTGCCCGGTCAGCGGACACAGGCAGGTGAATTCAGGCACCTGCATGTGGATGTGGTAGTCGCGTTTCGGCGTCGGGTTCGGAAAGGTCTGCAGGTTCTTGCTCGGCTGGGTCGACATGGCGATCGGGGGCGGATTCGACAAGAGGGTGGCGCAGGGCGCCGTCAAGGGATGCTGTTCAAAACTCGCGCGGCGCGCGGCGGCGGCTGGCGGGATGCGATGCAAGGCGCAAAACCCAAGGCAAGGCTGGACGCCTTGCCTGGTTTTGTAACGCCGCAGCGCGCCCGCCAGCCACCGCCCCGCAGGGTTCGGGCCAAAACGGGCGCCTGACCCACCTGTCGGCTTGCCTGTGCCACCGGCACAGGCTGCGCCGCCCAGGCAGGCCATGCATCCCGTTTTGACCTCGAACGCGCACCACGTGAGTTCTGAACAGCATCCCTAGCGCGCATTATCCGGCGAGGCGGCCGGGGGCGGCGCCGGGGCGGCACGATGCTATCATCCGGAAATGCGCGGTTTCCCGCATGATTATCTTTTCAAATCAAGCAGTTAACGGCGTTCCCTACCAGTGCGACTGTCCTGCATCAAGCTCGCGGGTTTCAAATCATTCGCCGACCCGGTGTCGGTGCAGCTTCCCGGCCGTCGGGTCGGCGTGGTCGGCCCGAACGGCTGCGGCAAATCCAACATCATCGACGCGGTGCGCTGGGTGCTGGGCGAGTCCAAGGCCGCCGAGCTGCGCGGCGAGTCGATGCTCGACGTGATCTTCAACGGCTCGTCGGCGCGCAAGCCGGCCGGGCGCTGCAGCGTCGAGCTGGTGTTCGACAACGCCGACCACAGCGTCAGCGGCAGCTTCGGCCAGTACGCCGAGATCGCGGTCAAGCGCGTGCTCACGCGCGACGGCACGTCGAGCTACTACATCAACAACCAGCACGTGCGCCGGCGTGACGTGCAGGACATCTTCCTCGGCACCGGTCTGGGGTCGCGCTCGTACGCGATCATCGGCCAGGGAACGATCAGCCGCATCATCGAATCGCGCCCCGAAGAGCTGCGCGTGATGCTCGAGGAAGCCGCCGGCGTGTCCAAGTACAAGGAACGTCGGCGCGAAACCGAGAACCGGCTGCACGACACGCGCGAGAACCTGCTGCGCGTGGGCGACATCGTGCGCGAACTCGACGCCCAGCTCGAGCGCCTCGAACAGCAGGCCGCGGTCGCGCGCCAGTACCGTGCGCTGCAGGATTCGCTGGCCATCAGCCAGCACGGTCTGTGGTTGCTGCGACTGCGCGAAGCGCAGCGCAAGCAGGCGCGCATCGCCGACGAAGCACGCGCCGCGCAGCTCGCGCTGGATGCGCAGACCGCGCAGCTGCGTGCGGTCGAGGCCGATCTGGAGCGCGTGCGCCAGGCGCAGTACACCGCCGCCGACGCCTTGCACGCGGCGCAGGCGGCGCTGTACGCGGCGCAGGCCCGCGTCGGCCAGCTCGAGGCCGAGATCCGCTTTGTCGTCGAGGCGCGCGCGCGCGCCCAGCGCAGCGTGCACGAGCTGCAGCAGCAGCGTGCCGACTGGGAGCAGCGGGCGGGCGCGGCGGCGGGCGACGCCGAGCAGGCCGCGGCGGCGATCGAGGCCGCCGAGCTCGAACACGCCGAAGCCGAGGCGCGGGTGATCGAGCAAGCCGAGCAGATTCCGGCGCTCGAGGCCCGGCTCGGCGATGCGCAACTGCAGGCCGCCGAGCAGCTCGCGGCGGCGGCCGCGGCGCAGCAGCGCCTGCGCGGCGAGGCCGAGCGCGAGCGCGTGCTGGCGCAGCAGGCGCAGGCGATCGAGCAGCGCCTGCAGCGGCTGCACGACGAGCGTCGCGCGCTGGCGCGTCCGGACTCGCTGCGGCTGCACGACCTGGCAGGCCAGCTCGAGACCGTCGGCGCCGAGCGCGACGCGGCCGCGGCGCGGGTCGACGAACTCAACGAGACGCTGCCGGCCTTGCAGGATGCACAGCGCCAGGCACAGCAGCAGGCGCAGACCGCGGCGACCGAGCTGGCGTCGACCAGCGCGCGCGTGCAGGCGCTGCGCGCGCTGCAGGACAAGGTGATGACCGAGGGCCGGCTGCAGCCGTGGTTGCAGCGCCACGGGCTCGACCGGTTGGCGCGGCTGTGGACCCGCGTGCGCATCGAGCCGGGCTGGGAGAACGCGCTCGAAGCGGCGCTGCGCGAGCGCCTCGGCGCGCTCGAGGTGCGCGCGCTCGACCAGGTCGCCGGTTTCGCCGCCGACGCGCCGCCGGCCAAACTGGCGTTCTACGCTGCGCCTGCGGCGCCGACGGCGCCGGCGCCGCCACCAGGGCTGCGTCCGCTGGCCGTGTTGCTGCGCGACGTCGACGTCGGCCTGCGTGCGGTGCTCGACGACTGGCTGGCGTCGGTCTACCGCGCCGACTCGCTCGACGAGGCGCTGCGCCAGCGCGGCGAACTGCCGGCCGGCGCCGCTTTCGTGACCCGCGACGGCCATATGGTCGGCGCCCACGGCGTCAGCCTGTACGCAGCCGACAGCGAACAGGCCGGCATGCTCGCACGGGCGCAGGACATCGAGAACCTCGAACGCCAGCGCAAGGCGCAGCAGCTGCTGGCCGACGACGCACGTGCGGCGGCGGCGCAGGCCGACGCGCAGCTGCACGCCGCGCGCGAGCAGCTCGGCGCCGACACGCGCCGGCTGCAGGCGCTGACGCAGCAACTGCACCAGGTGCAGGTCGAGCACCTGAAGCTGCAGCAGCTCGAGCGTGAAACCGAGCAGCGCCAGGCGCGGCTCGACGGCGACCTCGCCGAGCTCGCCGCGCAGGCCGACGAACTGGCCGCGGCACGCGCCGAAAGCGAGGCGCGTTTCGAGCAGCTCGACGTCGAAGTGGCCGACGCGCAGCAGGCGCAGGCCGACCTCGACGCCGCGGTGCAGCGCGAACAGCAGCAACTGGCCGAAGCGCGCACGCTGCTGCGGGGGCTCGAACAGCGCCAGGCCGACGCCGCCTATGCGATCCGCAGCCTGCAGCAGCGCGCGGCCGACGCGGCACGCATGGCCGACACCGCGCGCCAGCAGATCGACGCGCTGGCCGCGCGCCTGGTCGACGCGCAGGACGAGCTGCAGCGCCTTGACGACGCCGGCGCCCAGGCCGGGCTGCAGGACGCCTTGCACGAGCAGACCGCGGCCGAGGACGCGCTGCAGCAGCGCCGGCGCGAGCACGACGACATCGCCGCACGCTTGCGCGAGCTTGACGAGGCGCGCTTGCGCGCCGAGCGCGATGCCGAGCCGCTGCGCGCGGCCATCACTTCCAGCCAGCTCGACGAGCAGGAAGCGAGGCTGCAGGGCGAACAATACGCGGCGCAGCTGGCCGAAGCGCAAGTCGACCTCGACGCGCTGGCCGCGGCGCTGGGCACCGATGCTCGCCCCGAGCAGCTCGCGCGCGACACGCAGCGGCTGCAGCGCGAAGTCGCCGCGCTGGGCGCGGTCAACTTGGCCGCGCTCGACGAACTCGGGCAGGCGCGCGAGCGGCGCCAGTTCCTCGATGCGCAGCGCACCGACCTCGAGCAGGCCGCGTCGACGCTGGAGGCGGCGATCCAGAAGATCGACGCTGAAACGCGCGAGCAGCTGCGGCAGACTTTCGACGAGGTCAACGGGCATTTCGGGCGACTGTTCCCGGACCTGTTCGGCGGCGGCACCGCGCGCCTGGTGATGACCGGCGAGGAAATCCTCGACGCCGGCGTGCAGGTGATGGCGCAGCCGCCGGGCAAGCGCAACAGCACGATTCACCTGTTGTCGGGGGGCGAGAAGGCGCTGGTGGCGATCGCGCTGGTGTTCGGCATCTTTCACCTGAACCCGGCGCCGTTCTGCATTCTTGATGAAGTCGACGCCCCGCTGGACGACGCCAACACCGAGCGTTTCGCGCGCCTGGTCGAGACGATGTCGGGGGCGACGCAGTTCCTGTTCATTTCGCACAATAAGATCGCGATGGAAATGGCCGAGCAACTGGTCGGAGTGACGATGCAGGAGCAGGGTGTTTCGAGGCTGGTCGCGGTCGATATGGAGCAGGCCGCACGCATGGTCGAGGTGGCCGCTTGATGCGGCGCAACTCCGAGAGGATGGAATAAGGCAATGGGTTCCTTGCAACTGGCTCTGCTCGCCGCGGGCGCCGTGATCATCGCCGCGGTGCTGGCGTTCAACGTGCTGCAATCGTGGCAGCTGCGCCGGCGCCGGCGCGGCGCCGAAGCGAATGCGGCGCTCAGCGGCGACACCGAGGTCGACGCCGTCGAGCGGCGCGAGCCCGATCTCGGCGATGCGGTGCTGGACGCCGACGCCGCGCGCCCGCGCAGCTCGGCGCCGCGCATCGATCCGCTGATCGACGCGATCGCCAGTTTCCTGTTCGAGCAGGCGGTTCCGGGCAGCGCGCTGATCGAGCGGCTGCCGCGGGCCGCTCGCGCCGGCACCAAGCCGCTGCTGTTCGAAGGCCGCAACGCAGCCGACGGACGCTGGGAGGCGCTGCAGCCGCTGGTGCGCTACGCCGAGCTGCAGGCTGCGGTGCAATTGGCCAGCCGCAACGGCGCACTCAATGCGATCGAGTTCTCCGAGTTCGTCACCAAATGCCATGCGCTGGGCGAGGCGATGGGCACCGCGCCCGACCTGCCCGACATGGGCGAGGTTCTCGAGCACGCGCGCGACCTCGACGCGTTCGCCGCGGCCAACGACGCGCAGTTGTCGATCAACCTGCAGGCGCAGGGCGTGGCCTGGGGCGTCGATTACCTGCGCCAGCAGGCGCAGGCTGCCGGTTTCGCCGCGGTCGCCGGGGCCGGCCGCCTCGCGCTGCTGGAGACGGTCGGCGACGCCGAGGACGGCGCGGCGCCGGCGCCCAGCGCCGACGGCCATCGCTTGCTGGCGCTGGTGCAACTGCAATACGACGCGCAGGCCGACCTGTCCGACGATCCGCAGCTGCCGGTGAGCCGCGCCACGCTGCTGCTCGACGTCGCGCAGGTGCCGCAGGCGCTGCGGCCGTTCGCGCGCATGCGCGAGGCCGCGCAGCGGCTGGCGCAGGCGCTGCCGGCGCGACAGGTCGACGACAACGGGGCGCCGCTGTCGCCGGCTTCGCTGGACCAGATCGAGCAGCAACTCGAGCGCCTTTACGCGGCGCTCGACGCGCGCGGGCTGCCAGCCGGCAGCGCCGCCGCGCAGCGGCTGTTCAGCTGAGCACGGCGGCGCGATGAGCGACGACCGCGCCGCCGCGCGCATCCGCCAGCTGCGCGACGAGATCGCGCGTTTCGCGCGTGCCTATTACCAGTTCGACGCGCCCTTGATCCCGGACGCGGATTACGACGCGCTGTATCGCGAGTTGCAGCAGCTCGAGGCGCAGCACCCCGAGCTGCTCAGCGCCGACTCGCCGACCCAGCGCGTCGGCGGCGCGCCGCTGGCCGGATTCGCGCCGGTGACGCACGGCGTGCCGATGTTGTCGCTGCACACCGAGACCGGCGACTCGGCGCAGGGTGCCGCCGAATTCGACCAGCGCGTGCGCGCACGGCTCGGGCTGGAGGACGCCGACGCCGCGGTGCACTACCAGGCCGAGCTGAAATTCGACGGCCTGGCCATCAGCCTGCGCTACGAGGACGGTGTGCTGGTGCGCGGTGCCACGCGCGGCGACGGCGAGACCGGCGAGGACGTGACGTCGAATGTGCGCACGATCCGCAACGTGCCGCTGCGCCTGCTCGGCGCGCCGCCGCGGCTGCTCGAGGTGCGCGGCGAAGTGGTCATGCTGCGCGCCGACTTCGAGCGCTACAACGCGCGCCAGCGCGAGCTCGGCCGCGCCACGCTGCTGAATCCCCGCAACGGCGCCGCCGGCAGCATTCGCCAGCTCGACCCGCGGCTGGCCGCGCAGCGCCCGTTGACGTTCTTCTGCTACGGCTGGGGCGAGGTCGACGGCTGGGATGCGCCGCCCGACACCCAGCACGGCATGCTCGACGCCTTCGCCGAGTTCGGCCTGCCGGTGTCGCGCGAGCGCGAGCACGGCGCCGGCGCAGCCTTCCTCGCCGCCTTCCATGCGCGCGTCGCCGAGCGCCGCGATGCGCTGCCGTTCGACATCGACGGCGTGGTCTACAAGGTCGACAGCCTGCGCTTGCAGCGCGAACTCGGCTATCGCAACCGCGAGCCGGTGTGGGCGATGGCGCACAAGTACCCGGCGCAGGAGCGCAGCACGCGGGTGCTGGCGATCGACGTGCAGGTCGGCCGCACCGGACGGCTGACTCCGGTGGCCAAGCTCGAGCCGGTGTTCGTCGGCGGCGTCACGGTGACCAATGCAACGCTGCACAATGCCGACGAGGTCGCGCGCAAGGACGTTCGCGTCGGCGACCGCGTCATCGTGCGCCGTGCCGGCGACGTGATTCCCGAGGTGGTCGCGGTGGTCGCCGAGGCGCGCGTCGGCGATCCGCCGCGCTTCGATCTCGCGGCGCAGCTCGGCGGCCATTGCCCGGTTTGCGGCTCGGCGATCGAGCGCCCCGACGGCGAGGTCGACTGGCGCTGCACTGGCGGGCTGTACTGTGCGGCGCAGCGCAAGCAGGCGATCCTGCATTACGCGTCGCGGCGCGCGCTCGACATCGAGGGATTGGGCGAACGCCTGGTCGACCAGCTCGTCGACCGCGGCCTGGTCGAGCACCTGCCCGATATCTATGCCCTGCGCGCCGAGCCGCTGCTCGAGCTCGAGCGCATGGGCGAGAAGAGCGTGGCCAATCTGCTCGCCGCGATCGACGCGTCGCGGCGCACGACGCTGGCCCGATTCGTCTACGCGCTGGGCATACGCCACGTCGGCGAAGCCACCGCGAAGGAGCTGGCGCGGCACTTCGGCAGCCTCGACGCGCTGCTCGCGGCCGACGCCGCGCAGCTCGAGCAGGTCAGCGACGTCGGCCCGGTGGTCGCGCAGTCGATCGCGCTGTTCTTCGCCCAGCCGCACAACCGCGACGTGCTGCAGCAGCTGCGAGGCTCCGGCGTGCACTTCCCGGAAACCACGGTCGAGCGCGTCGAGCAGACGCTGGCCGGACGCATTTTCGTGCTCACCGGAACGCTGCCGACGCTGGCGCGCGACGACGCGCGCGCGCGCATCGAGGCTGCCGGCGGACGCATCACCGGCTCGGTGTCGAAGAAGACCGATTACGTCGTGGTCGGCGCCGACGCCGGCTCCAAGCTGGAGCGCGCGCGCGAGCTGGGCATCCAGGAACTCGACGAGGCGCAGCTGCTGGCGCTGCTGGCCGCACGCTGAAGTCGCGCGCGTCGCCGCGCCTCAGGCGTGACGCAGCAGCAACTGCTCGACGTAGGCGGCCACGCCGCGCTCGACGTCCTTGAAGACATGGTCGCAGCCGGCCGCGCGCAGCGCATCGAGCTCGGCTTCGGTGTGGCACTGATATTTGCCGGCCAGCGCCGCCGGGAAGTCGACATAGCGCAGCAGGCGTTCGTCGACCAGTTGCTGCAGCGGCAGCGGGCCGTGGCCGCCGGCCGAGCGCAGCGTGTTGATCACGCTGCGCGCGACGTCGTTGAACGGCTGTGCGCGACCGCTGCCGAGGTTGAACACGCCCGAGCTGTACGGGTGGTCGAAGAACCACAGCTTGACCGCGACCAGGTCGTCGACGTGGATGAAGTCGCGCCGCTGCTCGCCGGCGCCGTAGCCGCCGTAGGCGCCGAACAGTTCGACCCAACCCTGTTTGCGGAACTGCTGGTAGTGGTGCAGCGCGACCGAGGCCATGCGCGCCTTGTGCGCTTCGCCGGGGCCGTAGACGTTGAAGTAGCGGAAGCCGGCGATCTGGCTGCGCGCGTGCGGCAGCTGGCGGCGCACGACCTGGTCGAACAGCAGCTTGGAGTAGCCGTAGACGTTGAGCGGGCGTTCGCAGTCGGGCGCCTCGCGAAAGCGCGTCGACGCGCCGTACACCGCCGCGCTCGACGCGTACAGCAGCCGCGTGCCCTGCGCCAGGCAGGCGTCGAGCAGCGTGCGGCTGGCCGCAAAGTTGTTGTCCATCATGTAGCGGCCGTCGTGCTGCATCGTGTCCGAGCACGCGCCTTCGTGGAACACGGCGTCGACGTGGCCGTAGCGCCCGCGCGCGAACGCTTCGTAGAACGCGGTCTTGTCGACGTAATCGGTCAATTGCAGCTCGACCAGGTTGCGGAACTTGTCGGCCTGGGTCAGGTTGTCGACCGCGATGATGTCGCTGTAGCCGCGCGCGTTGAGCGCGCGCACGATGTTGCTGCCGATGAATCCGGCAGCGCCGGTGACGACGATGCGCTTGCTCATCGAAGGGTTCTCCTCAGGACTGCGGCCACAGTTCGGCCGGGGTGATTGCCGCGGTACCGAGCTTGCCGACGACGATGCCGGCGGCACGGTTGGCCGTGCGCACCGCGTCGGCCAGCGTCGCGCCGGCGCCGAGCATCACCGCCAGCGTCGCGATCACGGTGTCGCCGGCGCCGGAGACGTCGAACACTTCCATGGCCTGCGCGGCGACGTGCAGCGCACCGGAGGCGTCGATCAGCGTCATGCCGTCCTCGGCACGGGTGACGAGCAGCGCGTCGAGTTCGAGCCGTTGGCGCAGCTCCTCGGCGCGGTGCTCGAGGTCGGCGTCGTCGGCGAAATCGCCGGCGACCAGCGCGAACTCGGCGCGGTTCGGCGTGATCAGCGTCGCGCCGCGGTAGCGCGACCAGTCACGCCCCTTCGGGTCGACCAGCACGCGACGGCCGTGCTGCCTGGCCAGCTCGATCATGCGCGCGACGTGCGCCAGCCCGCCCTTGCCGTAGTCCGACAGCAGCACCACGTCGTGCAGCGGCAGCTCCTGCTCGTAGCGCTCGAGCAGTTCGGCGAGCACTTCGTGATCCGGGGTCGATTCGAAATCCATGCGCAGCAGCTGCTGCTGGCGCGCGACCACGCGCAGCTTCAGCGTCGTGCGCAAGCCCGGTACCTGGCGCAGCGCACCGCGGATTGGCGTGTCGGCGACCAGGTGGGCCAGGCGGCGGCCGCTGTCGTCGGCGCCGACCACGCTCAGCAGCGTGGTCTGTGCGCCCAGCGTGGCGGCGTTCAGCGCAACGTTGGCGGCCCCGCCCAGGCGATCCTGCTCGCGCTGCACCAGCGCCACCGGCACGGGAGCTTCGGGCGAGATGCGATCGACAGCGCTGAACCAGTAGCGGTCGAGCATCACGTCGCCGACGACGAGCACACGGGCACGAGCGAGCTGTTCGGGGGTCATGTCGAGATCAGTTGCAGTTCTTCGGTGCGCCGCGGCGGGTAGGTGTCCCAGCCCTGGCACGCCGGGCAGTGCCAGGTGTGGTGGCGCGCCTCGAAGCCGCAGCCGGCGCAGCGGTAGCGTTGACGCGCCTTCAGCGCGCCATCGAGCGCCTGCGCCAGCGCCGCCTGCGCGGCCACGTCGAGTTCGTCGAGCTGGTCGAGCAGGCGCCGCGACGCCAGCAGGCTGCGCTGCGCCTGCGCATAGGTCAGGGCGTGGTGGCGACGGCGCGCGGCGTCGGGTTCGAGCCGCAGCACCGCGTCGAGCAGGTCGATCGCCGGGTTGTCGCGCAGCTGGGCGAGCAACCAGTCGAGACCGGACTCGCGCTGCCCGGCGGCGTCGAACAGCTGCGCCAGGTCGAGGGCGACCAGTGCGACGAATTCGGGGCGCAACTGCGCAATGTGCTGCAGCTGGCCGATTGCGGCGTCGACCTGTCTCTGGCGCTGCGCGATCGACGCGCGCAACTGCCACGGGCGCACGGCGTGCGCGTCGACCGCGGCCGCCTGGTCGAGCGCGCGCAGCGCGTCGTCGAGCTCGTCGCGCTGGCTGGCACGCAGCGCCAGTTCGCACCAGTAGTGCGCGATCTGCCGCGCGTAGCTGCCGGCACCGAGGCGCTCGAGCTCGCGCGCGCAATCGATCGCGCGCTGCCATTCGCGCGTGCGCTCGAAGATCTGCAGCAGCGCGGCGAGCGCTTCCGAGCGCAACGGCGTGCCCATCAACCCGGCGTAGGCATCTTCGGCGCGGTCGAGCAGGCCGGCCTTGAAGAAATCCTGCGCCAGCGCGACCTGGGCGCGCTGGCGGTCGGCGGACGACAGATCGGCGCGCGCCAGCAGGTTCTGGTGCACGCGAACCGCGCGTTCGTATTCGCCGCGCCGGCGGAACAGATTGCCCAGCGCGAAGTGCAGGTCGACGGTGTCGGGGTCGGCGGTCACCGCCTCGATGAACGCGTCGATCGCCTGGTCCTGCTGCTCGCTGAGCAGGAAATTGAGCCCGCGGAAGTACGACAGCGCGGCGCTGCGGCGCACGCCGCCGTCACGCCGCCACTGGCGCAGGTCGAGGCGCGACGCCAGCCAGCCGAGGCCGAAGGCCAGCGGCAGCGCCAGCAGCCACCACAGTTCAAACTCCATCGGCGCTGCCGTCGATCACGCCGGGGGGCTGCGGCGGCTCGGCGGCCGGTGGCGGCGCCGCGGCGGGCGCGGCGGCCTGCGCGCCGCGGCGCGCGCGCAGCCATGCCGGCAGCATGGCCAGCGCACCGAGCACGACGCCCAGCGTGAACGCGGCCAGCAGCAGCACGAACAGCGGCGCGCGCCATTGGGTGCCGAACAGCAGATGCAGGACGGTCGGCTCCAGGTTGTTCAGCGCCAGGCCGAACAGCAACAGGAACAGGATCAGGCGGACGAACCAGGTCAGGGCGCGCATCGGGGTCGACGGGAAAATCGGCTGCAGCCGGACTGGCTGCACCCAGCGCGCCCATTCTAGGGCGCGCAGTCGTTCAGGCGCCGGCTTTGCCGCGGCGATCGACGAGTTCGCGCAAGGACTTGCCCGGCTTGAAGTGCGGCATGCGCTTTTCGGGCACGACGACCTGTTCGCCCGAGCGCGGGTTGCGGCCGATGCGCGCCGGCCGGTGACTCACCGAGAAGCTGCCGAAGCCGCGGATTTCGACCCGGTGGCTGTTCTCCAACGCTTCCGACAGCGCGTCGAGGATCGTCTTCACCGCGAGTTCGGCGTCGCGATGCGTGAGCTGCGCAAAGCGCTCGGCCAGTTGGTCGACGAGGTCGGAACGGGTCATCGGGCGATGGGGGGAGTGGGCGGGACGGGGTGCTCTCAAGGGGTCCGTGCGGCGCGAGGCCCGCCGTGGGCCTCGCGCCGCGCCGCGGCGCAAGGGCGCGGCGAGCGGGGCTTACTCCTGGCTCTGGTCCAGCTTGGCGCGCAGCAGCGCGCCAAGGTTGGTGGTGCCGGTGGCTTCGCGTTGTTCGCCGGCCAGGCGGCTCATCACCTCCTGCTGGTCGACGCTGTCCTTGGCCTTGACCGACAGCTGGATCGAGCGGTTCTTGCGATCGATGTTGATCACCATCGCGCTGACCTCGTCGCCATCCTTGAGCATGTTGCGCGCATCCTCGACGCGGTCGCGCGAGATTTCCGACGCGCGCAGATAGCCCTCGACGTCCTGGCCGAGATCGATCACCGCGCCCTTGGCGTCGACCGACTTGACGGTGCCGGTGACGACCTTGCCCTTGTCGTTGATCGCGGCGAAGTTCATGAACGGATCGCCTTCGAGCTGCTTGATGCCCAGCGAGATGCGCTCGCGCTCGATGTCGATGCCGAGCACGACAGCTTCGACGTCCTGGCCCTTCTTGTAGTTGCGCACCGCGGCTTCGCCGGTTTCGTTCCACGACAGGTCGGACATGTGCACCAGACCGTCGATGCCGCCGGGCAGGCCGATGAACACGCCGAAGTCGGTGATCGACTTGACCGGGCCGCTGACGCGGTCGCCGCGGTTGTGGTTGGCGGCGAACTCGTCCCACGGGTTCGGACGGCACTGCTTCATGCCCAGGCTGATGCGGCGACGATCCTCGTCGATTTCCAGCACCTGCACTTCGACTTCGTCGCCGAGCTGCACGACCTTGCTCGGCGCGACGTTCTTGTTCGTCCAGTCCATTTCGGACACGTGGACCAGGCCTTCGATGCCCGGCTCGATCTCGACGAAGGCGCCGTAATCGGTCAGGTTGGTGACCTTGCCGAACAGACGCGTGCCCGACGGGTAGCGGCGCGACACGCCGACCCACGGATCGTCGCCCATCTGCTTCAGGCCCAGCGAGACGCGGTTCTTCTCGGCGTCGTACTTCAGCACCTTGGCGTCGAGCTCCTGGCCCGGGGTGACCACTTCGCTGGGGTGACGCACGCGGCGCCAGGCCAGGTCGGTGATGTGCAGCAGACCGTCGATGCCGCCGAGGTCGACGAAGGCGCCGTAGTCGGTGATGTTCTTGACCACGCCGTGCACGATCATGCCTTCCTTCAGCGTCTCGAGCAGCTTGGCGCGCTCTTCGCCCTGGCTGGCCTCGACCACCGCGCGGCGCGACAGCACGACGTTGTTGCGCTTGCGGTCGAGCTTGATGACCTTGAACTCGAGCGTCTTGCCTTCGAACGGCGTGGTGTCCTTGACCGGACGCGTGTCGAGCAGCGAACCCGGCAGGAACGCGCGGATGCCGTTGATCATCACGGTCAGGCCGCCCTTGACCTTGCCGGTCACGGTGCCGGTGGCGAACTCGCCCGATTCCAGCGCCTTTTCCAGCGACATCCACGACGCCAGTCGCTTGGCCTTGTCGCGCGACAGCATGGTGTCGCCGTAGCCGTTCTCGAGCGCGTCGATCGCGACCGAGACGAAATCGCCGACCTGGACCTCGACTTCGCCGTGGTCGTTCTTGAATTCCTCGATCGGGATGTACGCGTCGGACTTCAGCCCGGCGTTGACGATGACGAAATTGGGGTCGACGCCGACCACTTCGGCAGTGATCACTTCGCCGGCGCGCATGTCGCGCGTCTTCAGCGATTCCTCGAACAGGGCGGCGAACGATTCACCGGCTTGGCCGGCGCTGGGGTTGACTGACATCGAAGGACTTCCGGTCCGCGGGGTGCCCCGCGGGGTTGGTGGCAAAAGCCCGGGCCGGAGCGGCGCGGGCGGCTGTTCAAAAACTCATGCAGCGGCGTGCTGCCGCCACCACTGCAACAACTGGTGCACGGTCTGTTCGACGTCGAGCTCCGAGTTGTCCAGCGGCAACGAGTCCGCGACTGGACGCAAAGCGGCGACGCTGCGTTGGGTGTCGCGCGCGTCGCGTTGCTCAAGATCCTCCAGGACGGCCTGGAGTGTAGCTGAAATGCCTTGGGAAATCAATTGTTTATGCCGGCGCTCGGCGCGCGCTGCGGTGCCCGCGGTCAAAAACACCTTCAAATGGGCGTCGGGGAACACGACGCTGCCCATGTCGCGTCCGTCGGCAACCAGTCCCGGCGCGCGGCGCAGGCTGCGCTGCAGCGCCAGCAGCGCCTCGCGCACCGCGGGCAGCACGGCCAGTTTCGACGCGGCCTGGCCGACCGCCTCGGCGCGGATCGCGTCGCTGACGTTCTCGGCGCCGAGCCAGATGCGGCTGCCGTCGCAGCGCAGCGGCATGTGGCGCGCCAGCGCGGCCAGTGCCGGCGCATCGTCGAGCGCGAGGTGCTGGCGCAGCGCAAGCAGCGCGCAGGCGCGGTACAGCGCGCCCGAGTCGAGGTAATGGAAACCCAGCGCGGCGGCCACGCGCGACGCCAGCGTGCCCTTGCCCGAGGCGGTCGGGCCGTCGATGGCGATCACCGGCACCGGACGCGCGATCGCGCGCAGCGCGTCGAAATAGCCGGGGAAGGTCTTGCCCACGCACGCCGGATCCTCGATGCGCAGGTCGGCGGGGCCGAAGCTGGCCAGTGAGAAGCACATCGCGATGCGGTGGTCGTCGTAGGTCGCGATGCTCGCGCTGCGCCAGTGCGCGGCGGCGAGCGGGTGCACGCGCAGCCAGTCGGCGCCGGCTTCGACGGTGGCGCCGAGCTTGGCCAGTTCGGTGGCCATGGCGGCGATGCGGTCGGTTTCCTTGACGCGCCAGCTGCCGATGCCGAGCAGCCGCGTCGGCGCCTCGGCGAACAGTGCGGTCACCGCCAGCGTCATCGCCGCGTCGGGAATCGCGATGCAGTCGATGTCGCCGCCGGCCAGCGCCGCGCGCCCGCCGCGCAGACCGCAGGACTCGATCCAGCCGTCGCCCCAGCGGATGTCGGCGCCGAGGCGCTCGAGCACACGGGCGAACTCGACGTCACCCTGGATGCTGTCGGCGTCGACGCCGAGCACGCGCACCGGGCCGCCGGCGCCGTGCTGCTGGCCGAGCACGCCGGCGGCGAGGAAGTACGACGCCGACGACGCGTCGCCTTCGACCGCGATGCGCTGCGGGCTGCGGTAGCGGCTGCCGGCCGGGATCACGAAGCGCTGCCAGCTTTCGTGGCGCACGGCCACGCCGAAGCGCGCGAGCAGGCGCAGCGTGATCTCGACATAGGGCTTGGAGATCAGCTCGCCGACGACGTCGACGACGATGTCGGTGGGGGCGCGCAGCAGCGGCAGCGCCAGCAGCAGCGCGCTGAGGAACTGGCTGGAGACGTCGCCGCGCACGCGCAGCGGCGCGTCGACGCGCGGCGTGCCGCGACCGATGGCCAGCGGCGGATAGCCGGCGCTGCCGAGTTCGTCGATGCGGCAGCCGATGTCGCGCAAGGCCGCGACCAGGTCGCCGATCGGGCGTTCGTGCATGCGTGGCACGCCGCGCACGCGGTAGTCGCCGCCGATCAGCGCCAGCGCCGCGGTCAGCGGCCGCACCGCGGTGCCGGCGTTGCCCAGGAACAGGTCGGCGCTGGCCACCGGCGGGCGGCCGCCGCAGCCGTGGACCACGCAATGGCCGTCGTCGCCGCGTTCGACCGCGATGCCCAGCGTGCGCAGCGCATCGAGCATCACGCGGGTATCGTCGGAATCGAGCAGGCCGTCGATGCGCGTGCTGCCTTCGGCCAGCGCGGCCAGCAGCAGCAGGCGGTTGGATATGCTTTTCGATCCGGGCAGGCGAACCTGGCCGGAGGCGCCGAGCAGGGGCGGCAGGTCGAGGAATTCAGTCTGTGTCATCGGCGGGTGACGGAGCGGACCACGCCTGGCGCGAGCCGCTGGCGTCGCGGATCAGCGCTTCGAGCTGGGTCCAGTTGCCCTGGCGCATCTGCGCCTCGAACGCGGCCAGCGCCTGCTTGAACAACTGCAGCTGCTGCAGCACTTCGGCGCCGTTGGCCTGGAACACGTCGCGCCACATCACCGCGTCGCTGGCGGCGATGCGCGTGAAGTCGCGAAATCCGGGGCCGGCCAGCTGCAGATAGCCGCCGCCCTTGGGCTGGCGGGTCAACGCCTGCACATAGGCGAAGGCGAGCAGGTGCGGCAGGTGGCTGACCGCGGCAAACGCGGCGTCGTGCTCGGGCGGGGTCATGCGCGAGACGTTCGCACCGAGCCGCTCCCACAGCGCGCAGGCTTCGGTGATGCGCTCGGACGGGGTATCATCGAGCGGCGTGACGACGACGCGCCGCGCCTCGAACAGGTCGGCGCGCGCGTGTTGCACTCCACTCAATTCACCGCCGGCGATCGGGTGGCAGGGAACGAACTGGTGCGCGCAACGCCCCAGCGCTTCCTGCGCCGAGATCGCGACGTCGGCCTTGGTGCTGCCGACATCGATCAGCAGACAGTCGGGGCGCAATCCGAGCGCGATCTGCTTGAGCAGCGGCGCGGTGGCCGCCACCGGCACCGCGAGCACGACGAGGTCGGCGCCGGTGACCGCGCGCAGCGCCGAATCGGCCCCCTGGTCAATGACCCCGGCGGCCAGCGCGGCGTTCAGCGTCGACGGCGACTTGGCGTAGCCGACGACTTCGTGCGCCAGCCCGCGACGTCGCGCGGCCAGCGCGAACGAGCCGCCGAGCAGGCCGACGCCGAGCACCGCGACCCGCGCATAGCTGCGGGGCCTTCCCGCATCGATGGCGCTGCCCATGCGCGTCAGGCCAGTACTGCGCGCAAGGCGTCGAGGCAGCGCGCGTTCTCGCCTTCGGTGCCCACCGAGATGCGCAGCCACGGGCCGAGGCCATAGTTGGCCACCGGGCGCGCGATCACGCCGCGCTGCAGCAGCGCGGCGGCGACGCGCGCGCCGGCCTGTGCGTCGTCGCCTGCGCGCAGCAGCACGAAGTTGCCGTGCGACGGCACGTAGCTCAGCGCCAGCGCCGCGAAGCCGGCCTCGAGCTGACGCATGCCGGCGCGGTTGAGCTCGACCGTGCGCTGCAGGAACGCGGTGTCGCGCAGCGCGGCCAAGGCCGCGGCCTGCGCGACGCCGCTGGTGTTGAACGCCGACCGTACGCGGTTGAGCAGCCCGGCCAGTGCCGGTTGCGCCGCGGCGTAGCCGATGCGCAGCCCGGCCAGCCCGTAGGCCTTCGAAAAAGTGCGCGAGACGATCAGGTTCGGATGTTCGCGCAGCAGCGCGACGCTGTCGGTGCGCTGCTCGGGTTCGAGGTACTCGACGTAGGCTTCGTCGAGCAGCACGACGACGTCGCGCGGCACGCGCGCGACGAAATCGGCGACTTGCGCCGGCTGCAGCAGCGTGCCGGTCGGGTTGTTCGGGTTGGCGACGTAGACCAATCGGGTGTCGGGCGCGATCGCCGCCAGCATCGCGTCGAGGTCGTGGCCGTAGTCGCGCGCCGGCACGACGATGTGACGCGCGCCGGCCTGCTGCACCGCCAGCGCGTAGACCAGGAAGCCGTATTGGGAATAGACGCAGGAATCGCCTTCGGCGAGCAGCGCGCGCGCGGCCATTTCGAGGATGTCGCTGGAGCCGTGCCCGAGCAGCACCCACTCGGGCGGGACGCCGAGGTGGGCGGCCAGCGCCTGGCGCAGCTCCCAGGCGTCGTTGTCCGGATAGCGCGGGGCTTCGCTCAGCGCGTCGAGCACCGCCTGGCGCGCCAGCGGCGACATGCCCAGCGGGTTCTCGTTCGACGCCAGCTTGACGATCGTGTCGGGCGCCAGCCCGTACTCGCGCGCGACTTCGGAAATCGGGCGACCGCCGACGTAGGGCGCGATCGTGCGCACGTAGTCGGTGCCCCAGGACGGTTGCGTATCGGTAGGCGTGCTCATGGTGTTGGCGGTGCGAAAAGCGGATGCGGAAACGGACCCGGGGCGGCGCCGACGCGTCAGTCGCGCCAAGCCGGGTAGGAGCCGAGGTTCTTGAAAAACGCGCAGGTGCCGCGCAACTCGTCGAGCGCGGCGCGCACCGGCGCGTCGTCGGCGTGACCTTCGACGTCGACGTAGAAGTAGTACTCCCAGTCGCCCGAGCGCGCCGGGCGCGACTCGAAACGCGTCATGCTGACGCCGTGCGCGGCCAGCGGGCGCAGCATCTCGAACACCGCGCCGGCGCGGTTGGGCACCGCGAGGATCAGGCTGGTGCGGTCGTCGCCGCTGCGCTGGGCGGCTTGAGCGCCGAGCACGATGAAGCGGGTGCGGTTCTGCGGCTGGTCCTGGATGCGCGGGCTGACGATCTGCAGCGCGTACAAGGACGCCGCCTGCTCGCCGGCGATCGCCGCCAGCCGCGGGTCCTGCGCCGCCAGCCGCGCGCCTTCGGCGTTGCTGGCGACCGCGCGGCGCTCGACCGCCGGCAGATGCGCGTCGAGCCACTGGCGGCATTGCGACAGCGCCTGCGGGTGGGCGAGCACCGCGTCGAGGCCGTCGAGCCCGGGCTGTTGGCGCAGCAGGTTGTGGTGCACCGCGACGCTGATCTCGCCGCAGATGTGCAAGGGTTGTTCGAGCAGCAGGTCGAGCGTACGCGCGATCGCGCCTTCGGTCGAATTCTCGATCGCGGCCAGCGCGAACTCGGTGGCGCCGCCGAGCTGGCTGCGCACGACTTCGTCGAGGTCGGCGCAGGGCACGAAGGCGCAGCTCGAGCCGAAGAAGCGGCGCGCGGCCATTTCGCTGTACGTGCCTTCGGGGCCGAGATAGGCGACGCGCTGGCGCGCCTCCAGCGCGCGGCACGCCGACATGATCTCGCGCCACACCGCGGCCAGGCTGTCGGCGTGCAGCGGCCCCGGGTTGGCGCCGCGCACGCGCTCGATGACTTCGCGCTCGCGCTCGGGGCGGAACACCGGCAGCTGCAGCCGGTGCTTGTGTTCGCCGATGCGCTGCGCGAGGCGGGCGCGGCGGTTGAGCAGCTCGAGCAGCTCGCGGTCGATGGCGTCGATCTGCTCGCGCAGGGGCTGGATGTCGTCGGTCATCGGCGGGAGCTCAATGGCTGCGTTCGAATTCGCGCATGTAGTCGACCAGCGCCTGCACGCCGGCCAGCGGCATCGCGTTGTAGATGCTCGCGCGCATGCCGCCGACCGACTTGTGGCCCTTGAGCTGCAGCAGCCCGTGGCGCTGGGCGCCGGCCAGGAAGTCGGCGCCCAGCGCCTCGTCACGCAACTGGAACGGCACGTTCATGCGCGAGCGGCAGGCCGCGTGGACGCGGTTGACGTAAAGCGCCGAGGCGTCGATGCAGCCATACAGCAGCGCGGCCTTCGCCGCGTTCCTCGCCGCGATCGCGTCGAGCCCGGCGAGCGCGCCTTCGCGCTGGCGCTTGATCCACTGGAAGACGAGGCCGGCCACATAGATGGCCCAGGTCGGCGGCGTGTTGATCATCGAGCCGTTGGCCGCGGCGACGCCGTAGTCGAACACCGTCGGGCAAGCCGGCAGCGCGTGGCCGAGCAGGTCGCGGCGCACGATGACCAAGGTCAGCCCGGCCGGTCCGATGTTCTTCTGCGCGCCGGCGTAGACGCAGCCGTGCGCGGCGATGTCGAAGCGTCGCGACAGGATCATCGACGACGCGTCGGCGACCAGCGGCGCCGTCACCCCCTGCGGCGGCTGCTCGAACTCGACGCCGTCGATCGTCTCGTTGACGCAGTAATGCAGGTAGCGCGCGTCGTCGCGCAGGCGCCAGCTCGAGCGCGGCGCAATCGTGCCGGGCGCGTCGGCGTTGTCGGCGGCGACTTGCACGTCGCAGTAGCGCGCGGCCTCGTGCCGGCTCTTGCGCGACCACGACCCGGTCAGCAGGTAGTCGGCCGCAGCGCCTTGCGACAGGTTCAGCGGCACCAGCGCGTTCTGCGCCAGCGCACCGCCCTGCATGAACAGCACCGCGTAATCGGCCGGCACTTCGAGCAGCTCGCGCAGATCGGCTTCGGCCTGCGCGAAGATCTCGCCGAACTGAGCTCCGCGATGGCTCATTTCCATCACGCCGATGCCGCTGCCGTGCCAGTCGAGCATTTCGGCGGCGGCCTGTTGCAGCACGTCGTCGGGAATCGCCGCCGGGCCGGCCGAGAAGTTGTAGGGGCGGGTTGCGGCGTCAGGCATCGGCCGCTCCGGCGCCGGCCTCGGGCGCATCGGGAGCTTCAGCAGCGTCGGGCGCGTCGGCGGCATCCGACTCGGCGACGCGTTGCACGCCGATCAGCTCGGCACCGTCGTCGAGCGCGATCAGCGTCACGCCCTGCGTGGCGCGACCGAGCTCGCGGATTTCGGCCACGCGGGTGCGCACCAGCACGCCGGTGTCGGTGATGAGCATGATCTCGTCGGCTTCGCGCACCAGGCAGGCGGCGACGACGCGGCCGTTGCGCTCGCTGGTCTGGATCGCGATCATGCCCTTGGTGCCGCGCGCATGGCGCGTGTACTCGACGATCGGCGTGCGCTTGCCGTAGCCGTGCATGGTCGCCGTCAGCACGCATTGCGTTTCGTCCTCGGCGACCAGCAGCGCGATCACGCTCTGGCCGTCGTCGAGGTTCATGCCGCGTACGCCGCGCGCCTCGCGGCCCATCGGACGCACGTCCTCCTCGTCGAAGCGCACCGCCTTGCCGGCGTCGGAGAACAGCATCACGTCGTGGCGGCCGTCGGTGATCGCCGCGCCGATCAGGTAGTCGTCGTCGTCGAGCGCGCAGGCGATGATGCCGGCGCTGCGGCGGTTGGCGAACGCGGTCAGCGGCGTCTTCTTCACCGTGCCGCGCGCCGTCGCCATGAACACGTAATGATCGTCGTCGAAGGTCTTCACCGGCAGCACCGCGGTGACCTTCTCGCCTTCGCCGAGCGGAAACAGGTTGACCAGCGGGCGCCCGCGCGAGCCGCGCCCGCCTTGCGGTGCCTCGTAGACCTTCATCCAGTACACGCGGCCGCGGTTCGAGAAGCACAGCAGCATGTCGTGGGTGTTGGCGACGAACAGCTGGTCGATCCAGTCGTCCTCCTTGGTCCCGGTGGCCAGCTTGCCGCGTCCGCCGCGGCGCTGCGCGCGGTATTCCAGCGCCGGCTGGCTCTTGACGTAGCCGACGTGCGAGATCGTCACCACCATGTCCTGCGGCGCGATCAGGTCCTCGACGTCGAGCTCGGTCGCGTTGGCCTCGACGGTCGAGCGCCGCGCGTCGTTGAACTCGGTCTTCAGCGCGGCCAGCTCGTCGGCGATGATCTGGGTGATGCGCTCGGGGCGCGACAGGATGTCGAGCAGGTCGGCGATCTGCGCCATCACGTCCTTGTATTCCTGGACGATCTTGTCCTGCTCGAGCCCGGTCAGGCGCTGCAAACGCATCTGCAGGATTTCCTGCGCCTGGTTTTCCGACAGGCGGTAGCCGTCGTCCTTGAGGCCGAAGCGCGCCTCGAGGTCCTCGGGCTGGAAGTCCTCGGGGCGACCTTCGACGCGCGCGAGCATCGCGCGCACCTCGCCGGGGGCCCACACTTCGGCCAGCAGGCGCTCGCGCGCGATCGGCGGCGTCGGTGCCGCCTTGATCAGCTCGATCATGCGGTCGACGTTGGCCAGCGCCACCGCCAGCCCCTCGAGCACGTGGCCGCGTTCGCGCGCGCGGCGCAGCTCGTAGACGCTGCGTCGGGTCACCACCTCGCGGCGGTGCTTCAGGAAGGCCTGCAGCATCTGGCGCAGGTCGAGCAGCCGCGGCTGGCCGTCGACCAGGCACACCATATTGACGCCGAAGGTGTCCTGCAGCTGGGTCTGCTTGTACAGCTTGTTCAGCACCACTTCGGCCAGCTCGCCGCGGCGCAGTTCGATGACCACCCGCATGCCGGACTTGTCCGACTCGTCCTGGATGTGGCTGATGCCCTCGATCTTCTTCTCGCGCACCAGCTCGGCGATGCGCTCGAGCAGCGTGCGCTTGTTGACCTGATAAGGCAGCTCGTCGACGACGATGGCCTGGCGCTGGCCGCGGTCGATGTCCTCGAAATGGCAGCGGGCCCGCATCACGACGCGGCCGCGCCCGGTGCGGTAGGCCTCGCGCACGCCGCTCAGGCCGTAGATGATGCCGGCGGTCGGAAAATCGGGCGCCGGGATGAATTCCATCAAGGTCTCGACGTCGGCGTCGGGGTGGCGCAGCAGGTGCTGGCAGCCGTCGACCAGTTCGCCCAGGTTGTGCGGCGGAATATTCGTCGCCATGCCGACGGCGATGCCGGCTGAACCGTTGAGCAGCAGATTCGGCAGCCGCGCGGGAAGTACCAGCGGTTCCTGTTCCGATCCATCGTAATTGGGGCCGAAATTGACGGTTTCCTTGTCGATATCGGCGAGCATTTCATGGGCGATTTTCGCCAGCCGGATTTCGGTGTAACGCATCGCTGCTGCGTTATCGCCGTCGACCGAACCGAAATTGCCCTGGCCGTCGACCAGCATGTAGCGCAGCGAGAAATCCTGCGCCATCCGAACGATGGTGTCGTAGACCGATTGATCGCCGTGCGGGTGGTATTTACCGATGACGTCGCCGACGATACGCGCCGATTTCTTGTAGGGCCGGTTCCAGGCGTTGCTCAATTCATGCATCGCGAACAGCACGCGGCGGTGCACCGGCTTGAGCCCGTCGCGCACGTCGGGCAGCGCCCGGCCCACGATCACGCTCATCGCGTAATCGAGGTAGGAGCGGCGCATTTCGTCTTCGAGACTGACGGGGAGGGTTTCTTTGGCGTATGCGGACATGCGGGTCGGTGCGCCGCGGACCGAAACGGGACGAAGGCGCCGGCAGAAAATCGAGCGTTCTATGGTAGCAGCGCGTCTGACGGCGGCGGTCGACGCCGCATCGCCTGCACCGCGGGCCCGAACCCCCGCCTTGGTGGGGGTGGGGCCATGGCCGCAGCGGGCGCCCTGTGGCAAAATTGACACGACGCGTGCAGTTGAGCGCGGCAGCAGGGCGCGCCGACGCTCGGGCGGTCTACCATGGAACGCGGTGACTGCCACAGGATTTCCAGTTTCAGCCCAAACCGTCTCTGAGAGGAAAAAACGATGAACAAGACTTACCGGATCGCCAAACTGGTTGCCGTCGCGGCCCTCGCCGTCGGCGGCATTGCTGCCGCGCAAGCGGCCGACGTCAACAACTGGGTCAGCTCCAGCGGCCAGGTCTGGAAGGACGGCAGCAACTCGCTGTGCTGGCGCGACGCCTTCTGGACCCCGGCGACCGCGGTCAGCGGCTGCGACGGCGCGATCGTCGCCAAGGCTGCGCCGGCTCCGGCACCGGCACCCGAGCCGGCCGCCGCGCCTGCGGCTCCGGCGCCGACCCCGGCACCGATGCCGGTCAGCGAAAAGGTCACCTATTCGGCTGACGCCTTCTTCGATTTCGACAAGGCCGTGCTGAAGCCGGCCGGCAAGCAGGCGCTCGACGAACTCGCCGCGAAGATCAAGGAAGTCAACCTCGAGACCGTGATCTCGACCGGCTACACCGACAGCTTCGGCAGCGTCGCGTACAACAAGAAGCTGTCGCTGCGTCGCGCCCAGGCGGTCAAGGCCTATCTGGTCGACCAGGGCGTTCCGGCCGACAAGGTCTACCTGGAAGGCAAGGGCAAGACCGATTTCCGCGTCGACCCGCACAGCTGCCACGGCACCTTCAAGAAGCGCGTCGAGTGCCAGGCGCCGAACCGTCGCGCGGTCGTCGAGATCGTCGGTTCGCACACCGTGATGAAGTGATCGCACCGCGTTGCGATGAAAGCCCCGCTCGGCGGGGCTTTTTTTCGCCTGTCGCGCGCGCGGCGGCGAGCGCGGCTCTGGCATACTTGAGCCGATGAACGTCGAAGCCGCTGAACTGAAGAAATTTGCCGACGCCGCGCACACCTGGTGGGACCCCGAAGGCCCGTTCGCGACGCTGCATCAACTCAACCCGCTGCGCGTCGAATGGATCGAGAGCCTGGCGCCGGTGGCGGCGCAACGCGTGCTCGACATCGGCTGCGGCGGCGGTCTGCTCAGCGAGGCTTTGGCCGAGCGCGGCGCCACCGTCACCGGCATCGACCTCGGCGAACGCGCGTTGAAGGTCGCGTCGCTGCACGCGCTGCAAGGCGGGCTGAGCATCGAGTATCGTCTGGCCGCGGCCGAGCAGCTCGCGCTCGAGCGGCCCGGTGGCTTCGACCTGGTCTGCTGCATGGAAATGCTCGAGCACGTGCCGCGCCCGGATTCGGTCGTCCACGCTGCGGCGACGCTGGTGCGCCCGGGTGGCTGGGTGATGTTCTCGACGCTGAACCGCAACCTGAAGGCGTTCGCGCTGGCCATCGTCGGCGCCGAATACCTCGCCGGCGTCGTTCCCAAGGGCACCCACGACTGGTCGAAATTCATCCGTCCCAGCGAGCTGGCCGGGTGGGCGCGCGCCGCCGGGCTGCAGCCGGTCGCGTTCCGCGGCCTCGAAGTCAACCCGCTCGACCGCAGGATGCGGCTGTCGAGCAACGTCGACGTCAATTATTTCCTCGCCTGCAGACGCCCGTCATGACGTCGAATCGCTGGGGCGCGGTGCTGTTCGATCTCGACGGCACCTTCGCCGATACCGCGCCCGACCTGGCCGCGGCGCTGAACCAGGTGCGCGCCACGCGCGGGCTGGCGCCGCTGCCGTTGGCCGCGCTGCGTCCGATGGCCTCGCATGGCGCGCGCGGGCTGCTGCAGGTCGGTTTCGGCATCGGCCCCGATGCCGCCGAATTCGAAGCGCTGCGGGCCGAATTCCTCGCCGCCTACGCTGCGGCCATCTGCGTGCACACGCGGCTTTACGACGGCATCCAGGCGCTGGTCGACGCGTTGGCGCAGCGCGCGCTGCCGTGGGGCATCGTGACCAACAAGGCGACCGTGCTGACGACGCCGCTGCTCGATGCGCTGGCGCTGCGCCCGGCGCCGGGCTGCGTCGTCTGCGGCGATACCGCGGCGCGACCGAAGCCGGCGCCCGATCCGCTGCTGCACGCTGCCGCGCTGCTCGGCGTCGACGCCGCCGCTTGCGTCTACCTCGGCGACGATCTGCGCGACATGCAGGCCGCGCGCGCCGCCGGCATGACCGCCGCGGCGGTGGCCTACGGCTACGGCGCCGGCAGCGCGCCGCAGGCGTGGGGCGCCGACCTCGTGCTCGCGCATCCGCGCGAGCTGCTGGCGCAGCTCGGCGACTGACCCGGCGCGGCGGTCAGCCGCGCGGCGCGCGCTGCGCCGACTTCGGGCGGAACGCCGCGCACACCGCGTCGTCGCACTCGAGGTAGGGGCCGCCGATCAGGTCGATGCAATAGGGGATCGCGGCGAACACGCCGGCCACCAGCAGCCGCCCGTCGGCGTCGCGCAGCCCCTCGAGGGTTTCGCGTATGGCTTTCGGCTGTCCGGGAAGGTTGACGATCAGGCTGCCGCCGCGGATCACCGCGGTCTGGCGGGACAGGATCGCGGTCGGCACGAAATGGCGGCTGATGCGACGCATTTCCTCGCCGAAACCGGGCATTTCGCGCTCGGCGACGTCCAGCGTGGCCTCCGGCGTGACGTCGCGCGGCGCCGGGCCGGTGCCGCCGGTGGTCAACACCAGCGCGCAGCGTTGCACGTCGGTCAATTCGCGCAAGGTCGACGCGATCAGCTCGCGTTCGTCGGGAATCAGGCGCTCGACGCAGTCGACCGGGTTGCGCAACGCGCGACCCAGCCAGTCGCGCAGTGCCGGCAGCCCCTGGTCGGTGTAGACCCCGCTCGAGGCGCGGTCGCTGATCGACACCAGGCCGATGCGCACCGCGTCGAATCCGTCTTCATTCGCGGCCATCGTCGTTGCCTTCGGTCAACTGCTTCAGGTACTGGAACAAGGCGCGGTACTGGCGCGGCGGCTTCGCCGCGGCCTGTTCGGCGCGCACCGCGCGCAGCAGCGCGCGCAGTTGCTGCGCGTCGGCCTGCGGATGCTGGTCGAGCAGCGCGGTCAGCGCCGCATCGTCGGCCAGCAGGCGGCTGCGCAAGTCCTCGAGCGCATGCAGCCGCGCGACCGCCGCGCGGCTGTCGCCGCTGGCCTCGCGCAAGGCTTCGCGCAGCGGCTCGGGGTCGACGTTGCGCATCAGCCGCCCGATGTACTGTGCCTGTCGGCGCCGCCCCTCGTGGGCGCGGATGCGGTTGTATTCGCTCAGCGCCGAGCGCAGCGAGTCGGGCAGCGAGAGTGCGTCGAGCCGTGCCGGGCTGAGCGTGGCCAGCTGTTCGCCGAGTTGCTGCAGCTCGGTCATCTCGCGCTTGCGCTGGCTCTTGCTCGGTGCGGCGTCGTCGTCGAGCGTCGTGTGCGGGGTTTCCATGCGCCGGTATTATCGTCGGCGTCGCGGAGCTCGCGCTCCGCCCTTCATCGCAGGACACCCGAACGTGGCTCAATTCGCCTACAGCAAATCGCAGTTCCAGGACCTCGCCGCGCAGGCGATCGACAGCGCGCGCGCGCTCGGCGCCAGCGACGCCGCGGTCGAGGTCTCCGAGGGCCAGGGCCTGAGCGTGACCGTGCGCCGCGGCCGCGTCGACCAGGTCGAGCACAACACCGACAAGGGGCTGGACGTAACCGTGTACAGCGGCACGCGCCGCGGCCACGCGAACACTTCGGATTTCTCGCCCGACGCCATCCGTCGCACTGTGCAGGCAGCGTTCGACATCGCGCGCTACACCGCCGAGGACGATTGCGCCGCGCTGCCCGAAGCCGAGCTGCTGGCGATGCGCCCGCGCGACCCCGGCTTGTTCCACCCCTGGGACATCGACGTGGGCGCCGCGGTCGAGCTGGCGCGCGTCACCGAGCAGGCCGCGCTCGACACCGACCGGCGCGTGCGCAACAGCGAAGGCGCCAGCGTGTCGGCGCAGCAGTCGCATTTCGTGCTGGCCAACAGCCGCGGCTTCAGCCACGGCTACGCCAGCACGCGCCACAGCGTGTCGTGCGTGCCGATCGCGCAGCGCGGCGCCGACATGCAGCGCGATTACTGGTACAGCAGCCGGCGCGACCCCACGCAGCTGGCGCAGCCCGAAGCGATCGGCCGCTACGCCGCCGAACGCGCGCTGTCGCGCCTGGGCGCTCGCCGCGTGCCGACCGGGCGCTACCCGGTGCTGTTCGAAGCGCCGCTGGCCGCCGGCCTGATCGGCTCGCTGGTGCACGCGGCCAGCGGCGGCATGCTGTACCGCAAGGCCTCGTTCCTCGTCGACCAGCTCGGCAAACCGGTGCTGGCCGAACACCTCGACCTCGACGAGGACCCGCGCGAGCCCGACGGCATGGCCAGCGCACCGTTCGACGACGAAGGCGTGCGCACCCGTGCGCGCCGCGTCGTGCGCGGTGGCCGCCTCGAAGGCTATTTCCTGTCGACCTATTCGGCGCGCAAGCTCGGCATGCCGACCACCGGCAACTCCGGCGGCGCGCACAACCTGACCCTGAGCAGCCGGCGCACGCGCGCCGACGACGATCTGCCGGCGATGCTGCGCCGGCTGCACCGCGGCCTGTTCGTGATCGAGCTGATCGGCCACGGCGTCAATTACGTGACCGGCGACTACTCGCGCGGCGTGATGGGCTTCTGGGTCGACCACGGCGAGATCCAGTACCCGGTGCAGGAAATCACCATCGCCGGCAATCTGCGCGAGATGCTGCTGGGCATCGAAGCGGTCGGCGCCGACGTCTGGCGCGGCGGCGCGCGCCACACCGGCTCGGTGCTGCTGGGGCCGATGACGGTGGCCGGCAGCTGAACGCCGGCGCTCGGCGCTCAGCGCACGCGCTCGTAGAGCACGATGTCGAACGCCGGCGCGTCGCCGACGGCGGCGTGCGGCTGGCGGCTGCGCTCGGCGAAATCGGCGCGTTCCCAGGCCGGGAAATGGGCGTCGCCGTCGGCGCTGGCGTGCACTTCGGTCAGCCACATGCGGCGCGCCAGCGGCAGCGCGGCGCGGTAGATCTGCGCGCCGCCGATCACGAACACTTCGGGCTCGCCGGCGCAGCGCCGCAGCGCGTCGGCCAGCGAGGCGCAGACCTCGGCGCCGACGGCGACGTAGGCCGCGTCGCGGCTGATCACCAGATTGCGCCGCCCGGGCAGCGCGCGCCCCAGCGATTCCCAGGTCTTGCGCCCCATCAGCACCGGGTGGCCCAGCGTGGTGCGCTTGAAATGCGCGAGGTCGTCGCGCAGACGCCAGATCAGCGCGTTGCCACGGCCGATCACGCCGTCGGCGCCGACCGCGGCGATCAGCGTCAGCGCGGGTTCGCCGGCGGCGGCCATCACACCGCCACCGGCGCCTTGATCGCCGGGTGGTGCTGGTAGTCGAGCAGCTCGAAGTCGTCGAGCCGGTAGTCGAACAGCGTCTCGGGCCGGCGGCGCAGGCGCATGCGCGGGGCCGGGTAAGGCGGGCGCGACAGCTGCAGCCTGACCTGCTCGAAATGGTTGTGATAGATGTGGCAGTCGCCGCCGGTCCAGACGAAGTCGCCGAGGTCGTATTCGCATTGCTGCGCGATCATCTGCGTCAGCAGCGAATAGCTGGCGATGTTGAAAGGCACGCCGAGAAACAGGTCGGCGCTGCGCTGGTAGAGCTGGCAGCTCAGTCGCGGGCGGCCGCCGGCGGCAGCGGGGGCGACGTAGAACTGGAACAGCAGGTGGCAGGGGGGCAGCGCCATCGCGTCAAGTTCGGCGACGTTCCACGCGCTGACGAGGTGGCGGCGCGAATCGGGGTTGGCGCGCAGACCGTCGAGCAGGCGCGCGATTTGGTCGACGTGGCCGCCGTCGGGCGTCGGCCACGCTCTCCACTGCACGCCGTAGACCGGGCCGAGGTCGCCGTCGGCGCGTGCCCATTCGTCCCAGATCGTGACGCCGTGCTCGTGCAGGAAGGCGACGTTGCGCTCGCCGCGCAGGAACCAGAGCAGCTCGACGACGATGCTCTTGAGATGGACCTTCTTCGTCGTCACCAACGGGAAGCCCGCGGCGAGGTCGAAGCGCAGCTGCGCGCCGAACACGCTGCGCGTGCCGGTCCCGGTGCGGTCGGATTTGTCGACGCCGTTCGTCAACACGTCGCGCAGCAGGTCTTCGTACGGGGTCGGGATCGGCGGGAAGGTCATGGGGCGAACGGCTCGTGGCGAGCGCGCGTGCCGCGCCCGGGGCGCCAGTTTAGCCGTGTGCCGGGTCGCCCGCGGCAATCGCCGAGTGCGGGGCAGGCCGGCCGCACCGCGCACGGCTCGCGGCCCTAAGATCGGGGTTGTCCGCTGCCCCAGCTGCCCCACCATGAACACGACCGCGACGCCCCGCCTCGACTTCGTCCAGTGCCTGCACCCAGGCGGCCTGCATCGCATGGCCTATTGGGAGTGGGGCGACCCGGCCAACGACGACGTCGTCGTCTGCGTGCACGGCCTGACGCGCCAGGGCCGCGACTTCGACCGCCTCGCGCAGGCGCTGCAGCGGCGCTGGCGTGTCGTCTGCCCCGACGTCGTCGGCCGCGGACGTTCGGATTGGCTCGAGCAGCCGCTGCACTATCAGCTGCCGCAATACGTCGGCGACATGGTCGCGCTGCTGGCGCGGCTGCGCGCGCGGCGCCTGGCCTGGGTCGGCACGTCGATGGGCGGGCTGATCGGCATCGCGCTGGCCGGCATGCGCGACGCGCCGGTGCAGGCGCTGGTGCTCAACGACATCGGCCCGTCGATCGCGCCGGCCGGGCTGGCGCGCATCGGCGGCTACGTCGGCCAGCCGTCGCGTTTCGCCAGCATCGACGAAGGCGCCGAATACCTGCGCACGATCTCCGCCGGCTTCGGCCCGCACAGCGCGCAGCAATGGCTCGAACTGAGCCGGCCGATGTTCGTCGCCGACGGCGACGGCTGGCGTCTGCACTACGACGCCGGCATCCGCGCCGCGTTCGCCGGGGTCGACGCCGCCGTCGTGCAGGCCGGCGAGCTCGCCTTGTGGGCGCTGTACGACGCGATCCGCGCGCCGACGCTGCTGCTGCGCGGCGCCGAGTCGGACATCCTGGCGCCGGCCACCGCGGCGGCGATGGCCGCGCGCGGGCCGCACGCGCGCTTGCACGAGTTCGCCGGCGTCGGCCATGCGCCGACCCTGGTCGACGCTGAGCAGATCGCCGCGGTCACCGCCTTCGTCGACGCGACGCCGCCGGCACGATGAGCGAGGCCACGCCGACGACCGCGCCCGACGGCGGCGCCGACGACGCACTGCTCGACAAGGCGCGCGCGTTCAGCGCCGCGCTGCTCGACGGGGTGGTGCTCGACACCGGCGAGGCGGCCTTGCAGCACGCGGCCGGGACCTGCGCGATCCTGCACGCGATCGGCGCCGATCGCGCCACACGCGCCTGCGCCTACCTGAGCCAGGCGGCCGGCCAGCTGGCCAAGCCCGACGAACAACTGACCAAGGCCTTCGGCCCCGAGCTGGCGCGACTGGCGCGCGAGAATCTGGGACTGGTCGAGCTGCTGCGCTCGGCGCGCCGGGGCGGCAGCGCCCAGCACGGCCACCAGGAGCTGATGCGGCGCCTGCTGCTCGCGTTCTCCAGCGACTTGCGCGTCGTGCTGCTGCGGCTGGCCTCGCGACTGCAGTCGCTGCGTCACTACGCTGCGGCCGGCGCGACCCCGGACGCCGAGCTGACGCAGGAGTCGCTGCAGGTCTACGCGCCGCTGGCCAACCGTCTCGGCCTGTGGCAGATCAAGTGGGAAATCGAGGACCTGGCGTTTCGCTGGGCCGAGCCGCGGGCGTGGGCGCAGATCACCGACTGGCTCGCGCGGCGCGCCTCGCAGCGTGAAGCGCTGATCGCGCAGGCCAGCGCGCAACTGCAGACGGCGCTGCACGGCCACGGCATCGCCGCGCGCATCAGCGGTCGCAGCAAGCACGCCTACAGCATCTGGCGCAAGATGCGCGGCAAGTCGCTGCGTCTGGAAGACGTGATGGACCTGCTCGCGCTGCGCGTGATCGTCGACCGCGTCGAGCAGTGCTATGCGACCTTGAGCATCGTGCACGAACTGTGGACGCCGCTGGACGCCGAATACGACGACTACATCGCGCGGCCCAAGCCCAACGGCTACCAGTCGCTGCACACCGTCGTGCGCGGCCCGCGCGAGCTGCCGATCGAGATCCAGATCCGCACCGAAGCGATGCATGCGCACGCCGAGCAGGGCGTGGCCGCGCACTGGGCTTACAAGGAAGCCGGCGTGCAGGGCTACAAGGGAGTCAGCGCAGCGTCGCGCTACGACGCGCAGATCGCGCTGGCGCGCCAGCTGCTGGCGCTGCGCCGCGAGCTTGCCGAGCAGGGCGCCGCAGCGACGCCGTTTGACGACCATGTCTACGTACTGACCCCGCAGGCGCGCATCGTCGAGTTGCAGACCGGGGCGACGCCGATCGACTTCGCCTACGCGCTGCACACCGAACTCGGCCACCGCTGCCGTGGCGCGCGCATCGATGGCGCGCTGCTGCCCTTGAACACCGTGCTGCGCAGCGGGCAGACGGTCGAGATCGTCGCGGCCAAGCAGGGCGGGCCATCGCGCGACTGGCTCAACCCCGAGCTCGGTTTTTTGCACAGCGCGCGCTCGCGCGCCAAGGTCAGGGCGTGGTTCAACGCGCAGGCGCTGGAGCAGACCCAGGCCGCCGGACGCGCTGCGGTCGAGAAGCTGCTGCAGCGCGAGGGCCGCAGTGGGCTGGGCCTGCAGGAGCTGGCCAGCGGCCTGGGGCTGCGCAGTCCCGAACAGTTGTTCGAGCGCGCCGGCAGCGACGCGCTGCCGCTGCGCCAGATCGAACAGTTCCTGCGTGGCGCGCCGAGTGCGCCCAGCGCGCCCGAACTGCGCGCCGGGCGCGCACACCAGCCCGGCGGCGTGCTCGTGGTCGGCGTGGATTCGCTGATGACACAGCTGGCGCGCTGCTGCAAGCCGGCACCGCCCGATCCGATCATCGGCTTCGTCACCCGTGGCAAGGGTGTCTCGGTGCACCGCGCCGGGTGCCCGAACGCGCGCAATCTGCAGCAGCAGCACGGCGAGCGGGTGATCGCGGTGAGCTGGGGCGAAAGCGGCGACGAAATCTACCCGGTCGACATCGCGGTCGAGGCCAGCGACCGCCAGGGGCTGTTGCGCGACATTTCCGAAGTGTTCTCGAAGGCCAAGATCAACGTGATTGGCGTGCACACGCAAAGCCGCGACGAGCTCGCGCACATGTTGTTCACCGTCGAGCTGCGCGGGCTCGAGCGCTTGCCGGCGGCGCTGGACATGCTGCGCGACGTTCCTGGTGTGCGCAGGGCTTCACGCCGATAAAAAACCGTGCTAGTATCTCTTTTTTCCAGGCGGTTAGCTCAGATGGTTAGAGCGCTTGCTTGACATGCAAGAGGTCGTTGGTTCGATTCCAATACCGCCTACCAAGAATATGTGCACGGCAGTGCACCTGAAGCCGCAAGTTCCTGATGCACCGGGGCTTGCGGTTTTTTTTCGCCCCGGGGCATCGTCCCGATGTCAGTCGCCGCCTGGCGCGTAGTCGTCGCCGCTTCGCGGCGCGTCAGGGGCCTGCACGTCGAGCGATGCGCGGTAGGCCACGCAGCCTCGCATGAACCGGTCCCAGGTCGGCACCGCGATGGTTGGCGCGACCTGCTCGGGCAGCAAGCCCCACAGCGCAGGGTGATGCCAGCACAGCTCGTGGCCGCTGGCGTCGCGGTGCGCACGAATTCCGGCGCGCAAGCGCTTGACCTCGGTCGCCAGTTCGTCGCGGCTCATCGAGCTCAGATCGTCGTCGTCCATGCCAGGTCCTTGCGTTGGCTCAGCCCAGAACTTTCGCGGTATCGAAGATTTCGGCAGGTCGAGTTGGTCAGTGGGAGACCGTGCCGCGGCGCAAGCGCACGGCGCCGGCCAGACGCTCGAGTACCTCGATCGTGGCGTCCCAGCCGATGCAGCCATCGGTGATGCTCTGGCCGTAGCGCAAGCCGGCGGCGAGCGCCTGCCGACCTTCGACCAGATTGCTTTCAAGCATCACGCCGCAGATCTCGTGCGCGCCCGCGGCGATCTGCCCGGCCACGGCGGCCGCCACGTGCGGCTGCCGGGTGTAATCGCCGCCGCTGTTGGCGTGGCTGCAATCGATCATCACGCGCGGCGGCAAGCCGGCTTCGCGCAGCGCCGCGGCCGCCGCGGCGACGCTGACGTGGTCGAAGTTCGGCCCGGCCTCGCCGCCGCGCAGCACCAGGTGGCAGTCCGGGTTGCCCGAGGTGGTGACGACGATCGCGCGCCCGTCGAGCGAGATCGACGGGAAACGGTGCGACTGCGCGGCGACGATCAGCGCATCGACGGCGGTGCGCACGCGGCCGTCCGTCGAGTTCTTGAAACCCAGCGGCGCCGAAAGCGCCGAAGCCATCTGCCGATGCAGCGGGCTCTCGGTGGTGCGCGCGCCGATCGCGCCCCACGTCAGCAGCTCGGCGTAATACTGCGGCGTGATCAGGTCGAGAATCTCCGAGCCGGCGGGCACGCCCAGCCGCGCGCATGCCACGAGCAGCGAGCGCGCCTGCAGCAAGCCCTTGCGGATGTCGCCGCGGCCGTCGAGGTCGGGGTCGTAGATCATGCCCTTCCAACCCAGGCGCGTACGCGGCTTCTCGAAGTACACGCGCATCACCGGCAGCAGTGCGTCGGCAAAACGCGGCGCAGCGTCACGCAGCCGCCCGGCGTACTCCAGTGCCGCGTCGGGGTCGTGCACCGAGCACGGCCCGGTGAGCACCATCAGCCGGTCATCGCGGCCGTGCAGGATGTCGCGCACCGCAGCGCGTGCCTGCGCGATCAGGCCCGCCTCGGCGTCGCCGACCGGTACCTCGGCACGCAGCTCGGCTGGCGTCGGCAGACACTCCTCGCGCAGGATGTGCAAGTCGGCGATGCGCGTGGTCATGCTGGGGGCTCCGGTTCGGTGGGGGCGGCGTCGACGGGCCGGCGCCGGCAGGGATCGATGCTAGCGCCAGCAGCCCGCACCGCGATGCAAGCCGGGAAATGCGGCACGACGAACGCCACGCCCGGATCCGGCGGAGGCCGGTGGCGTCGCGGGCAGGGTCCGACAGCCGCACGGCGGCGACAAACACTCAGCTCGCACCGAATCTAATGCTGGGTGCACCAGCATACATCGAGAATCTTCAGGCAATAACCCGGCTGTTCAGCACATTCAAAAGCTGCGCTGTCGGCATTCAACGACCATGCGGGGATCGATCGGTGGCAAATTTCAACCTGGAACACTACGAGTACCACGTCTACACGCGGAACTTCGAAGCCGCGACGCAGGACTTGCTCGCGCTGTTGGGCATGCTCGACCGCAACCTCGGCCAGTTCAACGAGGACTTCATCGCACGCCCGACCAGCTCGGTGCTCGGCGGCGAGGATTACGACACCCATGTGCTGACTCGACTGGCCGCGGCCACCGCCAGCATGTTGGCCGACCCCGGCTTCAAACTGTCGTCGCGAGGCATCGGCGAGTTGCTGAACTGGCACCGCTGGCTTTCGACGCTGTTCGCCGCCGGACCGTTGCGCAACGCCGATACCGTGTTGCGCGCGTTGAACCTGCGCGGCGTGGAAAGCGAGCAGATCGAAGTCCGCGAGGGTGACCTGTACAAGCTGTGTCTGATGTACAGCGGCGATTCGCGCATGCCGCTCGACGTCGACGCGCTGTGGCAGTTCGATCGCGCGCTGGCCGCCGGCCTGTGCCTGACGCTGCTGGCGCCGCGTTTCTGCGGCTCGCCCGAAGCGCACCTGAAACGTGAACTGATCCTGCCCTGGCTCAGCGCACGGCTCGAGCAGATCGGCGATCTCGAGGCGCTGCCGAACGGGATCCTGCATGACGCTTACATGCACTGCTCGTATGCCGATCGCGCCGACAAGCACGACATCAAGCGGCCGATCAACGCGCTGATCGCGCGCAAGCTGATCGAATGGGGGTGCACCGCGTTGAGCGCTCCGCCGCTGCCGGCGCATCCGCGCAAGCCGGTCATGCTGGTGGTACTCGAATGGTTCCATGCGGCGCATTCGATTTACCGCACGCACTCGCGCACGATGGAGGCGGCGCGTGAAGTCTTCGAGGTCGTCGCCGTCGGTGTGGAAGAAGTCGACGCCGCCGGTCGCGCGGTTTTCGACAGCTTCCATGCCTTGCCGGAAGGCGCGTCGATTTCCCAGCAGCTGCACTTCATTCGCGAACTCGCCCGCACCCGGCACGCCCAGGTGCTTTACATGCCCAGCGTCGGGATGTTCCCGCTGACCATGTTTCTCGCCAACCTGAGGTTGGCTCCGGTGCAGGTCTATGCGCTGGGCCACCCGGCGACGACCCACGCGCGCGAAATGGATTATGTGGTGGTCGAGGAAGACTATGTCGGCGATCCCGCGTGCTTCAGCGAGCGCCTGCTGCTGCTGCCACGCGACGGCATGCCCTACCGTCCGTCGGCCGCGGCCAAGCAGCTGGCGCCGCTGCCGCCGATGCGCGACAACCCACAGATCGTGGAAATTGCCGTCGCGGCGACCACGATGAAGCTCAACCCGGGATTTCTCGGCGCTTGCGCGCGCATCGCGCGCGAAGCCGGCCGCGAGGTGCGCTTCCATTTCCTCGTCGGCCAGGCGCTGGGATTGGTGTACGCGCAGGTCGCACGAGTCGTGCGTCAGCACCTCGGCGACGCGGCGGTGGTCCACCGTCACCAGGCCTATGCGAGCTATATGGAAGTGATCGCCGGTTGCGATCTGTTTCTCAACCCGTTCCCGTTCGGCAACACCAACGGCATCGTCGATACGATCAGCGCCGGCCTGGTCGGCGTGTGCAAGACAGGGCGCGAGGTGCACGAGCACATCGACGAGGGTCTGTTCGGCCGACTGGGCCTGCCGTCGTGGATGGTCGCGAACACCGTCGATGAATACGTTGCGGCGGCGTTGCGACTGATCCGTGACGACACTGAGCGCTGCGCGCTACGCCGCCGTCACGCCGGCGTCGAGCGCGTGCAAGTGTTGTTCCAAGGCCGCCCCGAAATATTCGGCCAGAAGCTCGCGGCCATCCTCGAGCAACATCACGCTGCCGCGAAGGACGGCCCGAGCCATCGCTCAGGCCGACCGCGCGAGACGCCTGCGGCGATCGCTCACTGAGCGTTCGGATCGCTGGTGCGGTCCTGGGTCT
>JAJZHH010000002.1:38304-51226 GCA_021804595.1 Pseudomonadota bacterium
TCCTGGGTCTTCAACTGATCCTGGGTCTTCAACTGATCCTGGGTCTTCAGCTGATCCTGGGTCTTCAGCCGATCCTGGGTCTTCAGTTGGTCCCGGGTCTGCAGCTGATCCTGACTCTGCGTTCGATCCCGGGTCTGCGTTCGATCCTGGGTCTGCGTTTGATCCGGGTTCTGCTCCTGGTTCTGGTTCTGGTACTGCTCCTGGTTCTGATACTGTTCCTGGTTCTGATACTGGTTCTGGTTCTGGTTGGCCGCAGGGGCGCCGTGGCTGCTGCCGACACCGGCCCCGCCGGGGCCAGCGCCCACCCCGGCACCGCCGCTGCCGCCCGCACCACCGCCTCCGCCACCTGCACCACCGCCACCGCCACCAGCCGCCAACGCGGCCCCGGTCAACACGCTGCCGACGAGCAGCACGACGAATTGTCGACGGTCGAATCCTGTTTTCATGTGAAGCTCCTCAAGAGGTCTGGGGAAGATCCCGAAGAGATTGTGGGAACCTGAGCGGGCGTCGACCATGGGGCACATCAAGTGGGCAGCGAGCGTTGCACCGCCCACGCGTCGATCCACGCGCGATATCAAGGTGCAGGGGCACGCGCCGACTGTCGTTTCACCCTGCTAGACTCAACAGTTGCCCGGCGCGGGCGCCCGCGCGACCGAAGACCTACCCCATGCTGCACATCACGCTACCCGACGGATCCCGACGCACCTTCGACGCGCCGCTGAGCGTGGCCGACATCGCCGCGTCGATCGGCCCCGGCCTGGCCCGCGCCGCGCTGGCGGCCAAGGTCGACGGCCGCCTGGTCGACCTCAGCCACCGCATCGAAGCCGACGCCGCGCTGAGCATCATCACCGACAAGGACTCCGAAGGGCTCGACATCATCCGGCATTCGACCGCGCACCTGCTGGCCTACGCGGTCAAGGACCTGTTCCCCGACGCACAGGTCACGATCGGCCCGGTGATCGACAACGGCTTTTACTACGATTTCGCCTACAAGCGCCCGTTCACGCCCGAGGATCTGGCGGCGATCGAATCGCGCATGGCCGAGCTGGCCACGCGCGACGAAGCGGTGACGCGCCGCGTCGTGCCGCGCGACGAGGCGATCGCCTATTTCAAGTCGCTGGGCGAGGACTACAAGGCCGAGATCGTCGACGACATCCCGGCCGGCGAGGACGTGTCGCTGTATACGGAAGGCAGCTTCACCGATCTGTGCCGCGGCCCGCACGTGCCGTCGACCGGGCGGCTCAAGGTGTTCAAGCTGACCAAGGTGGCCGGCGCCTACTGGCGCGGCGACCACCGCAACGCGCAGCTGCAGCGCATCTACGGCACCGCGTGGGCGCGCAAGGAAGACCAGGCGGCCTACCTGCAGCGGCTCGAGGAAGCCGAGCGCCGCGACCACCGCCGGCTGGGCAAGGAACTCGACCTGTTCCATTTCCAGGACGAGGCGCCGGGGCTGGCGTTCTGGCACCCGCGCGGCTGGCAGATCTGGCAGGCGGTCGAGCAGTACATCCGCCGTGTCTATCGCGACAGCGGCTACCAGGAAGTGCGCGCGCCGCAAGTGATCGACGTGAGCCTGTGGAAGCGTTCCGGGCACTGGGACAATTACCAGGAGAACATGTTCTTCACCGAGTCGGAAAAGCGCGAGTACGCGATCAAGCCGATGAACTGCCCGGGCCACGTGCAGATTTTCAACGCCGGGCTGCGCAGCTACCGCGATTTGCCGATCCGCTACGGCGAGTTCGGCGCCTGCCACCGCAACGAACCGTCGGGCGGCCTGCACGGTCTGCTGCGCGTGCGCGGCTTCACGCAGGACGACGGCCACATCTTCTGCACGCCGCAGCAGATCGAGTCCGAAGTGACCGCCTTCCACCGGCAGGCGATGCAGGTCTACACCGATTTCGGCTTCACCGACATCGACCTGAAGATCGCGCTGCGCCCGGACAAGCGCATCGGCGACGACGCGATCTGGGACCGCGCCGAAGCCGCGCTGCGCGCCGCGCTGGCCGCCTGCGGCGTGCAGTGGACCGAGCTGCCGGGCGAGGGCGCGTTCTACGGCCCGAAGATCGAATACCACATGAAGGACTCGATCGGCCGCGCCTGGCAGGTCGGCACGATGCAGGTCGATTTCATGATGCCCGAGCGGCTCGACGCTTCCTACATCGACGAGCATTCGACCCGCGTGCGCCCGGTGATGCTGCACCGCGCGATCGTCGGCTCGATGGAGCGCTTCATCGGCGTGCTGATCGAACACCACGCCGGCGCGATGCCGCTGTGGCTGGCGCCGGTGCAGGCGGTGGTGCTCAACATCACCGACGAAACCGCCGGCTATGCTGCGGAAGTGACACAACAGCTGCAAAAACAAGGCCTTAGGGTCGAGTGCGATTTGCGCAACGAGAAGATCACCTATAAAATCCGGGAACACTCGTTGCAGAAGATCCCTTATTTGCTGGTGGTCGGCGAAAAGGAACGCGCAGCGCAGGCCGTGGCCGTGCGCGCGCGTGGCAACAAAGACCTGGGTGTGCTCCCCCTGGCCGAGTTTTCCGACAAGGTAAGGCAAGAACTGGCTGAATTGCGCTAGCCGGGGCACGCAGTCGTTTTTTGAATTGAAAGGTTGCAACCATCGCTACCCTACAGAGCCGCAACGCCCCGGAGAAAAGGGCTCACCGCCTCAATCGCGAGATCACGGTTCCTGAAGTGCGCCTGAGCGGCCCCGAAAACGAGCCGATCGGCATCGTCTCGATCGGCGACGCGCTGCGCCGCGCCGAGGAATTGAACGTCGACCTGGTCGAGATCGCGCCGACCGCGAGTCCGCCGGTCTGCCGTCTGATGGACTACGGCAAGTTCAAGTACCAGGAACAGAAGCGCACGCACGAAGCGAAGCTCAAGCAAAAGCAGATCCAGATCAAGGAAGTCAAGTTCCGTCCGGGCACCGACGAAGGCGACTACCAGATCAAGCTGAGGAATCTGAAGCGCTTCCTCGACGATGGTGACAAGGCCAAGGTTTCGTTGCGCTTCCGGGGTCGCGAGATCACGCACCAGGACATCGGCATGCGCCTGCTCGAGCGGGTGCGCGACGATCTGCAGGAGCACGGCCAGGTCGAACAGATGCCCAAGCTGGAAGGCCGGCAGATGATCATGGTGCTGGCGCCGAAGCGCAAGAAGTAAGGTTTTGAACGCGGCCCTCGGATTTCGGGCCGCGTCGCAGGAATCCGCGGGCTGCGGTCGAATCGACCGCCGCCCGCGGACACGGCAGCCGGGGCCGCCAAGGTCCGGGCTGCCGCTACAAGTGGGCACAGGCCCAAGTGTCGCCTCGAGCGTCCGCCTGTGCACATGTCATCAACTTTCATGGAGCAAACCATGCCCAAGATGAAAACCAAGAAAAGCGCGGCGAAGCGCTTTCGCGTGCGCCCGGGCGGCAGCGTCAAGCGCGGCCAGGCGTTCAAGCGTCACATCCTGACGAAGAAGACGACGAAGAACAAGCGTCATCTGCGCGGGGCCGTCGAGGTCCACGCGACGAATATGGGCCACATCGCCCAGATGATGCCGTTCGCCTGAGCCGTCGACACGGTTCACGTCATCCCAATCAGCAAGGAGTGAAGACATGCCTCGCGTCAAACGTGGTGTAACGGCTCGCGCCCGCCACAAGAAAGTCCTCGAGCAGGCCAAGGGGTTCCGCGGCCGCCGCAAGAACGTATTCCGCATCGCCAAAGAAGCGGTGATGAAGGCCGGGCAATACGCCTACCGCGATCGCCGTGCCAAGAAGCGCGAATTCCGCGCACTGTGGATCACCCGCATCAACGCCGCGGTGCGTGAATGCGGCCTGAGCTACAGCGTGTTCATGAACGGCCTGAAGAAGGCGTCGATCGAAATCGACCGCAAGGTGCTGGCCGAGATGGCCGTGCACGACGCGGCAGCTTTCGGCAAGATCGTCGAGCAGGTGAAGGCCAGCCTGGCCTGACCCCGGTGCGGCGCGGCCGTCCCCGGCCGCGCCCCCCGACCGTCCGACAGGCCTGGATTTCCGGGCCTTTTTTCGTACTGTTGTCGCTGCGATGAACGAACTGAACGATCTGGTCGACCGTGCTCAAGCCGAGTTTCTGGCGGTAGATCAACCCGCCGAGCTTGAGAACGCCAAGGCGCGCTACCTCGGCAAGTCGGGTGCGCTGACCGCGCTGATGAAAGACCTGGCGGCCTTGACCGGCGACGCGCGGCGCGAACGCGGCGCGCAGATCAACCTGGCCAAGCAGGCCGTCGAACGAGCGCTGCAGCAGCGCCGCGACGCGCTGGCCGAAGCCGAACTGCAGCAGCGCCTGGCCGCGCAAGCGATCGACGTGACGCTGCCCGGTCGCGGCCAGCACGCCGGCGGCGTGCATCCGGTGGTGCGCTCGTGGATGCGCATCGAGGAGATCTTCCGCTCGATCGGCTTCGAAGTCGCCGACGGCCCCGAGATCGAAGACGACTGGACCAATTTCACAGCGTTGAACTCGCCGCAGAACCACCCGGCGCGTTCGATGCAGGACACTTTCTACGTCGACCTGAAGGACGAGCACGGCCAGCCGCTGCTGCTGCGCACGCACACCTCGCCGATGCAGGTGCGCCATGCGCGCGCGCACGCCGCGCGCCACGCCGGCGCCGCGGCGATGCCCGAAGTGCGCGTGATCGCGCCCGGGCGCACCTACCGCGTCGACAGCGACGCGACGCATTCGCCGATGTTCCACCAGTTCGAAGGGCTGTGGATCGGCGAGGACGTCTCGCTGGCCGACCTCAAGGGTGTGTACACCGGCTTCCTGCACGCCTTCTTCGAGCGCGACGACATCACGCTGCGCTTCCGCCCGTCGTATTTCCCGTTCACCGAGCCGTCGGCCGAAATCGACATGATGTTCGACAGCGGCCCGCTGCGCGGGCGCTGGCTGGAGATCTCCGGCGCCGGCCAGGTGCACCCCAAGGTCGTGCGCAACTTCGGTCTCGACCCCGAGCGCCATATCGGCTTCGCGTTCGGCTCGGGCATCGAGCGCCTGACCATGCTGCGCTACGGCATTGGCGACCTGCGCCAGTTCTACGCCGGCGACTTGCGCTTCCTCGAACAGTTCAACGCCGCCTGACGCGGCCCGACTCCGCCACCCAAGCCCATGCAAGTACCCGAATCCTGGCTGCGCGCGTTCTGCAACCCGGCGCTGGACAGCGCGCAGATCGCCGACAGCCTGACCATGGCCGGACTCGAAGTCGAGGAGACGCGCCCGGCCGCGCCGCCGTGCCGCGGCGTCGTCGTCGCCGCGGTGCGCGACGTGCAGCCGCACCCGAACGCCGACCGGCTGCGCGTGTGCCAGGTCGACGTCGGCGCCGACGCGCCGTTGCAGATCGTCTGCGGCGCGCCCAACGTCGCCGTCGGCATGAAAGTGCCGTGCGCGCGGGTCGGTGCCGAGCTGCCGCCGGCCGCCGAAGGCGGCGAGGTGCTGCGCATCGGCGAAGCGAAGATGCGCGGCGTCGCCTCGCACGGCATGTTGTGCTCGGCGCGCGAGCTCGGCTTGTCGACCGACCATGCCGGGCTGCTCGCGCTCGACGACGCGCTGGTGCCCGGCACCGACCTGCGCGCCGCGCTGCAGCTCGACGAGACGGTGTTCACGATCAAGCTCACGCCCAATCTGGGCCACTGCATGAGCGTCTACGGCGTCGCGCGCGAGCTCGCCGCGGTCACTGGCGCAGTGTTGCAGCCGCCGCGGCTGACGCCGCCGGCACCGACCATCAACGAACAACTGCCGGTGCACATCCAGGCGCCCGACCTGTGCGGCCGTTTCTCCGGGCGCGTGATCCGCGGCGTCGACGCGCGCGCGCCGACCCCGGCGTGGCTGCGCCAGCGCCTCGAGCGCGCCGGCCAGCGCAGCATCTCGGCGCTGGTCGACATCTCCAACTACGTGATGCTCGAGCTCGGCCGGCCGACCCACGTGTTCGACCTCGATCGCATCGACGGCGGCCTCGAAGTGCGCTGGGGACGCAGCGGCGAAACGCTCGAGCTGCTCAACGGCCAGACCGTCGCGGTCGACGAATCGGTGGGCGTGATCGCCGCCGGGCGCGGCATCGAGTCGCTGGCCGGCATCATGGGCGGCGACGCCACCGCGGTCACGCTGGATACGCGCAACGTCTACGTCGAGGCCGCGTTCTGGTGGCCCGACGCGATCCGCGGCCGCGCCCGCGGCTTCAATTTCACGACCGACGCGGCGCAGCGCTTCGAGCGCGGCGTCGACGCGGCCAGCACCGTCGAGCACCTCGACTACATCAGCGCGCTGATCGTGCAGATCTGCGGCGGCCAGCCCGGACCGGTGCACGACGACGTGCAACGCCTGCCCGAGCGCGCGCCGGTGCGCATGCGCGTGGCGCGCTGCGAGAAGGTCATCGGCATGGCGATCGGCGCCGAGCGCGTCGCCGAAGTGTTCGATCGCCTGGGCCTGGCGTACACGCGCGAGGCCGATGCCTTCGTCGTCACGCCGCCGAGCTGGCGTTTCGACCTCGAGATCGAGGAAGACCTGATCGAGGAAGTGGCACGCATCCACGGCTACGCCCGCTTGCCGTCGCAGCCGCGGCGCGCTGCCGCCGCGCCGCTGCCGGCGCGCGAGGGCTGGCGCAGCGTGCACGCGCTGCGCGGGCTGCTGGCCGCGCGCGGCTACCAGGAAACGATCAATTTCTCGTTCGCCGAGCCGCAGTGGGAAGCCGACCTGGCCGGCAACGACGCTCCGATCGCGCTGCTCAACCCGATCGCCGCGCAGGCTTCAGTGATGCGCAGCACGCTGTTCGGCGGCTTGCTGCAGGCGCTGCGCGCCAATCTGGCGCACAAGGCGCGACGCGTGCGTCTGTTCGAAGTCGGCCGCGTGTTCCTGCGCGACCCGGCGAAGCAGGCCGATGCCGAAGGCCCGGCCGGACTGCGCCAGCCGCAACGCGCCGGCGCCATCGCCTGGGGCCCGGTGTGGCCCACCGGCTGGGGAGCGCCGGAGCGCGCCGTCGACTTCTACGACGTCAAGGCCGACGTCGAGGCGCTGTGCGCCGGCTGCGGCGAGTTGCGCTTCGAGGCCGCCGCGCATGTGGCGCTGCACCCCGGGCGCAGCGCGCGCGTGCTGCTCGACGGGGTCGCGATCGGCGTGCTCGGCGAGCTGCACCCGCGCTGGATGCAGCAGTACGGCCTGAACCAGGCGCCGGTGCTGTTCGAGCTCGACGCCGGCGCGCTGCAGCGCCAGGCGCTGCCGCAGCCGCAGCCGGTGGCGCGCACGCCGGCGATGCTGCGCGACCTGGCCTTCGTGCTCGGCGCCGGCGTCGAAGCGGCGGCGCTGCTCGACGCGGTCGCGCGCAGCGTCGAGCACGACGCGCGTTGCGCGATCGTGCGCGACACGGTGATCTTCGACGTGTTCGCGTTGCGCGACGACGCGGCGCGCAAGAGCGTGGCGCTGCGGTTGACGCTGCAGGGCGACGAGACGCTGACCGACGCGCAGGCCGAAGCGGCCTGCGCCGGCGTGGTCGAGGCGCTGCGCCACGACCTCGGCGCCGAACTGCGTCATTGAGCGCCGCAGCCGACAACGGAGACGAACGATGGACAAGCTGGTCACCAGTCTGCAGACGCCGAGCCTGACCAAGGCCGAGTTGTCGGAGCTGCTGTATGAGCGCATCGGCTTGAACAAGCGCGAATCGAAGGACATGGTCGACGCGTTCTTCGAGCTGATCCGCGACGCGCTGGCCGCCGGCCACGACGTCAAGCTGTCGAACTTCGGCAACTTCCAGCTGCGCGACAAGGCGCAGCGTCCGGGGCGCAACCCGCGCACCGGCGAAATCATTCCGATCGAGGCGCGGCGCGTCGTCACCTTCCACCCGAGCCAGAAGTTCAAGGAACAGCTGCAGGCCCCGCTGCTCACCGAGTGACGACCCGGCGCGCCCCCGATCATGACCACCACTGCCGAACTTCCGGTCATTCCGTCGAAGCGCTACTTCACGATCGGTGAAGTCAGCGAACTGTGCGGCGTCAAGGCGCACGTGCTGCGCTACTGGGAGCAGGAGTTCAGCCAGCTGCGCCCGATGAAGCGGCGCGGCAACCGGCGCTACTACCAGCACCACGAAGTCGTGCTGATCCGCCGCATCCGCGAGCTGCTCTACGACCAGGGTTTCACCATCCACGGCGCGCGCACGCGGCTGGGGCAGGGCGCGGCGGCGCCGCGCGTCGAGCCGCCGAAAGCGCCGCTGCCGGCCGGCGAGCCGACGCAGTGGGCGCCGGCGTCGCGCGAGGAATTGCGCGACGAGCTGCTCGCACTGCGCGAATTGCTGGAAGACGCGGGAACTGTGCTATAGTTTTCAGCTTGGTCGTCGGGGCGTAGCGCAGCCTGGTAGCGCACCTGCATGGGGTGCAGGGGGTCGGAGGTTCGAATCCTCTCGCCCCGACCATAAAGACCAAAAGAGAATCAAGGACTTGCCCCAGGTCCTGAGAAGCCCGCCGTGACATGTCATGCGCGGGCTTTTTCGTGCGCGCTGATGTGTTGCCAATTTGTTGCCAATTCGCGGGGCTCGCAGCCGCTGGCGTTGCGGATTGCCGACAGTCGTGTGCGTTGGTCGCCCGGCAGATCGCCGCTCAGTGAGCAGATCGTGCTGTTGAGGCCGAGCGAAAATTGACCGGTGGTCAAAATTGCGTCGGCGCCAACAGGATTCGCCTATGATCCGCACTGGATGCGTCGTGGAGACTTGGAGATCGATTGATGAAACCTTCCGCCGCCCTGGAGTCCAACCGCGAGGCGATCCGCAGGATCGTCGAGGCGAACCGCGCCGGCAACCCGCGGGTGTTCGGCTCGGTGCTGCGCGGTGATGACGCCGACGGCAGCGACCTTGACTTGCTGATCGACCCCACGCCGGAGACCTCGCTTTTCGATCTCAATGCCATCGGCAACGCGCTGGAGCGCCTGCTTGGCATTCCGGTCGACGTGCTGACGCCTAACGGCTTGCCGGACAAGTTCCGCGCCAAGGTCATCGCTGAAGCCCGGCCGGTATGAGGGGCGACGAGCCGCGGTTGCCGGACTTCCTCGGCCATGTCCTTGAAGCGATCACGCGGATCGAGCGCTACACCCAGGGCATGGATGAGACCGGCTTTGCGGGGAATCCCCTTGTCCAGGATGCGGTGATTCGCAATTTCGAGGTCCTCGGCGAGGCCAGTCGCAACATCGACCGCAATGACCAGGCCTTCAGCAAGGCACACCCCGAGCTATCCCTCGGCCAAGCCTACCGGCTACGCAATGCCGTGATTCACGGTTATTTCCTCGTTGACCTCGCCATTCTCTGGAAGACAATTCAAATTGACCTTCCGACAATGAAGGGGCATGTCGAAGCGGCGATTGCGGACCTGGATGCTCCCGAGGCGACGGGACCGGATCGTATTGCCCCCAAGGTGTAGGCGGTCGCAAACGCGCCGAGAACGCTTACCGTGGTAGCGCGACGGTGCAACGGCAGTTGCAGGCGATCACAGCCCATCGGCTTGAGGAATTCCTCGAGCAGGATTTCGCCGGGGGTTGGGTAGCGAACTTCGCGCATGGTTTCAAATCCTCAGTGGTAGTCCACGATCTCGACATCGAAAGCGTTGCCCGCGTCGAAACGGAAGCACAAACGCCATTGGTCGTTGACGCGGATGCTGTATTGGCCGATCCGGTCTGCCTTGAGGGCCTCGAGCCGATTGCTGGGCGGAATACGCAACTCTGCCACGTCGCGATCCCTTGTCAGCCTCAGCCCGCTTGCGCGTCGCGGGAGATTTCGGGCGCGGCTTCCCCGGAAGCCCTCCATCCGGTGGGCTCGATGGCTCCCCATGGCGATCGCATTCGCTATACTTGTATAGCGCCTAGTCGGAGGTCCATGCCATGCTCGCCATTCGTCTGCCTGCCGAGGTGGAAAGTCGTCTTGAAGCCCTGGCGCGCGCTACGGGCCGGACCAAGACCTTCTACGCTCGAGAGGCTATTCTTGAACACCTGGACGACCTCGAGGATCTGTACTTGGCCGAGCAGCGCCTCATGGACACTCGGGCGGGCAAGACCCAGCCGGTTGAGCTCGAAGAGGTCGTGAAGCGCTATGGCCTGGAGGGTTGAGCTCGATCCGGCGGCCGTGCGCGAGCTGGACCGCCTCGACCTCCAGAGCGCCCGTCGCATCCTTGCCTTCCTGCACGGGCGGGTCGCCCAGCTCGACGATCCTCGCTCGGTCGGCGAAGCGTTGAAGGGCGCGAAGCTTGGCGCATTCTGGAAGTACCGAGTCGGCGACCACCGGATCATTGCCAGCATCGAGGACGCCGTATTGCGCATCCTCGTCGTGCGAATCGGCAACCGCAGCGACGTCTACAAGACCTGACACGCAACGGTGTCGCCGCCGATGCAAAACTGACCCACCGGAGGCGCGGACGAATTCTTGGACGACTTAGGAGGTAGTTCATGTAAGATCGACGAGGACATCAAGGCCCGCCTGAAGCGCCTGGCCGACTCGCGCCAGCGCACCTCGCACTGGCTGATGCGCGAAGCGATCAGCCAGTACGTCGCGCGCGAGGAGCATTGCGAGGCATTCCGTCTGAAATTCGGTCCGACCTCAGCGAGTCGGGACCTCGGCGCCGTGGCCAGCGCCGGCCACGGTCAGCCTGACTTGGCGTGGCGTTGCGTGTACGCACGCAGGACGGCGTTGATGCGGCGCTGATAACAAGGCCCTGTGTCGCGAAAGAAGTCGATCACGTCGGCGTCCAGTCGCAGGGCTATGTGCCGCCTCGTCGGCGGTGTCAGCGCGCTCGGGCTTGCGCCGTCCGCATCCAGCATGCGCTTGGCGTCACAGGCGTCGATCTGCGCCGCCCACAGTCTGGCGTAGCGGCTGTCCGGGTCGGCGAGCAGCTGGTCGCGGGTTCCGCTCTCGGCCACCCGGCCATGGTCGAGAACGACGATGCGGTCCATGTCCTTGAGAGTCGAGAGGCGGTGGGCGATGGCCAGCACGGTCTTGCCCTGGAGCAGTTCGCGCAGCGCGTCCTGGATCAGCGCCTCGGTGCGGCTGTCGAGGCTGCTGGTGGCTTCGTCGAGGATCAGGATGGGCGCGTCCTTGAGCAGGGCGCGGGCGATGCCGATGCGCTGGCGCTGTCCGCCCGACAGCTTGATGCCCCGCTCGCCGACAAGGGGCGCGTAGGCGGCGGGCAGTCTGGAGATGAAACCGTGGGTATGGGCGCGGCGCGCGGCGCGCTCGACCTCGCGGTCGTCGGCATCCGGGCGGGCGTAGGCGATGTTGGCGCGCAGGTCGCGGTGGAACAGACCGGGATGTACAGCGCGCCCCAGGCCGGCGCCACCAGCATCAGCAGGTACCACGCGCGGTAGCGGGCGATGGACGACCCGAGAAAAGCGAGGGGAGAGGTCATCGGCGCGTTTCGTGGGTCGAGAATCCTTGACAGGCTGTCGAACCCGGAACGGGTGAAAAGATTCCCTGGAACCTTCACAGGTGTGAACGGGCAACGTCGTGCTCGCGCCAGGCAGGATCCGTCGCAGCCCGATGCCCTGCGCGCCATGGCCGACCGCGAGCTCCCGCTTGCCGGCCTTGAACCTGCGGCCGATCTGGGCGTGGCTTGACGCGCCGGATCGTGAGCGCTGCGTCGGCTTCCTAGTAGCCGGCCGTCAAACCGAAGTCGAGCATGACCTGCGCGCCGGTGACGCCGGCGCAGGCCGGCGACAGCAGCCACACGACGTGGTGCGCGACTTCCTGCGGGGTCAGGAAACGCGCCTGCTCGCCCTGCGGGTAGTGCTCGAGCAGGCGCTGCAGGTAGGCTGCCTCGTCGCCCTGGCCGTAGCGTTGCGCCTGGAATGCCAGCATCGGCGACTCGATGTCCGACGGGCACAGCGCGTTGACGCGCACGCCGTGCGGCGCGAGTTCGCGGGCCAGCGCTCGCGTCAGCAGGCCGACGCCGCCCTTGCTCGCGCAATAGATCGCCGCGCCCGCGTTGCCGACCACGCCGGCGTCGGAGCTGACGTTGACGATCGCGCCGCGGCTGAGCTTGAGCGCCGGGATCGCTCGGCTGCACAGGAAGAACACGGCCTTCAGGTTGACGTCGATGCAGTGCTGCCAGTCGGCCTCGCTGGCCTCGTGGCTGGCGCCTTCGACCCAGACGCCGGCGCAGTTGGCCAGGCCGTCGAGGCGACCGTAGGCCTCCAGCGTGCGCTGCAGCATGCGCTCCGGGGCGTCGGCGTGGCGCAGGTCGGCGACCTCGAACATCGCGCCCAAAGATGCGGCGCGCGTGCGCAGCGCGTCGCCGTCGACGTCGGTCAGCATCAGCCGCGCGCCCAGCGAAGCCAGCAGCTCGGCCACCGCGCCGCCGACGCCGCCGGCCGCGCCGGTGACGACGACCACGCGCTCGGCCATCAGCCCCGGCGCGAACACCGCGGCGCTCATCCCTTGCGCTCCTGCAGGATGTTGCCGCCGTCGACGACCAGCATCTCGCCGGTGATGTAGCTGGCCCCGGGCATCGCCAGGAAGGCGATCGCCGCGGCCATTTCCGCCGGGGTCCCGGCACGGCCGAAGGGCGTGTGCGCCGAGGCCTGCGACTCCTCGGCGGTCTGCGAGGCGGTGGCGACCCAGCCCGGGGCGACGCAATTGACGGTGACGCCGCGCTCGGCCACTTCCAGCGCCAACGCGCGCGTCATGCCGACCATGCCGGCCTTGGCCGCGCTGTACGCGGACTCGCCCGGGTTGCTCACCAGCGGGCCGGTCACCGAGGACACGTTGACGATGCGCCCGGCGCCTCGCGCCAGCATTCCCGGCAGCACCTGGCGCGTCACCAGGAAGCAGGTATCGAGGTTGCGCGCGAGGCTGGCGTGCCAGTCGTGCAGGTCGAGGTCGACGAAGCGGGTGAAGTTCTCGGCGACCCCCTCCTGCGTCATGCCGGCGTTGTTGACCAGCACGTCGA
>JAJZHH010000175.1 GCA_021804595.1 Pseudomonadota bacterium
CGCATCTGGCCGAGATTGGCGGTGCGCGCGCGCGCCGCCGCCTTGATCGTCTGGCTGAACTCGACGGTCTGCTCGAGCAGGAAGTCCTTCAGCCCGACGCGGGGCTTGGTGACCACCGCGACGGCGCCGGCGGCCAGCGCGTCGAGCGTGATCTGCGCGCCCTTTTCGGTCAGCGTCGAGCAGATCACGACCGGCAGCGGGTGCTCGACCATCAGCTTCTTCAGGAAGGTGATGCCGTCCATGCGGGGCATTTCGACGTCGAGCACCAGCACGTCGGGCCACTGGCCCTGCTGCATGCGCTGCAGCGCGAACAGCGGGTCGGGCGCGACGCCGACGACCTCGATGCCGGGATCGCGCTGCAAGACCGCCTGCAGCACCTGGCGGACAACCGCCGAATCGTCGACGATGAATACCTTGATCTTGTTCGACGGCTCCATGCCGGTCTCCCTTTTGTGATGGTTCAGGCCAGCGACGCAGATTTTTGCTCGGCGTCCTGCCCCCAGAAACGCAGATACGCGTCTCCGCTCCAAATCTCGAACTGCAGATTGCGGTGGCCGGCGCCGCCGAGATGCTCGGCGCGCAGGCGCATGCCGTGCAGCGCGACCAACTCGCGTCCCATCGCGACGTTCTTGTGCGGAATGTCGATCCCGTTGGTATCGAACATGCGCCCGCCGCCGAACAGCTTGGCGTCGTACTCGGTCGGCGCTGTGCCGGCCGCGCGCATGTGGCGCAGGAACATCAGCATCGCCTCGTCGCCGTAGCGACCGTCGAGCACGTGGCCGTGGTCGTGGCCGCGCCAGCGCGGCGCGGCCGCGCGGCTGGGCAGCATGTAGTGGCACAGGCCGCCGATGCGACGCAGCGGGTGCCACACCGCGATCGCCACGCACGAGCCGAGCAGGGTCCGCACCCGGGTGTGGCCGTCGCCGAAATACAGCTCGCCCGGTTGCAGGAAGATCTCCAGCGGCTCGCCCGTCGGCTGCGTCACGAAGCCCCGTCCTTGCGATAGACCGCCGGCTGCACCATGCGCAGTGCGCAGTCGAGCCCGTTGAGGCTTTCCGAATGGCCGACGAACAGGTGGCCGCCGGGGCGCAGCAGCGCGGCCAGCCGCTGGCAGACCTGGCGCTTGGTCGGCTGGTCGAAATAGATCATCACGTTGCGCAGCAGGATCAGATCGAACGCACCGAGCTCGGGCAGATTCGTGTTCAGGTTGACCTCGCGGAACGTGACGCGTTCGCGCAGCACCGGCGCGATGCTGAAGTGGCCGTCGTGGGCGCCGACGCCCTTGAGGCAGTAGCGCTTCAGATACGGCGGCGGGATTTTCTCGGCGCGCTCCATCGGGTAGACGCCGGCGCGGGCCTGCTCGAGCACCCGCGTGCTGATGTCCGAGGCGAGCACTTCCCACGGCCGCGTGCCGAGGCGCTCGGCCAGCAGCATCGCGACGCTGTACGGCTCCTCGCCGCTGGAACACGCCGCGCTCCAGACGCGAAACGGGCGCTGGGCGTCGTAGGTCGCGAGGATGCGCTCGCCGAGGAAGGCGAAATGCCGCGGTTCGCGAAAGAAGTAGGTCTCGTTGGTCGTCAGCAGGTCGATCGCGCGCTGGCGCTCGGCGCCGTCGCGCTGCAAGTGCGTCAGATAGTCGGTGTAGCTGCTCAGACCCAGCGCCTGCAGCCGGCGCGACAGCCGCGCGCTGACCAGCGCCTTCTTCGTGCTCGGCAGCATGATGCCGGCAGCCTGCATCATCAACCGGCTGAAGCCGAGCAACTCGTTATCGGTGATCGCTTCCATGGACAATATATTGAATTGACCCGCGTTGCGCCTCGGCGCGACGCCAAGATTAGCACCGCGCCCGAGATCGATCGATGTCCACCCCGCCGCCTGCCGCCACCTCCGCCACGCCCGCCGCGCACCAGGCGCTCGCGCGCCGCATCGCCGAGCAGGACATGCCGGCGTTCGGCCTGACCTTGAATCAACTGGTGAACGCCGCCGACCGCGACGAGACCTCGGGCCAGCAGGTCGCCGACATCATCCTGCGCGACCCGGGCCTGACCTCGCGCGTGCTGCGCGCAGCCAACGCCGCGCATCTCGGGATGGCCGGCGGCGCGCGTGTGGTCACGGTCAGCCGCGCCGTCGTCGTGCTCGGGCTCAACCCGATCCGTTCGCTGTGCGTGTCGGCGCTGGCGGTCGAGACCATGGCCGGCGCGTCGCGCTACGCGCATCGCGTCGAACAGGCGCTGGGCCGCGCGCTGCACGCCGCGGTGCAGGTGCGCGCGCTGGCGCTGCGCCAGCAGCGCAGCCGCGAGGCCGCCGAGCGCCTGTTCGTCGAGGCGTTGCTCGGGTCGATCGGCGAACTCGCGCTGTGGTGCTTCGGCGAAGACGACGCCGAACGTCTCGATCAGCGTCTGCGCACCGGCGAGGACGCCGAACAGGCCGAGCAGGCCGTGCTCGGCTGCAGCCTGCGCGCGCTGTCGAACGACCTGCTGCACCGCTGGAAGCTCGACGCGCTGCACGCCGACAGCCCCGAAGTGACGCTGGGCTGGCGCCTGAGCCGCGCCGCGCAGCAAGGCTGGGACGGCGCGCCGGCGCGCGCGCTGGCGCGCCAGGTGGCACAGCTGCTGCGCCAGGACGAAGCCATGACCTTGGAGCAGCTGGCCGAGAACGCGCGCGAGGCGGCGATCCTGGCGCAGGCGCTCGGCGTGCCGGCGCACGCGATTCCCGGCACCCACGCCGCGGCCGACGACGCGCCGCATGAGCCGGAACTGCCCGAACCCGACCTCGCGCAGCAGCTGCGCGCGCTGACCGAGCTCGGCGCCGTGGCCACCAGCCGGCGCGAGCTGCCCTTGCTGCTCGAGGCGTGCGTCGAAGGCATGCACCGTGCGGTCGGCATCGATCGCGTCGCGTTCTGCCTGCTCAACCCGCAACGCGACCGCCTTCTGGCACGCATCGTGCTCGGGCTCGACGCCGACGCGCTGCGCGAGGCGCTGGCCCTGCCCTGGGATCCGCGGCACGAAGCGCAACTGCGCGAGCAGGCGGTGCTGCAGGGCGACGCCACCGTCTGGGGCGACGTCGCCGCGGCCACCGGCGCCGAGGCCTTCGTGCTGGCCGGCTTCCACCTTGAAGGCAACCTGATCGGCGTGTTCTACGCCGACCGCGCGCCGTCGCGGCGCGAACTCGACGCCGCGCTGCTCGAGGGCTTTCGCGCGTTCGCCGCGCAGGCGCAGCTGGTCGCGCGCGCGCTGCCGCGGCACACCGCGCCGAGCTGATCCGCGGTTGTTGCCGCCACACAACAACGAGCGCCGAATCTGACCTCCAAGCGGCGCAATCGGTCGCCCTTCCCCGTAGTATTGACCACTGTCTGGCATTGATCGTCCCTGCTTCTCAAGGGCCGGACATGAGCGTGAAGCGCCTTGAGCGGCGCACACCAGCCTGAAAACGATCCGCATGGATCCCTACTCTGGAGATGTTCACGATGAAAAAATCACTGATCGCCCTGGC
>JAJZHH010000083.1:0-5890 GCA_021804595.1 Pseudomonadota bacterium
CGCTGGCGCTGGAGTCGGCGCGCAAGGGCATCACGGTCAACGCGATCGCGCCGGGCTACATCGCCACCGACATGGTGCAGGCGATGGACCCGCAGGTGCTTGCCGGCGTCATTGCGCAGATCCCGGTGGGTCGCCTCGGCGCCCCCGACGAGATCGCGCACGCGGTGTCTTTCCTGGTCGACGAGCGCGCCGCGTTCCTGACCGGTGCGACGCTGTCGATCAACGGGGGGCAGTATCTGAGCTGAGCACGGTATGCTGTCGGTGCGCACGCCAGCCGGCGTGCGCGCACCCGTTCCGGAGCCCGCCATGCCCGCCAAACCGAAGGCCGCGCCGAAGCTGTCCTACGCCAGGCAGCTGCGCGCGCTGCAGATCGAACTGGTCAAGTACCAGCGCCATCTGATCGCCCAGGGCGAGCGCATCCTGGTCATCCTCGAGGGGCGCGACGGCGCCGGCAAGGACGGCACGATCAAACGCATCATCGAGCATCTGTCGCCGCGCGACACGCGCGTGGTCGCGCTGAGCAAGCCATCCGACCTCGAAGCCGGCGCCTGGTATTTCCAGCGCTACGCGCCGCACCTGCCGCGGGCGCAGGAGTTCGTGCTGTTCAACCGCAGCTGGTACAACCGGGCCGGCGTCGAACGCGTGATGGGCTTCTGTACCGAAGCGCAGTACGAGGAGTTCATCGAGACGGTTCCGGTGTTCGAGCAGCTGCTGGTGCGCTCGGGAATCCGCCTGTTCAAGTACTACCTGGACATCGACCGCGCGCAGCAGAAAAAGCGCCTGAAGGCTCGTCTCGACGACCCGCTCAAGCAATGGAAGAGCAGCCCGATCGACGCCGTCGCGCTGCAGCACTGGAAGGATTACAGCGTCGCGCGCGACGCGATGTTCGCGCGCACGCACAACGCGGTGGCGCCGTGGACCGTGGTGCGCGCCGACGACAAGCGGCGCGCGCGCTTGAGCCTGATCATGGACCTGCTGGCGCACCTCGACTACAAAGGCAAGGACCACGCCTTGCTGCGCCCCGACCCGGACATCGTGTTCCCGTACTCGGAGCAGGCGCTGCGCAGCGGCGCGATCGCGCCGTGAGCGCGCGCTGAGGCGCGGTGCACGGCCACCCTCGCACCATCCGGAGAACGCCGTGTACAAGAAGATCCTGGTTCCGCTCGACTCCAGCAGCACCGCGCAGGCGGCGGCCGAGCACGCGATCGCGCTGGCGCGCGAATGCCGTGCCGCGCTGCGCTTCGTCCACGTGCTCGACTTCAGCGCGCTGGTCGGCGTCGTGCCCAGCATCGTGCAGGTCACGCACGGCGAAGCGCGCCTGCTGCTCGACGACTGGGTCGGTCGTGCCACGCAGTGGGGGCTCGACACCAGCTCGGTGATCGCCGAGACCGGGCCCGAGCAGAAGAACGTGGCCGACGCCGTGGTCGGCGCCGCCGCCGACTGGGGCGCCGACCTGATCGCGATCGGCAGCCATGGTCGCAGCGGCGTGCGCCATCTGGTGCTGGGCAGCGTGGCCGAAGCGGTGGCGCGCGCCAGCACGGTGCCGGTGCTGATCGTCCATCCCTGAACCGGCGGCGGCGCTGCGCCGCGGCGTCAGCGCTGCAGCAGCGCGTCGAGCGCCTGCAGATCGGCGGCGCGCAGGCTGCCGGCGGCCTGCCGCAGACGCAGCCCGTCGAGCAGCACCGCGTAACGCGCGGCGTCGAATTCGCGTTCGGTGTCGCTGCGCCTGGCCAGCGCGTCGAGCACGTCGCTGCTGCTGCGCATGCCGACCTTGTAGCCGAGCCGGTTCGCCGCCAGCGCGGCGTCGCTCGAGCGCAGCGCCGCGCGCAGCGACGCCACCCGCGCGCGGTCGGCGTCGAGCGTCAGGAAGGCGCTGCGCGCGGCCAGCCGCGAGTCGTCGCGCGCCGCGTCGCGCAAGGCGTCGGCCTGCTGCAGACGTTGCGCGGCCTGCTCGACGTCGGCGTCGACGCGCCCGCCGGTGGCCAGCGCCCAGCGCAGCTGCACGCCGACCGAGGCGACGTCGCTGCGCGCACCGAACGGGAACAGATTGCTGCCGCCGCTGGTGCTGGCATGCTCGACGCGCGCATAGGCGTCGAGCTGCGGCCGTGCGCCGCTGTGCGCGAGTTGGCGCTGCAGTCGCGCGGCGGCCAGCGCGAGTGCGGCGGCACGCACGCTCAGTGCGTCGTGCTCCGCACGTTGCGCCCATTGCGCCAGCGTGCCGTCGGGTGTCGGCAGCCGCGGCAGCGGCAGCAGCGGCGCCGGGGCGGCGCAGCGCGCGCCGCTGAGTTGCTCGAGGCGATCGTCGGTCAGCGCGATGCGGTTGCGCGCAGCGATCAGCCGGGCGTCGAGCGCGTCGGCCGTGGCCTGCGCGTCGCGCACGTCGACGATGGTGCCGCGGCCGGCGGCGAAGCGCGCATGCGCTGCGGCGAGCTGCTGCGCGACGGCGTCGCGCTGGTGCTGCAGCGTACGCAGCGCGTCGGCGGCGGCGAGACGGTCGAAATAGGCGCTGGCGACGTCGACCATCAGTTGCTGGTCGGTGCGCAGCAGCGCCACGTAGGCCTGTTGCGCGGCGTTCTCGGCCAGGCGCACCGCGAGGTGCGCACCGGGTCGGTACAGCGCCTGCGTCGCGGTCAGGCTGAGGTCACGCTGCTCGTAGCTCCAGTCGGTCGGCATCGCGAAGCGCTGCAGCAGCGGGTTGTCGCTGTTCGACTGGCGGCTGGCGCCGACCGTGGCCGCCGCGTCGAGCTGCGGCAGCAGCGCGGCGCGCGCCGCCGGCGCCTGCGCCAGCGCGGCGCGGTAGCCGGCCTGAGCGGCGCGCAGCGTCGGGTTGTCGCGCTGCGCGCGCGCGAACACCTGCAGCAGGTCGTCGGCGCGCGCGAAGGGTGCCAGCGCGAGTGCAGCCGCGGCGACGCCGGCGAGCCGCAGCAGCGCTGCGCGTTGACGTCGGGGGCGGGCAGGGCGTGGCGGAGGCATGCCCCATGCTAGCCGCTGGCGCACGGCTGCGGTATTGCCATTGGTCAAACGCCGCGAGCCGGGTTCGGCGCGACAATGTCCACCATTGCCAGCTCGAGCCTTGCGCCGGGCTTTGTTCCAGATCCTCCACGCGCCGTCGACCATGCCAGCACGCAAACGCCTGATCCTGCCGATCGTCGTCGTCGCCGCCGCCGTCGCCGCCGCCGTGGTCTGGTGGCGCGCCCCGCGGCGCGCCACCGACGTGCTGCAGCTGTACGGCAACGTCGACGTGCGCCAGATGCAGCTGGCGTTCAACGATGCCGGCCGCGTCGACGCGCTGCTGGTGAATGAGGGCGAGCGCGTGGCCGCCGGCCAGGCGCTGGCGCGGCTCGACGCCGCACGCTATCGCGACGCGGCGGCGCGTGCCGGCGCATCGCTGGCCGCGGCGCAGGCGGTGCTGGCGCGAATGCGCGCCGGCAGCCGGCCGCAGGAAGTCGCCGAGGCCGCCGCCGCGGTCGACGCCGCTGGCGCCACCGCACACAATGCGCAACTGAGCTGGCAGCGCCAGCGTGAGCTGGTCGCCGCCGACTTCCTGCCGCGGCAGGCGCTGGACGACGCCGCGGCGGCGCGCCGTGCTGCCGCCGCCGAGCTCGACCGCGCGCGCCAGCGCCTGAGCCTGGCGCGCCAGGGCCCGCGCCGCGAGGACATCGCGGCGGCGGCGGCGCAAGTCGACGCCGACCGCGCCGCGCTGGCGCTGGCGCAGCGCGAGCTGGCCGACACCGTGCTGCGCGCACCGGCCGCGGGCGTGGTCGAGGATCGCATCGTCGAAGTCGGTGACATGGCGTCGCCGCAGCTGCCGGTCTACACCGTCGCGCTCGACAACCCGGTGTGGGCCCGTGTCTACCTGCCCGAGACCGAACTGGGCCACGTGCGCCCGGGCATGCGCGCACAGATTTCCAGCGACAGTTTTCCCGGCAAGGCGTTTGCCGGCTGGATCGGCTTCGTCTCGCCAACCGCCGAATTCACGCCGAAGTCGGTGCAGACGCCTGAGCTGCGCAGCGAACTCGTTTACCGCGTTCGCGTGTTCGCGTGCAATCCGCAAGGGCTGCTGCGGCTGGGCATGCCGGTGACGGTGCGCGTGCCGCTGCACGGCAACGCGCCGCAAGCGCAGCCCGAGCGGGTCTGCGGTGGCTGAATTCGCGCTGCGGCTGCGCGCGGCGGGCAAGCGTTTCCGCCAGGGCGTGCGCGTCGTCGACGCCTTGCGCGATGTCGATCTCGACGTCGCCGCCGGCCGCGTGACCGGCGTGTTCGGCCCCGACGGCGCCGGCAAGACGACGCTGATGCGGCTGGCCGCCGCACTGCTGCACCCCGATGCCGGCGGCGTCGAAGTGCTCGGTGCCGACAGCGTCGCCGACGCGGCGACGATCCAGGCGTCGATCGGCTATATGCCGCAGCGCTTCGGGCTGTACGAGGACCTGACGGTGCACGAGAACCTGCGCCTGTACGCCGATCTGCAGGGGCTCGACGACGCCGCCCGCGAGTCTCGCTTCGCCGAACTGCTGCGACTGACCGCGCTGGGTCCGTTCGGCGCGCGCCGCGCCGGCGCGCTGTCCGGCGGCATGAAGCAGAAGCTCGGCCTGGCCTGCGTGCTGCTGCGCGCGCCGCGCCTGCTGCTGCTCGACGAGCCGACGGTCGGCGTCGACCCGATTTCGCGCCGCGAGCTGTGGGCCATCATCAAGGGCATGCGCGAGCAAGGCGCCAGTGTGCTGGTCAGCACCGCCTACCTCGACGAGGCCGAGCACTGCGACGACATCGTGCTGCTGCATGAAGGCCGGCTGCTGCTGCGCGAGGCCGCGGCGACGGTGGCCGCACCGCTGGCCGGGCGCAGCTGGCTGGTGCGCGACGCGCGGCGCAGCCGCCGGCAGCTGCAGCTCGAGCTGCAGCGGCGCGACGGCGTGCTCGACGCGCTGCCGCAGGCCGACGGCGTTCGCGTCGTGCTCGGCGCCGGCGCGCCGCCGCGCGCCGCCGGCGAGCGCTGGGACGAGGTGGCGCCGCGCTTCGAGGACGTCTTCGTCAGCCGCCTGCGTGATGCCGGGCGCGCGGTGGCGACGCCGCCGGCGGCGTCCGCGCCGGGCGCCGACGCGCCGCCGGCGGCCGCGGTGATCGAGGTGCACGGGCTGCGCCGGCGCTTCGGCGACTTCGAAGCGGTGCGTGGCATCGACTTCGAAGTCGCGCGCGGTGAAGTGTTCGGCCTGCTCGGCGCCAACGGCGCCGGCAAGAGCACGGTGTTCCGCATGCTGTGCGGGCTGCTGGCGGCCAGCGGCGGCAGCTTGCGTGTGGCCGGAGTCGATCTGCGCGTCGCACGCGCCGCAGCGCGCGCGCGCATCGGTTACGTCGCCCAGCGCTTCGCGCTGTATGCCAACCTGAGCGTGGCGCAGAACCTGGCCTTCTTCGCCTCGGCCTACGGGCTGCGTGGCGCGCGCCGGCAGCGCCAGCTCGATTGGGCGCTGCACGCGTTCGAGCTGGCCGAGGTCGCCGACGCCGGCGCCGGCGAGCTGGCGGTCGGCTACAAGCAGCGCCTGGCGCTGGCCTGTGCGCTGATGCACGAACCGACGATCCTGTTCCTCGACGAGCCGACCTCGGGCGTCGATCCGCTGGCGCGACGCGAGTTCTGGCAGCGCATCAACGCGCTGGCCGAATCGGGCGTGACGGTGCTGGTCACGACCCATTTCATGGACGAGGCCGAATACTGCGATCGCGTCGTGCTGATGTCGCTGGGCGAGATCCTGGCCAGCGGCACGCCGAGCGAGATCCGCGCCCGCGCGCGCGAGGACGGTGCCGCCGAGCCGAGCCTGGAGGACGCGTTCATCGCGCTGATCCGCCAGCACGAGGCGGTGCTGCGGAGGGCGGCATGAGCGCGGCGCGTCAGCGCCGGGGG
>JAJZHH010000083.1:5990-13952 GCA_021804595.1 Pseudomonadota bacterium
TTCGTGCTTCCGGTGGTATTGCTGCTGCTGTTCGGCTACGGCGTCTCGCTCGACGCGCGCCACGTGCCGCTGGCCGTCGTCGTCGAGCAGCCGTCGCCGCAGGCCGCGTCGCTGGTCGCCGGCTTCGAGCAGTCGGCGCAGTTCGCGCCGCAGCGCTTTCGCGACATCGCGCAGGCTGGCGCCGCGCTGCAGCGCGGCGATGTCTCGGGCATCGTCTGGCTGCGCGCCGACTTCGCCCGCCGCAGCCTGGGCGACGGCGCCGCGGTCGCGGTCATCGTCGACGGCGTCGACGCCAACACCGCGCGACTGGTCGAGGGCTATGTGCAGGGCGTGTGGCAGAACTGGCTGCGGCTGCAGGCCGACCAGGCCGGTGTCGCGCTGCGCCAGCCGGTGCGCCTGCAGCAGCGCGTCTGGTACAACCCGGCGCTGCGCAGCCGCGACTTCCTGGTGCCGGGGCTGGTCGCGGTGATCATGACGCTGATCGGCGCGCTGCTGACCGCGCTGGTCGTCTCGCGCGAATGGGAGCGCGGCACGATGGAGGCGCTGATGGCCACTCCGGTGACGATGAGCGAGATCCTGCTCGGCAAGCTGCTGCCGTATTTCGTGCTGGGCATCGGCGGCATGCTGCTGTCGGTGGCGATGGCGGTGGGCCTGTTCCGCGTGCCGCTGCACGGCAGCGTGTGGTTGCTGATCGGCTGCTCGGCGCTGTTCCTGCTCGCCGCGCTGGGCATGGGGTTGGTGATCTCGACGCTGGCCAGGAGCCAGTTCGTCAGCGCCCAGGTCGCGGTGATCGCGACCTTCCTGCCGGCGTTCATTCTGTCGGGGTTCATTTTCGACATCGGCTCGATGCCCGCCGCGGTGCGCCTGCTCACGCACCTGGTCGCCGCGCGCTACTACGTCGCGATCCTGCACACGCTGTTCCTGGCCGGCGACGTGTGGCCGGTGGTGCGCGACAACGCGGCGGCGCTGGCGCTGATGGCGGCGCTGTTCTTCGCGCTGGCGTGGGCGCGCTCGCGCAAGCGGCTCGATTGAGCGAGGACACGCGATGCTCGACACCGTGATGCGCATCGTCGCGCTGGTGCGCAAGGAACTGCTCGCGCTGCTGCGCGACCGCGCCAGCCGCGCGGTGCTGATCGGGCCGCCGCTGATCCAGCTGATGGTGTTCGGCTACGCCGCCAGCTTCGACCTGAACCACGTGCCGTACGCGGTCTACAACGAGGACCGCGGCGCCGCGTCGCGCCAGCTGCTGGCGCGCTTCGACGGCTCGGCGACGTTCGCGCGCGTGGCCACGCTGAGCGCCGACGCGCAGATCGCGCCGCTGGTCGAGCAGCGCCGCGCGCTGCTGGTGCTGCATTTCGGCCCCGACTTCACGCGCGACCTGTTGCGCGGCCGGCCCGCGACGCTGCAGGCCATCGTCGACGGTCGCGACTCGAACACCGCCAGCCTGGCGCTCAACGACGTCGGCGCCATCGTGCTCGACTTCAACCGCGAATGGACCGCCGCGCACCGCTGGCGCGGGGCGCCGGCTCAGCTGGTCGTGCGCGCCTGGTACAACCCGAACCTGCAGTCGCGCTGGTTCATCGTGCCCGGCATCGTCGCGCTGCTGATGCTGGTCATCACGCTGCTCGTCACCGGCCTGTCGGTGGCGCGCGAGCGCGAGCTCGGCACCTTCGACCAGTTGCTGGTCACGCCGCTGCGCCCGGTCGAGATCCTGCTCGGCAAGGCGATTCCGGGCTTCCTGATCGGCGGCGCCGAAGGCGTGTTCACGGTCGCGATGGCGGTGGCCTGGTTCCACGTGCCCTTGCTCGGCAGCCTCGTCGCGCTGGGCCTGGGCATGGTGCTGTTCCTGCTCGCGGCGATCGGCATCGGGCTGATGATCTCGTCGCTGGCGGTGACGCAGCAGCAGGGGCTGCTCGGCGTGTTCCTGTTCATGGTGCCGGCGGTGATCCTGTCGGGCTTCGCGTCGCCGATCGCCAACATGCCGCGCATCGTGCAGTGGCTGACGCTGCTCAATCCGATGCGCTACTTCCTGGTCATCGTGCGCGGCGTGTTCCTGCAGGGCGCCGATACGCTGCAACTGCTGCCGCAGTTCTGGCCGCTGGCCCTGCTCGGCGTCGCCGGCATGGTCGCCGCGGCGTGGCTGTTCCGCCACCGCGCCGCGTAGGCGCGGCGCTCAACCGGCCACGGCGGCCCAGGCCAGCGACAGCAGCAGCGTGGCCAGCAGCCACGCGGCGGCCGGCAGCATCGAGCGCTGGCGCGACAGCGCCAGCGCGTAGCCGGCCTTCAGCAGGTTGTTGCTGCCCGAGGCGATCAGCACCGCGGTGATCACCGCCTGTTCGCTGACCTGGAAGTGGCCGGCGAGCAGCGACAGCACGAAGGGGTCGATGTCGCTGAAGCCGACGATGAAGCTCAGCAGATGCAGCCCGGTATCGCCGAAGTGGCTGGTGACGAAGGCGGTCAGCGCGGCGAACACGACGAACAGCCCGGCGAACAGGAAGGCCACCGGCAGATCCAGCGGGTTGTGCGGCCCCAGCTTCGGCGCCGCCGCGACGTTGCCGTCGCGGCGCGCGCCGCGCCACAGCCAGGCCGCCACACCCAGCGTGCCGGCCAGCAGCACGCCGAACGGCAGCGCCAGCGCCAGCGCCGCGCGCCAGTGGCCGAGCAGCGCGATCAGCAGCCACAGCCGGATGTACATCATCGCGGTGGCCAGCACCGTCGCCGCCGGCGCCAGCACCGCCACCGCGCGGTCGGCGCGCGCCTGGCGCGCGAGCACGACGGTCGCCGCAGTGCTCGAGTACACGCCGCCGAGCAGCCCGGTGAGCAGCGTGCCGGCGTTCGGGAAGGCGTAGGTGTGCGCCAGGTAACCGGCGTAGGAGATCGCCGAGATCAGCACCACCGCCATCCACACGCCGGAATAGGTGATCGACGGCAGCCCCGGAATCGGCCGGTCGGGCAGCAGCGGCAGCACCAGCCCGGCGAGGATGCCGAACTTGGCCAGCGTCGCGCCTTCGGACGCCGGCACCGCGTCCGACAGGCGCCGGATCAGCGGCTTCTCGGCCAGCATCAGCACCGCGACGATCAGCACCGCGGCGACCATCCAGTCGGGCTGGGTCTGCACCAGCGGCCCCAGCGTGTAGGCCAGCAGCGCGATCAGCCCGGGCAGCAGCGCGCCGGCCTCGGCGCTGCGCCGGCCGCGCCACTGGTCGCCGAGCAGCCACGCGGCCAGCGCCGCCAGCCCGGCCAGATACAGCCCGCGCGGCGCGCTGCCGTCGAGCGTCCACAACACGAAACCGGCGGCGCCGATCAGCGTCAGCGTGCGCGTGGTGCCGAAGCCGACGCCTTCGTCCTGCGCGCGGCGGTAGCCGTGCAGCTCGAGGCCGAGCACGAAGCTGAGCACGACGGTGGCGCCGAACATCAGCAGCGGGGTGGGCAAGGCCGCGGCCAGGTTCATCGCGAGCGCCTCGTCGACAGCTGCATCGCGTGCAGCGCCATCACCGCTTCCTCGTCGGTGCGCAGCACCAGGATCGGGACGCGGCTGTCGCTGGCGGCGACGTGCATGTCGCCGGCGTCGTTGGCGCGGTCGTCGAGCGCCAGCCCGAGCCAGCGCAGGCGCTCGACGACCGCGGCGCGGATGCGCGGCTGGTGGGTACCGATGCCGCCGGTGAACACCAGCGCGTCGAGGCCGCCCAGCGTGGCGACGACGCCGCCGAGCTGGCGCACGATCGACGCGACGAACAGGTCCAGCGCCTGGCGCGCGCGCGGGTCGGCGCTGGCCAGCAGGTCGCGCGTGTCGGCGCTGATCTCGGACACGGCGAGCAGCCCGCTGTGGCGGTACAGCAGGTCGCTGACCTCGTCGGCGCCGAGGCGGTCGTGCTGGAACCACTGCAGCACCAGCCCGGGGTCGAGCGCGCCGCAGCGCGTGCCCATGACCAGGCCGTCGAGCGCGGTGAAGCCCATCGACGTGGTCACGCTGCGCAAGCCGTGCATGCCGCACAGGCTGGCGCCGCTGCCCAGGTGGGCGACGACGACGCGTTGCTGCGCGCGCGCGCCGAGCAGCGCCGGCAGGCGCTGGCTGATCGCGTCGTACGACAGGCCGTGGAAGCCGTAGCGCTGGTAGCCGCGCTCGTGCCAGACGCGCGGAATCGCGTAGCGCCGCTCGGCGTCGGCGTGCCCGGCGTGGAACGCGGTGTCGAAGCAGGCGATCTGGCGCGCGTGCGGCAGCGCCGCGCGCGCCGCGTCGACCCCGGCCAGCCCGGGACCCTGGTGCAGCGGAGCCAGCTGCACCAGCTCGCGCAGGTCGCGCAGCACCTGCGGCGTGATCGCGACCGGCGCGTCGTAGTGCAGCCCGCCGTGGACGATGCGGTGCGCCACGCGCTGCGGCGGCTCGTAGCCGAGCTCACGCTGCAGCCAGTCGAGCAGCCAGCCGACTTCGGCGCCGATGTCGCCGCGCAGCGCCGGCGGCTGCAGCTCGCGCTCGGCCTCGCCGGCGCGCGCCCAGCGCAGCAGCGGGCGCCCGCCGGGGGCGTCGATCTCGCCGCGCAGCAGCGCGCTGGGCAGCCCCGCGGCCGGCTCTGCGGCGTCGAACAACGCGAACTTCAGGCTCGACGAGCCGGCGTTGAGGCTCAGCACGGGGCCGCGGCCGTGGGGCGCGTGCGTGGAGGCGCCGTCGCTCATGCTCCGGCCTCCACGCGCGCCGCCGCAGCGGCGTCGGTCGACGCGGCGAGCAGCTGCAGCACGGCCAGCGCGCACGACGCCATGCGCGCGTCGGGCAGGTCGGCGCGGCTGGTCAGCACCACCGGCACGCGGGCGCCGAGCACGATGCCGGCGACCTTGGCCTCGGCCAGGTATTCGAGCTGCTTGGCCAGCATATTGCCGGCTTCGAGGTCGGGCGCGACCAGGATGTCGGCGTCGCCGGCTACCGGCGAGACGATGCCCTTGGTCTGCGCGGCGCGCAGCGACACCGCGTTGTCGAAGGCCAGCGGGCCGTCGAGCAGGGCGCCGGTGATCTGGCCGCGGTCGGCCATCTTGCACAGTGCCGCGGCGTCCAGCGTCGACGGCAGCTTGGGCGTGACCGTTTCGACCGCCGACAGGATCGCGACCTTAGGCTGCTCGATGCCCAGCGCATGTGCCAGATCGATCGCGTTGAGCACGATGTCGCGCTTGGCCAGCAGGTCGGGGGCGACGTTGATCGCCGCGTCGGTCAGCAGCTGCAGCCGCGGCTGGCCGACCGCGTCGATCACGAACACATGGCTGATGCGGCGCGCGCCGCGCAGCCCGTGCAATGGGTCGACCACCGCGTGCATCAGCTCGTCGGTGTGCAGCGAGCCCTTCATCAGCGCCTGCACCTCGCCGGCGCGCGCCATCGCCACCGCGCGTTCGGCGGCGGCGTGGCTGTGCTCGGTGGCGACGATGTCGTAGCGCGACAGATCGATGCCGGCGGCCTGCGCCGCGGCGCGCAGCTTGGCCTCGGCGCCGACGAACACCGGCACGATCAGGCCGGCGGCGGCGGCGTCGACCGCGCCGCCCAGCGACACCGCGTCGGCCGCGTGCACGACCGCCACCCGCGGCGGCTCGCGGCCGGCCAGCGCGGCCTGCGCCTGCGCCACCAGCGCGCGCAGCTTGACGCCGGGGTCGCGCAGTTCCAGCCGCGGCAGGTGGGCGCGCTCGCGGCGCACCTTGGCCGTCGGCAGCAGCACTTCGGCGTCGCCTTCGGCCACCGTCTCGTTGCGCTGGTTGACGACGCTGCAATGCAGCGTCGCGTGCGGCGCCGCGCCGCGGTGCAGGGCGCTGACGGTCACGGTGGCGCGCACCGTGTCGCCGAGAAACACCGGGTGCTGGAAGCGCAGCGTCTGCCCGAGGTAGACGGTGCCGGGGCCCGGCAGTTGCGTGCCGAGCAGGTTCGACAGCAGCGCCGCGCTCCACATGCCGTGGGCGACGACCTGATGGAAGCGGTCGCTGGCGGCGAAGGCCGGGTCGACGTGCGAGGGGTTGACGTCGCCCGACAGCAGCGCGAAGGCCTGCACGTCGTCCTGCGTGAAACTGCGGCTCAGGCTGGCGGACGCGCCAACCTGGAGCTCATCGAGCGTATGGTTTTCGATCCATTCGGTCATCCGGCCTCCACGGGTCAACGCTGCAGAACATAACTGCCCGGCGAGTCGGGCAGCGCGCCCGCACCGGGCAGGCCGACGCGCGGCGGCGCCACGCGCGCGCTCGAGTGCTCGGCCAGCCACGCCGACCAGCGCGGCCACCACGAGCCGATTTCGCGATGGGCTTGGTCGGCCCATTGCTGCGGGTCGACGAAGGCCGCACCGGCGGCGCGCTGCGCCCAGCGGTAGTGCCGGTTCGGGTGGCCCGGTTCGCTGACGATGCCGGCGTTGTGGCCTCCGCTGGTCAGCACGAAGGTCACGTCGCTGCTCGCCAGCAGATGGATCTTGTACACCGATCGCCAAGGCGCGACGTGGTCGGTCTCGGTGCCGACGACGAACCACGGCTGGCGCACGTCCTCGACCGCGACCGTCTGTCCCTGCGCCTTCCAGCGCCCTTCGGCGAGGTCGTTGTTCAGGTACAGGCCGCGCAGATACTCGCTGTGCATGCGGTAGGGCATGCGCGTCGCATCGGCGTTCCACGCCATCAGGTCGTTCGGCGCCTGGCGCTTGCCGAGCAGGTAGTCGCGGGTGATGCGGGACCACACCAGGTCGTACGAGCGCAGCATCTGGAACGCGCCGGCCATCTGCGAGGTGTCGAGATAGCCCTGCGCCCACATCATGTCCTCGAGGAAGCTGACCTGGCTGTGGTCGATGAACAGCGACAGCTCGCCGGGCTCGCTGAAATCGGTCTGCGACGCCAGCAGCGTCAGCGTCGCCAGCGTGTCGTCGCCGCGCGCGGCGAGCAGCGACGCGGCGATGGCCAGCAGCGTGCCGCCGAGGCAGTAGCCGGCCGCGTGCACGCGGCGCCCGGGCTGGATCCGGCGCACCGCGTCGAGCGCGGCCAGCGGGCCCAGTTCCAGGTAGTCGTCCATGCCAAGATCGCGGTCGTCGCCCGAGGGGTTCAGCCACGACACCATGTAGACGGTGTGGCCCTGGTCGACCAAGTACTTGACCATCGAGTCGTGCGGCGACAGATCGAGGATGTAGTACTTCATGATCCACGCCGGGATCACCAGCAGCGGCTCGGCGTGCACCTGCGCGGTGCTCGGTGCGTACTGGATCAACTCGATCAGCCGGTTGCGCAGCACCACCTTGCCCGGCGTGCACGCGACCTGGTGGCCGGGAACGAAGTCCTCGGTGCCGGCCGGCGGCGCGCCATCGGCCAAGCGGCGCAGGTCGTCGCGCAGCGCCGCGGCGCCGGCGAGCAGATTGGCGCCGCCGCTGTCGATCGTCGTCTGCACGACCTCGGGGTTGAACACGCCGACGTTGCTCGGTGCCAGCATGTCGAGCCATTGACGCGCGCCGAAAGCGACAACCTGCTCGTGATGCGGCGCGACGCCGCGCACCCCGGTCGTCGCTTCGCGCCACCAAGCCTCCTGCAGCAGGAACGACTGCTGGATCACGTTGTACGGGAAGCGCTGCCACTGCGGCGCGTTGAAGCGGCGGTCGCTTTCGCTCGGCACCACGCAGCAGCCGGCCTCAGGCTCGCCGCGCTGGTGCACGAGCACGCGGCCGAGGTAGTCGCCCCAGGCGTGCAGCGCGCGCAGCGCCGAGCCGGCCAGCTCGAGACGCTTGCCCGGCGAACTCGCCAGGTGCACCCACCAGTCGGCCGCGGCCAGTCCGATCGCCGCCGGCGACAGCCCCAGCGTGCGCCGCGCCATCATCGCATGCGTGGCGCGGTCGATCAGCTCGGCGATGCCGGCCTCCGGACGCGGCGGCGGCTGCAGCGCGGCGGCCGGCATCGGCACCGCCGCCGGCGCAGCGGGGACCGCGCCGGTGGCGGGCGTGGCCGTGGGGGTCGAGGTGGGCGCCGGCG
>JAJZHH010000176.1 GCA_021804595.1 Pseudomonadota bacterium
CGCCGAACTTGTTCGACAGCACGGTCGTGATCGCCGCCGTCAGCGTCGTCTTGCCGTGGTCGACGTGGCCGATGGTGCCGACGTTGACGTGCGGCTTGGTGCGCTCAAATTTGCTCTTCGCCATGATTGAAATGCCTTCGAATTCGTTTGCTGGATTACTTGGAGGTGCGCGCGCTGATGATCGCCTCGGCGACGTTGCGCGGAGCTTCGGAGTAGTGCTTGAACTCCATCGTGTACGTCGCGCGGCCCTGCGACATCGAGCGCAGCGTCGTCGAATAACCGAACATTTCCGACAGCGGAACTTCGGCCTTGATGATCTTGCCGCCGGTGACGATGTCGTCCATGCCCTGCACCATGCCGCGACGGCTCGACAGATCGCCCATCACGTTGCCGGCGTAGTCTTCCGGCGTCTCCACTTCGACGGCCATCATCGGCTCGAGGATCACCGGGTCGGCCTTGCGGCAACCGTCCTTGAAACCGATCGACGCCGCCATCTTGAACGCCTGTTCCGACGAGTCGACTTCGTGGTACGAGCCGAAGTGCAGCGTGGCCTTGACGTCGACCACCGGGTAGCCGGCGAGCACGCCGCTGCCCAGGGTTTCCTCGATGCCCTTCTGCACCGCCGGGATGTACTCGCGCGGCACGACGCCGCCCTTGATCGCGTCGACGAACTCGAAGCCCTTGCCCGGCTCGCTCGGCTCGATCTTCAGCACGACGTGACCGTACTGGCCCTTGCCGCCCGACTGGCGCACGAACTTGCCTTCGGCGTTTTCGACCGTCTTGCGGATCGTTTCGCGGTACGCGACTTGCGGCTTGCCGACGTTGGCTTCGACGCCGAACTCGCGCTTCATGCGGTCGACGAGAATTTCCAGGTGCAGCTCGCCCATGCCCGAAATAATGGTCTGGCCCGATTCCTCGTCGGTGCGCACGCGGAACGACGGATCCTCCTGCGCCAGGCGGCCGAGCGCCAGGCCCATCTTCTCCTGGTCGGCCTTGGTCTTGGGCTCGACGGCCTGCGAAATCACCGGCTCCGGGAACACCATCTTCTCGAGCGTGATCACCGAGTCCGGGTCGCACAGCGTCTCGCCGGTGGTGACTTCGCGCAAGCCGACGCAGGCGGCGATGTCGCCGGCGCGGACTTCCTTGATTTCCTCGCGGTTGTTCGCGTGCATCTGCAGCAGACGACCGATGCGCTCCTTCTTGCCCTTGATCGGGTTGAACACGGTGTCGCCCGAGTTCAGCACGCCCGAGTAGACGCGAATGAAGGTCAGCTGGCCGACGTAGGGGTCGGTCATCAGCTTGAACGCCAGCGCCGAGAACTTCTCCTCGTCGGACGCGCGGCGCTCGACTTCGGCGTCGTCGTCGTCGTGGCCGCGCACCGGCGGGATGTCGACCGGCGACGGCAGCAGTTCGATGACGGCGTCGAGCATGCGCTGCACGCCCTTGTTCTTGAACGCGGTGCCGCACAGCATCGGCTGGATCTCGCCGGCGATGGTGCGCGTGCGCAGCCCCTTGAGGATCTCGGCCTCGCTGAGGTCACCGGCTTCGAGGTAGGCGTTCATCAGGTCTTCGTTCGCCTCGGCGGCGGCCTCGACCATGTTCGAGCGCCACTTCTCGCACTCGGCCTGCAGCTCGGCGGGAATGTCGACGTAGTCGAACTTCATGCCCTGCGAAGCTTCGTCCCAGATGATGGCCTTCATCTTCAGCAAGTCGACGACGCCCTTGAAGTTTTCCTCGGCGCCGATCGGATAGACGATGGGCACCGGGTTGGCCTTCAGCCGCGCCTTCATCTGGTCATAGACCTTGAAGAAGTTCGCACCGGTGCGGTCCATCTTGTTGACGAACGCCAGACGCGGCACCTTGTACTTGTTGGCCTGGCGCCAGACGGTTTCCGACTGCGGCTGCACTCCGCCGACCGCACAGTAGACCATGCACGCGCCGTCAAGCACGCGCATCGAGCGCTCGACTTCGATCGTGAAGTCGACGTGCCCGGGGGTGTCGATGATGTTGATGCGGTGCTCGGGATGGCTCAGGTCCATGCCCTTCCAGAAGCAGGTCGTCGCCGCGGAAGTGATGGTGATGCCGCGCTCCTGCTCCTGCTCCATCCAGTCCATCGTCGCCGCGCCGTCGTGCACCTCGCCGATCTTGTGGTTGACGCCGGTGTAGAACAGGATGCGCTCGGTGGTCGTGGTCTTGCCGGCATCGATGTGCGCGGAGATGCCGATGTTGCGGTAGCGCTCGATCGGGGTTTTGCGTGCCATGATTCTGTCCTGGGATTCTTAAAACCGGAAATGCGAGAAGGCCTTGTTCGCTTCGGCCATGCGGTGCACTTCGTCGCGCCGCTTCATGGCCGCGCCGCGGCCTTCCGCGGCTTCGACCAGCTCGTTGGCCAGGCGCTGCGCCATCGATTTCTCGCCGCGCTTCTTCGCCGCTTCGCGCAGCCAGCGCATGGCCAGCGCCATGCGGCGCTGCGGGCGCACTTCGACCGGAACCTGGTAGTTGGCGCCGCCGACGCGACGCGACTTGACTTCGACCAGCGGCTTGACGTTGCCCAGCGCCTGGGTGAACACCTCGACCGGGTCCTTGCCCGTCTTCTTCTCGATGGTGTCGAAGGCGCCGTAGACGATGGCTTCGGCGATCGCCTTCTTGCCGGACAGCATCACGACGTTCATGAACTTGGCAACGTCGACGTTGCCGAACTTCGGATCAGGGAGGATTTCGCGCTTGGCGATGACACGACGACGAGACATGCTTGCTGCTTCCTTCGTTTCAGTCGGGCAAATGCCCAAACCCCGCATCAGCGGGGCACTTACTCAGCTCCGCGAAACGCGGAACCGGCGGGACACGGCAGGCCGGAACAACCCGGCCGGCGACCGACGCACAACGTCGGTCGTGCTCCGTGGATTACTTCTTCGGACGCTTCGCGCCGTACTTGGAGCGCGACTGCTTGCGATCCTTCACGCCTTGCAGGTCGAGCGCGCCGCGCACGATGTGGTAGCGCACACCCGGCAGATCCTTGACCCGGCCGCCGCGCACCAGCACGACCGAGTGTTCCTGCAGGTTGTGGCCTTCGCCGCCGATGTACGAGATCACCTCGAAGCCGTTGGTCAGGCGCACCTTGGCGACTTTGCGCAGCGCCGAGTTCGGCTTCTTCGGCGTCGTCGTGTAGACGCGCGTGCAGACGCCACGGCGCTGCGGCGAGTTTTCCATCGCCGGGCTCTTCGACTTGATGACTTCGGCGACCCGGCCCTGACGCACCAGCTGATTGATGGTCGGCATTGCGATTCCTTTAGAGCTTACGTCGAAAATTTGTACGAAACATGACAAAAGCCCGGCCACGCAAGTGGCCGGGCTGAATGGGGAGCCTGACGATGTCCTACTTTCACACGCGCATGCGCACTATCATCGGCGCTGAGGCGTTTCACGGTCCTGTTCGGGATGGGAAGGAGTGG
>JAJZHH010000177.1 GCA_021804595.1 Pseudomonadota bacterium
TGCAGCGTCATGCGCAGCGCCGGTTCGATGTCCTGGTCGCGGGTGCGCGTGCGGAAGTGCAGCAGCAGCTCGCGCACGTCGGCCAGGCTGTCGCGCACGCCGTGGTCGAGGTCGTCGAGCGCCTTGGCGCTGCGTGCCGCGTCGCCGGCATGCATCGCGCCGCGCAGCAGTTGCAGCTGGATCTTCATATAGGCCAGCGCCTGCGCGATCGAGTCGTGCAGCTCGCGCGCGAGCAGCGTGCGCTCGCGTGCGACCACCGCCTCGCGCTCGAGCGCGGCGCCGCGCAGGCTTTCCATCGCTGCGGCGAGGTGCCCGGCCAGTGTTTCGTACAGCGCGTGCTGCGCCGGATCGGCGCGCGACGCATCGCGGTACAGCAGGTCGACTTCGCCGAGCAGGCGCTGCTGCGCGACCACCGGTACGCTGAGCAGGGTGCTGAAGCCGGCGCGCACGCACGCCGCCTGCTCGGGTGTCGTCGCGTCGCGCGCGAACTGCACGACCTGGGTGCCGCCGTCGACGCTGGCGCCGCCGCAGTGGCAGGCGCCGGGCAGCAGGCAGCGTTCGTCGGCGCGCATGGCCTCGGGCATGCCCGCGGCGGCCAGCAGCAGGTAACGCCGTGCGGCGTCGTCGGTCCAGCGCAGCACCGCGGCGTCGGCGCCGGCGATGCGCTGCAGCGCGCGCACGAAGTCCTGCGCCAGCGTCGGCAGGTCCTGCGCGTGCGAGACCAGCGCGCTGATCTCGTACAGCGCGGCCAGCCGTTGCTGTTCGGTGCGCAGGTCGGCGGTCTTCGCGCGCACCCGCTCCTCGAGCTCGTCGTGCACCCCCTGCAGCTGGCCGGCCATGCGGTTGAAGGCCTGGGCGAGTTCGCCGAGCTCGTCGGTGGTGCCGACGTCGACCCGCGCCGCATAGTCGCCGCGCGCCAGCGCCGTGACGCCGCGGCTCAAGCGCCCGACCGGGTCGAGCACGAGCAGGAAGCCGGCGACGAACATCAGCATCGTGCCCAGCAGCACCAGCCCGGCCAGCGCCAGCTGCGCGGTATGCAGCATCGTGTTCCAGAAGTCGAGCCGGCGCTCGATCGACATCACCAGCGCGTCGATGCTGGCGACGAAGGCGTCGACCTGCGCGCGCGTCGGCGCGCGCGCGGCCGGCGCATCGAGCCAGCGCGGGCGCAGCGTCGCCCACGTCGCCTGCACGCGCGCGTAGCGCGCGCGGATCGTCGCGTCCCACGGCACGAACAAGGGTCGCGCCGCGTCGCCGCGGCGCAACAGATCGAGGCTGTCCTGCAGCTGGCGCGCGTCGGCCGCCATGCGCTGGCGCTGCTGCGACGCCGAACTCAGCGCCAGCTTGTAGCTGAGCATGCGCAGCCGCCCGGCCTCGTTGACCGCTGCGGCACCGCCTTGCAGGTTCCACGAAGTCCACAGCGTGGCGCCGACCGCGACCAGCGACAACACCAGGAAGCCCGCGGCGAACAGCGTGATCTTCGCGGTCAGGTTCCAGCGCAAGCGTTTGATCCCGGACAAACGAACCCCCGTCGCCGCACCGCAACAGCCTTGACAGCTGCGGCGGTGCAGCAGTTAACATGCAAACAAAATACCAATTCAAACCCAGCCCAGCGCCCGGCCCGGCGCCGTCCCACCCACGACAGAAATCTCTCCGATCCAGCCATCGTCCGCGCTAAAAGATTCATAAGGAATGAATCTTAAAGGCCCGGATCAAACCGACACCCCCCGAATCGTCACACTCAGGAGCTTTTCATGCAACAGGTCTTCACGAAGGCCGTGGCGCGCAACATCTTCTTGGGCAGCGCCGCGTTCTTCCTGGTCATCTATCTGCTGCTGACCGCCGCCACCTGGCGCGCGATCCCGCAGCGCGACCACGCGTCGGCGATGACCGCGCAAGTCATCGCCGGCAAATACCTGGTCGACACCAACGACTGCCAGGGCTGCCACACGATCAACGGCGAGGGCTCGTATTTCGCGCCCGAACTCGACAACGTCTACACCCGGCGCGGCGGACCCTTCATCAAGGCGTGGATCGCGGCGCAGCCCACCGGAGTGCCGGGCCGTCGCCAGATGCCGAACTTCCATTTCAACGACCAGCAGCTCGATGACATCGTCGCCTACCTGAAGTGGCTGTCGCAGGTCGACACCAACCACTGGCCGCCGAACATCCAGGGCTGAAGACGCGTTCCCCCTTTCCCGACTTCCGGAGTCCATTCATGAAGTTCCGATCCCAAAGCGTCGCGAAGCCGTATTTCATCGCGGCGCTCGCGCTGTTTGCTGCGCAGATCGTTTTCGGCCTGATCATCGGCGCGAAATACGTCGACGGCACGCTGCTGCCGTGGCTGCCGTTCAACGTCGCACGCATGTGCCATACCAACCTGCTGATCGTCTGGCTGCTGATGGCGTTCATGGGCGCGGCGTACTACATCGTTCCCGAAGAGGCTCAGTGCGAGCTGTTCAGCCCCAAGCTGGCGCTGGCCACGTTCTGGGTGTTCCTGATCGCGGGCGCGCTGACGCTGCTCGGCTATCTGTTCGTGCCCTACGCCGAACTGGCGCGACTGACCGGCAACGCACTGCTGCCGACGATGGGCCGCGGCTACCTCGAGCAGCCGCTGCCGACCAAGGTCGGCATCGTGCTGGTCGCGCTGTCGATGCTGGCCAATCTGACGCTGACGCTGTGGCGCGGCCGCAAGACCTCGCTGAACATCGTGCTGGTCGGCGCGCTGTGGGGCCTGGCGCTGCTGTTCCTGCCGGCGTTCTACTTTCCGACCGACACCGTCAAGGACAGCTACAGCTGGTGGTGGGTGGTGCACGGCTGGGTCGAAGGCGACTGGGAGCTGATCCTCGGCGCGCTGCTCGGCTATGTGTTCATCAAGATGACCGGAGTCGACCGTGAAGTGGTCGAGAAGTGGCTGTACATCGTGATCTCGATGTCGCTGGTCACCGGCATCATCGGCATCGGCCACCACTACTACTTCATCGGCGTGCCGGCGTACTGGGAGTGGCTGGGTTCGATCTTCTCGGCGCTGGAGCCGATTCCGTTCATGCTGCTGGTCGCTTTTGCGTTCAAGATGCATGCGCAACGCCGCCGCGAGCACCCGAACAAGGCCGCGCTGCTGTGGGCCATGGGCACGCCGGTGATGGCCTTCCTCGGCGCCGGCCTGTGGGGCTTCATCATCACGCTGGCGCCGGTGCAGTACGTTGCGCACGGCACCGACATGACCGCCGCGCACGGCCACCTGGCGTTCTTCGGCGCCTACGCGATGGTCAGTCTGTCGATCATTTCCTACGCGATGCCGCAGCTGCGCGGCCGCGAGGCCAACGGCGCGCTGGCGCAGCGCGTCGAGATGACCGGCTTCTGGCTGATGGTGCTGTCGATGCTCGGCATCACGCTGGCGCTGACCGCCGCCGGACTGGTCACCATCGTGCTGCAGCGCACCGGCAGCAACCCG
>JAJZHH010000178.1 GCA_021804595.1 Pseudomonadota bacterium
GCCAACCTCGACACGGTGTTCGCGCAGCGCGGCAACCTGCTGCGGCCCGCGTTCTGGCACATGCTGCGCGACATCCTGCGCTTCAACCGCGCAGCGACCGCGCTGGCGCGCGCCGGGCGCGGCCCCGAGGACGATCCGCGCACGGTCGGTGATTTCCTGCGCCAGGGCGGCTACGGCGATCCCTTCGTGCACGGTTACTTCCTGCCGATGGTGGCGTGCATCTGGTCGTGCCCGAGCGCGCAGATGATGGCCTTCCCGGTGGCGACGATGGTGCGCTTCTGCGACAACCACGGCCTGCTGCAGGTCGAGGGCCGGCCGCAGTGGCTGACGGTTCCCGGCGGCGCGCGGCGCTACGTCGAACGCATCGTCGCGCAGCTGCCCGATGCCCGCCTGCGCACCCCGGTGCTGCGGGTCAGGCGGCACGACGTCGGCGTCGAGGTCACGACTGCGGCCGGCACCGAATGGTTCGACGACGTCGTGCTGGCCTGCCACAGCGACCAGGCGCTGGACCTGCTGGCCGACGCCGACGCGCGCGAGCGGCGCCTGCTGGGGGCGATCCGCTACCAGCGCAACCGCGCGCTCGTGCACACCGATGCACGCCTGCTGCCGACGCGGCCGAAGGCGTGGGCGGCGTGGAACTTCGAAAGCTGCGTTGCCGCCGACGACCTCGACGCGCACGCGGCCGGGCCCGCGGTGTGCCTGCACTACCTGATCAACAAATTGCAGCCGGTGCCGTTCCGGCGTCCGGTCATCGTCTCGCTCAACCCGCTGCGCGAGCCCGACCCGCGCACGGTGCTGCACGAGATCGACTACGCCCACCCGGTGTTCGACGCGGCGGCCGTCGCCGCGCAGCGCGAGGTCGGCTCCATGCAGGGCAGCCGCCACAGCTATTTCTGTGGCGCCTGGTGCGGCTTCGGCTTTCACGAGGACGGCCTGCGCGCGGGCCAGTCCGTCGCGCAGGCCTGGCTCGCACGCCACCGCCAGCCCGCCGCCGCGGCCGCGCGCGGCACCCTCGAGGGCCGGACATGACCTTCGACACGCCGCAACCGCGCATCGGCCATGGCGTCGTGCGGCACACGCGCCTGCGGCCGGCGTCGAACGCGTTCGCCTACCGCGTATTCTTCGTGCTGCTGCCGATGCGCGCGCTGGCGCGCCACCCCGGGTCGGTCGCGTTGCCGCGCAATGCGCGCGGGCTGGTCGCGTTCCACGACGCCGACCACGGCGACGGCCGCGGCGACAGCCTGCAGTGGGTCGAGGAGCTGCTGCACGGCGAGGGCATCGACGACATCGACGGCGAGATCTGGCTGCAGACCTTCCCGCGGGTGCTCGGCTATGTGTTCAACCCGGTCAGCTTCTGGTACTGCCACCGCGCCGACGGCGGCCTGGCCGCGGTCGTCGCCGAGGTCAACAACACCTTCGGCGAGCGCCACTGCTACCTGCTGCTTCCCTCAGCGGGGCGGCGCACGATCCGCTGGGGCCAGGAACTGCACGCGCGCAAGGTGTTCCATGTCTCGCCCTTCTGCCGGCTCGAGGGCCACTACCGCTTCCGCTTCCTGCGCAGCGACAGCGCTCAGCGCGAGCACATCGTTGCCCGCATCGACCATGACGATGCCGTCGGCCCCCTGTTGCTGACCAGTATCGGCGGCGCGCTCGAACCGCTGACCCGCGCCGCGTTGCGGCGCGCCTTCGTCGCGCACCCGCTGCACAGCTTCGGCGTGATGGCGCGCATCCACTGGCAGGCGCTCAGGCTGTGGCTCAAGCGCGTGCCCTTCGTCACCAAGCCCATGTCCTCCAACGTCCAGGTTACGCGATGAACGCCTCCCGTCATTCCGCAGCGATCGGCCCCGGCGACCTGCCCGCCACCCCTGCCTTGCCGCGCCTGCCGCTGGCGGCGCGCAGCGTGTTCTCGATGCTGCGTCGGCTTGAAGCCGGGCGCCTCGAACTGCGCCTGCCCGACGGCGCCCTGCTGCACTTCGGCGACCATGCGATGTCGACGCCGACGGCGTCGGCCACGGTCCACGACTGGGGCGTGTTCCCGCGCCTGCTGCGGCGCGGCGACATCGGCCTGGCCGAAGGCTATTTTCACGGGCAATGGAGCACGCCCGACCTGGCCGGCCTGCTGCGCCTGCTGCTGGCCAACCGCGCCGCGGTCGAGCGCGCGCTGTACGGCAGCAAACTCGGAACGCTGCTCGACCGCCTGCGTCATGTCGTGTTCCGACGCAACACGCGCGCCGGCAGTCGCGACAACATCCACGCCCATTACGACATCGGCAACAGCTTCTACCAGCTCTGGCTCGACCCGGGCATGACCTACTCGGCGGCGCTGTTCGAGCGCCCCGCGATGACGCTCGAACAGGCGCAGACGGCGAAGCTGCAACGCGTGCTGCGCGAACTGCACGCCGGCCCCGGCGAGCGCGTGCTCGAGATCGGCTGCGGCTGGGGCAGCTTCGCCGAAGCGGCGGCGCGCGCCGGCCTCGACGTCGACGGCATCACACTGTCGGAGCAGCAGCTCGAGTTTGGCCAGGCCCGGCTGCGCCAGGCCGGGCTCGATCACCGCGCGCGGCTGCATCGCCTCGACTACCGCGACGCCGCGACCATCGCACCGCGCGAAGGCTACGCCGCGATCGCGTCGATCGAGATGTTCGAGGCCGTCGGCGAAGCCCACTGGCCGGTGTATTTCTCGACCGTCGCGTCGTTGCTGCGCAGCGGCGGACGCGCGTGCATCCAGACCATCACGATCGACGACGCGCTGTTCGCCCGTTACCGCCGCAGCACCGACTTCATCCAGCGCTACATCTTCCCCGGCGGCATGCTGCCGAGCAAGCGCGCGTTCGCCGAACAGGCCAGCCGCGCCGGCCTGGAGATCGCCGATGCGCACGCCTTCGGCGCCGACTACGCGCACACGCTGGCGCTGTGGCGGCGCCGCTTCGTCGCCGCGCTCGAACAGGTGCGCGCGCAGGGCTTCGATCGTCGTTTCGAACGGCTGTGGGAGTTCTACCTCGGCTACTGCGAGGCCGGGTTCGCCGCCGGCACGATCGACGTCGTTCAGTACACGCTGATCAAGCGCGGTGGCGACACCGATCGCCTCGCCCACGATATGGAGGTGGCACGATGAATCGATTCCTCACCGCGGCCGTCGGACTGCCCGTGCTGGCCGCAGGCACCGCGCTGCTCTGCGGCTGCGCCAGCGTGACCCCCGCGGCGTATCGCGACCAGACCCCGACGCTGGCGCTCGAGCAATATTTCAACGGCCCGTTGACCGCCGACGGTCTCGTGTTCAACCGCGCCGGCAAGGTCGTCAAGCGCTTCCATGTCGATATGGTCGGCCGCTGGTCGGGCGACGAGGGCACGCTGACCGAGCATTTCAG
>JAJZHH010000179.1 GCA_021804595.1 Pseudomonadota bacterium
CGTCGTCGCCGAAGGCGTCGAGCACGAGGCGCAGCACGAGTTGCTGCTGCACGCCGGCTGCGCGATGTTCCAGGGTTATCTGTTCGGCCGCCCGCTGCCTTGCGCGCAGTGGCCGGCGGCCTGAGCCGCGACGTCGACGGAGCTGTGCTCGGCCTGCCGCGTGGTTGATCGCCACCAGCCTGTGCCCCAACGTCGACGTGCTGTACAGCACGATCGAGGCGGTCGGCTCTCCGGTCTGCGCGTGAGCTGCCGTTACGCCGCCGACCCGCAAAGCCTGCCGATACGCTATGAGCGCACGATCGGGGTCGACGATCCGCTCTGGAAGACGGGGCACGGCGTTCGCGTGTACCCGCAACTGGCGCGGCCGGTGCAGCTGCGCGTCGCGCTGATGCGCATCGACGGGATGCTGGTGCCGGCGCTGTCGGGCACGACGCGCCAGCCACTGCTGCCGTCCTGCCTGCCGTTCGGCGGCGAGGCGCATGACGGCTACGTGCTGCCGCTCGAGCCGCAGGCGCAGGACGACGGCTGAATGACGCGGCGCTGCCGCGGCGTTGACGCTGGCGCGCGGACGCACTGCCTAGACTGAGCCGAGGCGCCACCGCGGCGCAGGAGACGACGATGGACCGACGAGCCCTGCTGGCCACGGCCGTGCTGCTGCCCTGGGGGGCAGCGCTCGCGACTGCGTCCACGGTGGAACACGGCTGGCGCGAGGTGCCGGCCCCGCAGCCGGTCGACGATCCGGCGCAGCTGCACGTGACCGAGTTCTTCTGGTACGGCTGCGGTCATTGCGCGACGCTGGACCCGCGACTGCAGGACTGGGCGCGCCGCCACCATGCCCGCATCGAGCGTGTGCCGATGGCCTTCACCTCGCGCTACGAGCCCCAGCAGCGGCTTTACTACGCCTTGCTCGCGCTGGGCCGCGCCGACGCGCTGCAGCCACGCGTGTTCGCCGCCGTGCAGCGCGCGCATCGGCGCTTCGACGCGCGCGACTCGGTCATCGACTGGGCCGTACACGAGGGGCTGTCGCGCCAGGCCTTTGCCGAGGTCTACGACTCGTTCGCGGTCGGCCTGCGCGTGCGCCGCGCCGACCAGCTGGCGCGCAGCTACGCGATCGACGCGGTGCCGTCGCTGGTCGTGCAGGGGCGCTGGCTCGTCGTTCCGGGAACGCCGGCGACGTCCAGCGTCGATCGTCTGTTCGCGGTGCTCGACGAACTTGCCCGGCGCGTCGCGGCGCAGCGGCAGCCCATGCCCGGCCGCTGACGCGCGCGCCGCGTTCACGCGGCGTCGGCCCCGCGCAGCTTGCGCCACAGCGTCGTGCGCCCGATGCCCAGTCGCGCGCAGGCCTCGGCGCGGTTGCCACCGCATTCGGCGAGCACGCGCTCGATCGCGTCGCGTTCGGCCCGAGCCGCGAGCTGCCGTGCGCTCGCAGCCGGCTGCGGCGCGGCCGCGCCAGCCAGCTCCGGCAGCAGCTCGGCCGGCGCCTCGCCGGCGCAGACCACGCGCTCGATCATGTTCTCGAGCTCGCGCACATTGCCCGGCCAGTCGTAGCCGCGCGCACGCTGCAGCAGTTCGTGCAGCAGCGCTGCGGGCGCGCCGCCGTGGCGCGCGCTGAGCTTGTCGAACAGATGCACGGCCAGCGCGGTCAGATCGCCGGCGCGCTCGCGCAGTGCGGCGAGCTCGAGGCGCAGGATGTTGAGCCTGTAGTAAAGGTCGCGCCGGAACGCGCCGGAGTCGATGCGCTCGGCCAGCGAGCGGTGGGTCGCGGCGATCACGCGCACGTCGATTGGCGTCGGCTCGGTCGCGCCGACGCGCAGGATCTCGCGCTCCTGCAGAACGCGCAACAGCCGTGTCTGCAGCGACGCCGGCATCTCGCCGATTTCGTCGAGAAACAGCGTGCCGCGGTGCGCGGCCTCGAACAGGCCGATCTTGCCGGCCTTGCGCGCGCCGGTGAACGCGCCTTCCTCGTAGCCGAACAGTTCGCTCTCGAGCAGGGCCTCGGGGAACGCCGCGCAGTTCACCGCGACGAAGGGCTGATGTGCGCGGCGGCTGGCGGCGTGGATGCCTTGCGCGAACAGCTCCTTGCCGGTGCCGCTTTCGCCGACGATCAGCACCGTCGCCTCCGATTGCGCGTAACGCGCGGCCAGGCGGCGTGCCTCGCGCATCGGCGCGCTGTCGCCGACGATGTCGTCGAGCCGGTAGCGCGCGCCGCGTGCGGTGCTGCGCGCGCGCAGATTGCGCTCGGCGCGCTGGATCGACGCCGGATCCTGGCAGGTCAGCACGGCGCCGGTGGTCACGCCGCGTTCGTGGATCGCGCGTCGGCTCAGCACCACGGTACGCCCGCCGAGCCTGGCGACTTCGTCGGCGTCCTCGACGCCGTCGCGCAGCGTGCGCTGCAGCGACAGCTCGGGCGCGAGTTCGCCGAGGCGGCGACCGAGCAAGCGCTCGCGCGACGCGCCGAGCAGGCGCTCGATCGGCGGATTCAACGCTTCGATGCGTTCGTCGACGTCGACCGCGACGACGCCGTCGCGCAATTGCGCGATGATCGTGTTCAGGCGTTCGCGCTTGGCCGCCGCGATGCGCGCCGTGCGTGCGACTTCGATCGCGTCGTCGATCGCCTGGCGCACCGCATCGGGCGAATACAGCAGCAGCCCGGTCATGCCGGCCGCTTCGGCGAGATCGGCGACCAGCCCGGGCGCGACGACGACTTCGGTGCCGGCGGCTTGCAGCTCGTCGACGACGAGCGCGGCCTGCGCCTCGCTGCGGTAGCTGCGCTGCACGATGTCGAGGCCGAAGCGACGGCTGAACTGCTCGACCTCCGTGCGCACTGCGCCGAAGGTCACCAGTGCGACGCGCGCACTCAGCGTGCGTGCGTGCGCCAGCGCGCGCATCAGGTCGTAGCCGCCGACCTTGACCATCACCACCGGCAGTTCGACGCGGCTGCGCAGATAGTCGCCATGCATGCCGGCGGCGACGACGACGTCGATCGGATCGTTCGCGCGCCGGGCGTCGATGTCGGCCAGTGCCTGCTCGAAGCCGCGGTCGAGCACGTCGACGCTGGCGCGCTCGGCGTATTCGGGGGCGACTTCGTGCAGCAGTTGCTTGAGTCGATGAAAGCCGACCGCGACGATGCGCGGCAGCGGCGAGCGGGTATGGGTGGGAGGCATCGGGCGTGACCGGCGGCGCGGGGGTTCCATGATTGGAACATGGAACCCGGGCGCCTGGAACGTCGTGCGCCGGCTTCAGCGTCGCCGCGGCACGACGACCAGGGGCGCGGTCGGCGGTCGCGGCCGACGCCGCGCCGGCGCCGCACCGGCGCAGCCGCCGCAGCCGCCGCAGCGCGCACAC
>JAJZHH010000180.1 GCA_021804595.1 Pseudomonadota bacterium
TGGTGCCCAGAAGAGGACTCGAACCTCCACGCCTCGCGGCGCTAGTACCTGAAACTAGTGCGTCTACCAATTCCGCCATCTGGGCTGAAGAAAACACTATAGCAGGTTTTTCGGGCTTGTCCAGTACCCGGTGTATCAGGCGACAATCGGATGTTTGAAGCACGCCACGCGGCGTGCAGCGCAAAGGACCAACGTGATCGTTGAAGGCATCGTGCAGGGACACAGGGACGGTTACGGCATCGTCGTCACCGAAGGGCAGGCCGACGTCTACCTGCCGCCGCAGCAGATGCGCGGCGTGCTGCATCAGGACCGCGTGCGCGTGCGCGTCGTGCGCCAGGACCGGCGCGGCCGCGCCGAAGGGCAGCTGCTCGAAATCGTCGAGCGCAGCGCGCGGCCGGTGATCGGTCGCGTGCTGCACGAGAACGGCGTCTGGCTGCTCGCGCCCGAGGACAGGCGTTACGCGCAGGACATCCTGATCGAGTCCGGCGGGCTCGGTGCGGCCAAGGCCGGGCAGGTCGTCAGCGTCGAGCTGACCAGCGCGCCGCTGCCGGCGGCGCAGCTCGTCGGCCGCGTCGTCGAGGTGCTCGGCGCGCTGCACGACCCCGGGCTGGAAATCGAAATCGCAGTGCGCAAGTACGGCGTGCCGCACCGCTTCAGCGACGCCGCCGAGCGGCAGGCGGCGAAGCTGCCGTCGCAGGTGCGCGCGGCCGATCGCGCCGGGCGCTGGGACCTGACCGACGTGCCGCTGGTGACGATCGACGGCGAGGACGCGCGCGACTTCGACGACGCGGTGTACTGCGAGCCGGCCCGGGTCGGCCGCCGCGACGGTTGGCGGCTGCTGGTCGCGATCGCCGACGTCTCGCACTACGTGCGCCCCGGCGACGCGCTCGACGCCGATGCGCTCGAGCGCGCGACTTCGGTGTATTTCCCGCGGCGCGTGATTCCGATGCTGCCGGAGAAGCTGTCCAACGGCCTGTGCTCGCTGAACCCCGACGTCGAGCGCCTGTGCATGGTCTGCGACATGCTGGTCGACGCCGACGGCGAGGTCAAGGCCTACCAGTTCTTTCCGGCGGTGATGCGCTCGCACGCGCGGCTGACCTATACCCAGGTCGCCGCGGTGCTGGAGAACACGCGCGGCGCCGAAGCCGCCGCGCGCGCGCCGCTGCTGCCGCACCTGCTGAACCTGTACGACGTGTTCCTCGCGCTGCTCAAGTCGCGCCGCGCGCGCGGCGCCATCGACCTCGAGGTGCCGGAGACGCAGATCGTCTGCGACGCCAGCGGGCGCATCGAGCGCATCGCGCTGCGCACGCGCAACGACGCGCACCGGCTGATCGAGGAATGCATGCTCGCGGCCAACGTCTGCGCCGCCGATTTCCTCAAGCGCAACCGTCACCCGGGCCTGTACCGGGTGCACGAAGGCCCCACGCCGGAGAAGCTGTCGGTGCTGCGCGCGTATCTGAAGACGCTGAACGTGCCGCTGCAGCTCGGCGAGGAGCCGACCCCGGCCGACTACCAGCGGCTGGCCGACGCCGCGCGCGAGCGCGCCGACGCGACCCAGGTCAGCATGCTGATGCTGCGCTCGATGCAGCAGGCGATCTACAGTCCGCACAACGTCGGCCACTTCGGCCTGGCCTACGCCGCGTACACCCACTTCACCAGCCCGATCCGGCGCTACCCCGATCTGCTGACGCATCGTGCGATCAAGGCCGTGCTGCAGACCGGGCGTTACGCGCTGGACGTGCCCGACGGCTTCGCGCTGAACCTGCCGCCGCCGCCGCGCGGCGCCGCGGCGAAGAAGGCACGCAGCACCGCGGCGCTGGCGGCGTGGGAGCGCGTCGGCCAGCACTGCTCGGCCAACGAGCGTCGCGCCGACGAGGCCACGCGCGACGTCGAGAGCTGGCTCAAGTGCTGGTACATGCGCGACAAGCTCGGCGAGGAGTATGTCGGCGCGGTCACCGCGGTGACGTCGTTCGGTGTGTTCGTGCAGCTCACGCAGCTCTACGTCGAGGGGCTGATCCATATTTCGGAGCTCGGCGCCGAATACTTCCGCTACGACGAGACGCGCAACGAATTGCGCGGCGAGCGCACCGGCAAGCGCTACGCGCTCGGCGACCGGGTGCTGGTGCAGGTCAGCCGCGTCGACCTCGACGCGCGCAAGATCGACTTCAGGCTGGTCGGCGAGGGCGGCGCGACGCGTCGACGGCGCGCCGCCGACGCGCCGCCGCTGCGCGACGACAGCGACCACAGCGCGTTTGCGCTGGACATCGACGAGGCTGCGGCGTCGCGCGCGGTGAAGCTGCCGCGCGGCGCACGCGCCGGCGGCCATGTCGCGGCTGCGCCGGGCAAGGGGCCGAAAGCCGCCGGCAAGGCGGCGCAGTCGGTGAAATCGGCGAAGTCGGCGAAGTCGGCCAGCGGCAAGTCGGCGCGCAAGGCCGCGGCCAAGTCCGACAAGGCGGCGCGCAACGCCAAGCGCCGCGCGCGCTAGGGGAGGCCCCGCGGGAGTGCGGCTGCGGCGAGAAACCTGCCTGCTCAGCCGCCAGCCGCGCGCGCGGCCTGCCAGGCGCGCAGCATCCAGTCCGCCAGCTCCCCGGCGAGCAGCGTCGCTTGCCGGGGGCGCGCCAGGTCGGCGGCCGCGCCGTGCAGCCAGACCGCAGCCAGCGCGGCCGGCGATTCGGCGCCGGCGCTGCGCGCCAGCAGCGCGGCCAGCGCACCCGACAGCACGTCGCCGCTGCCGGCGGTGGCCAGCAGGCCGTTGCCGCTGGCGTTGATCCAGCAGCGACCGTCGGCCGCGGCGACGACGCTGCCGGCGCCCTTGAGCACGCAGTTCACGCCTTCGGCGGCCAAGGCGCGCGCCGCGCGCAAGCGGTCGGCCTGCACCTCGCTGGCGCTCGTGCGCAGCAGCCGCGCCGCTTCCTGCGGGTGCGGCGTCAGCCATGCCGGGAGCCTGCGCGCACGCAGCGCGCGCCATGCGTCGCCGTCGCGCGGTTCGTGCGCCAGTGCGTTGAGCGCGTCGGCGTCGAGCACCAGCGGGCGGTCGATCTCGATCAACTCGCGCAGCAAGGGCAGCGCCGCGTCGCCGGCGCCGGGGCCCAGCACCGCGCATTGCGGGGCGTCGACGCGGGCCTCGCGCAGCTGCGTCAGCAGCGCGTCGGGGCGGCGCAACATCAATTCAGGCGCCAGCGGATCGAGCAGCACGGCGCAGGGGTCGAGCGGCGCGGCCCAGACGCGACCGCCGCCCAGTCGCAGCGCGGCGCGTGCGGCCAGCAGCAGCGCGCCGCCCATGCCGGCGGCGCCGCCGAACACGCGCACGTCGCCGCGCTCGCCCTTGTGCGCGGCCGCGG
>JAJZHH010000084.1 GCA_021804595.1 Pseudomonadota bacterium
CGAGAGCATCCACATCCTGCGCGAAGCGGTCGCCGAGGCCGAGCGCCCGGTGATGCTGTACTCGATCGGCAAGGACAGTTCGGTGATGCTGCACCTGGCGCGCAAGGCTTTTTACCCGGCGCCGCCGCCGCTGCCGCTGCTGCACGTCGACACGCGCTGGAAGTTCCAGGAGATGTACCTGTTCCGCGACTGGATGGCGCGCAGCAGCGGCATGGACCTGCAGGTGCACGTCAACCCGGAAGCTATAGCACGCGACATCAGCCCGCTGCGCCATGGCTCGGCGCTGCACACGCAGATCACCAAGACCGAGGGCCTGAAGCAGGCGCTCGACCAGGGGCGCTTCGACGTCGTGTTCGGCGGTGCGCGCCGCGACGAGGAAAAGAGCCGCGCCAAGGAGCGCATCTTCTCGTTCCGCAACGCGCACCACGTCTGGGATCCGAAGAACCAGCGCCCGGAGCTGTGGAACCTGTACAACACGCGCAAGGCCGCGGGCGAGAGCATTCGCGTGTTCCCGCTGTCGAACTGGACCGAGCTCGACATCTGGCAGTACATCGACCAGGAAGACATTCCGGTGGTGCCGCTTTATTTCGCCAGGGAGCGGCCGGTGGTGCGGCGCGACGGCATGTGGCTGATGGTCGACGACAACCGCTTCGAGCTGCTCGCCGGCGAGGCCATCGAATACCGCACGGTGCGCTTTCGCACGCTGGGTTGCTACCCGCTGACCGGCGCCGTCGAATCGACCGCGACGACGGTGGCCGAGATCGTGCTCGAGCTGCTGCGCACCCGCAGCTCGGAGCGCCAGGGCCGGCTGATCGACGCCGATTCCAGCGGCAGTATGGAGAAGAAAAAACGCGAGGGGTATTTCTGATGGAGCGCAGGACCGTCGCCGCCGCAGCGGCCGATATCGAAGCTTTCCTCGCCGCGCAAAGCCGCCAGGACCTGTTGCGCTTCATCACCTGCGGCAGCGTCGACGACGGCAAGAGCACGCTGATCGGGCGCCTGCTGTGGGAGTCCAGCCAGCTGTTCGACGACCAGATCGCCGCGCTGCGCAGCGAATCGAAGCGCTTCGGCACGCAAGGCGAGAACCTCGATTTCGCGCTGCTCGTCGACGGCCTGTCGGCCGAGCGCGAGCAGGGCATCACCATCGACGTGGCGTACCGCTTCTTCGCCAGCGACAAGCGCCGCTACATCGTCGCCGACACGCCGGGGCACGAGCAGTACACGCGCAATATGGCCACCGCGGCGTCGACCGCCGATTGCGCGCTGCTGCTGGTCGACGCGCGCGCCGGCCTGCTGACGCAGACCCGGCGCCACGCGACGATCGCGTCGCTGCTCGGCGTGCGCCACGTGCTGCTGGCGGTCAACAAGATGGATCTGGTCGGCTTCGACGCGCAGCGCTTCGCCGAGATCCGCGACGCGTTCGACGCCTTCGCCGCGCCGCTGGGTTTTGCCAGCGTCGGCGCGATCCCCTTGAGCGCGCTCAACGGCGACAACGTCAGCGAGCGCTCGGCGCATACCCCCTGGTACCACGGCCCGACGCTGATCGGTTACCTGGAGGGCGTCGACGTGACGCGCGACGGCGCGCACAGGCTGGTGTTCCCGGTGCAGTGGGTCAACCGCCCCAACGCCGACTTCCGCGGCTTGAGCGGCACCGTGGCGGCCGGCAGCGTCGCCGTCGGCGACGCGCTGCGCGTGACCGCGTCGGGCCAGCTGGCCACGGTGGCCGAGATCGTGACCTTCGACGGCCCGCTGCAGCGCGCCGAGGCCGGTGATGCGGTGACCTTGCGCCTGGATCGCGAAGTCGACGCGTCGCGTGGCGACGTGCTGTCGCACGCCGACGCGCCGCTGGACAGCAGCGACCAGTTCGAGGCCACGCTGGTGTGGTTGCACGAGGAGCCCGGGCTGGTCGGGCGCAGCTACGAGCTCAAGCTGGCGTCGCAGTGGAGCGGTGCGTCGCTGACCGCGATCAAGCATCGCATCGACGTCAACACGCAGGCGCACGAGCCGGCGCGACAGCTGCGGCTCAACGACATCGCGGTGTGCAACATCGCCTGCAGCCGGCCGCTGGCGTGCGCGCCGTACGCCGAATCGAAAACGCTGGGCGCGTTCATCCTGGTCGACCGCTACAGCCACGCGACGATGGCCGCGGGCATGATCACGCACAGCCTGCGGCGTGCGTCCAACGTGCACCGGCAGGCGCTGCAGGTCAACCGCGCCGCGCGCGAGCGCATCAACGGACACGCCGGGCGCGTGGTCTGGTTCACCGGGCTGTCGGGCTCGGGCAAGTCGACGCTGGCCAATGCGCTCGAGGTCGAGCTGCACGCGCGCGGGCTGCGCACCTACATCCTCGACGGCGACAACGTGCGCCAGGGGCTGAACCGCGACCTCGGTTTCACCGACGCCGACCGCGTCGAGAACATCCGCCGCATTGCCGAAGTCGCGCGCTTGATGCTCGACGCCGGCCTGGTCGTGATCACCGCGTTCATTTCGCCGTTCGAGCGCGAGCGCGCGATGGCACGCGAGGTCGTCGGCGCCGACGACTTCATCGAGGTCTACGTCGACACGCCGCTGGCGGTGTGCGAGCAGCGCGACGTCAAGGGCCTGTACCGCAAGGCTCGCGCCGGGCAGATTCCGAACATGACCGGGATCAACAGCCCGTACGAAGTGCCGCCGGCGCCCGACTTCGTCGCCGACGGCGCCGGTGCCGACGTCTCCGTGCTCATCGACGCGCTGGTCGAGCGGGTGACAGCGCGCACGACTGATACGGTGGGTATTGCCTCCCCCGGCAATCAATAGCCAAAAAAAGGCTGGGGCATGCTGCCGCTTCGAGCTGTCTGCGACGGCCAGCGGCATCGATGTGATGCCCACGGAGGAAAGCATGCGCGCGGCGGCGGCGGGTGCGCTGGCGACGCTGGGCCATCGCCGGATCAAACGCCTGTCGGCCATTGCTGCGCGGCGTGCAGCACGCGCAGCACAACGATCGCCCCGGCATCGTCATCGACGCGGTAGACCAAGACATAGTTCGGTCGCACGACAGCCTCCCGGGTGCCGCGCACGCGGCCTGCTCGGTAGAGCGTCGGATGCTTCCGAATCTGCTCAGCTTTCGCCTCGATCTCGTCGTCGATCTCGATCGCCGCGATCGGGTTGTCCTGGGCGATGTGCTCGAGAATGGCTTCGCGGTCTTCCAGCGCCATGGGGCGCCATACAACGCGCATTACCGCGCCGCCTGCTTGATGGCCGATTTGCGGCTGGCGAACGTGGCGCGCGCCTGGTCGTCGGGAACGCTCGGGCGCGGGTCGTCGATGCTGGCCTGCACCTGAGCCCGAAACCACGCATCGTGCGCCGCCGCCTCGTGTGCGCGGCGCATCTGCGCAGCCGCGTCGGGCCGCCGCGGGCGATGCACAGAAGCCGCGCTGTAGTTGCGAGCGTCGATGCCGTCGATGCGCACGATCCCCAGCTCGTCGCGCAGGTACTGGATACAGGTATCCAGGCTGGCCCACACGCGTGGCTTGTCGGTGCGCTGGGTGCCAAGCGGCGTTTCCTGCGTCCCGATCTTGAGCATGACGGCCCAGCCGCCTGGCTGGCCGATGACGGCTGCGCCGCGCAGGCCGCCCGCCTCCATGACGCGGCGCGCGTTCGGGGTGTCGATGGTCTTGTGCATGATATCTCTCTGGCTAAGTGCCGAGCCTGGTACAGACAAAAGTCTGTCATGCAACAGGTAAAAATGCAAACTCGACCACGAGCAAGTTGGCTCAATGGTCCTGAGCGCCGGAGGGCGCGAGGGACGACGATGCAGACGAGCTTTTCCGAGTACGAGTAAGGTCGAGCTGCACGCGCGCGGGCTGCGCACCTACATCCTCGACGGCGACAACGTGCGCCAGGGGCTGAACCGCGACCTCGGTTTCACCGACGCCGACCGCGTCGAGAACATCCGCCGCATTGCCGAAGTCGCGCGCTTGATGCTCGACGCCGGCCTGGTCGTGATCACCGCGTTCATTTCGCCGTTCGAGCGCGAGCGCGCGATGGCGCGCGAGGTCGTCGGCGCCGACGACTTCATCGAGGTCTACGTCGACACGCCGCTGGCAGTGTGCGAGCAGCGCGACGTCAAGGGCCTGTATCGCAAGGCTCGCGGCGGGCAGATTCCGAACATGACCGGAATCAACAGCCCGTATGAAGTGCCGCCGGCGCCCGACTTCGTCGCCGACGGCGCCGGTGCCGACGTTTCCGTGCTGATCGACGCGCTGGTCGAGCGGGTGATCGCGAGCCCGGCCGGCGCGGGCGGCGAACGGGCGCCACCGGAAAGCCAATGTCAAACAGACTGAATCGTGCCGGGGCCCGGTGACGCCAAGTTATCGCGGGCGGCCGCGCGTGCGCGTGGAACAACGCCGCATCCTTATCATGCCCGATACCACTGGCGTAATGCGCCCGGATCGGCGACGATATGAAATGACGACAATCCGCAGCAACAAGATACCGGCCATGCAACGATGTGCGAGCTGCCTCAAAGCCGCTTCCGCGGCGCTGTCGGCAAGGCGCCGCGCAGCGGCGGGCGGGTTTACGCTGATCGAATTGATGATTACCGTCGCGGTGGTCGGCATCCTCGCGGCGATCGCGATCCCGGCCTACAACCAATATGTGCTGCGTGGCTACGTGCATGCGGCGCAAGCGGCGATGATCGCGCAGGCGGCGTCGATCGGGCAATACGCGCAAGACAACCAGAAATACCCAGCGTCGTGCGTCAGTCCGTTGACGCTGAACAACTTCGCGCTCAGCTGCGTCAGCGACAACACCGCGTCGCCGCCGACGTACACGATCACCGCCACCGGCAGCGGGCCAGCTGCCGGCTTCAGCTTCACCCTCGACCAGGATGGCACCAAGCACACCACCGGCGTACCGTCGGGGTGGACGCTGACCAGCAGCTGCTGGGTGTCGAACACCGCAGGCGACTGCGCCTTCCAATGAGCACGCCGACCACTCCGGCCAGGGCAGCGCGCCCGCGCGCAGCGGGCTTCACGCTGCTCGAACTGCTGGTGGTGATCGTGATCGTCGCGATTCTCGGCGCGCTGGCGTTGCCGTCGTTCCTGGCGTCGATCCGCAGCCGACACGACACCGACCTGGTGAACAAGCTCGAGCAGGACATCGCGTGGGCGCGCGGCGACGCGATCGCCGGTTGGACGGTGACGCTGACCCTGGCGGCCGACGGCAGCTGGAGCGTGAGCGACAACGCGCCGACGGCGACAAGCGCGGCGCTGGCCGAGCATTCGATGAGCGCCGCGCAGCTGCAGGCCGACGCGCCGGGGGTGAGCTGTACGGTCAGCGACTGCAGCGGCTCGGCGTCGAGCTCGTGCGCGGCGACGATGACCTTCAACTCGCTGGGCATGGTCAGCGGCGCACCGGCTGGCGTGCTGAGCTATACCACCGGCGGCATGTCGTACAGCATGCAGGTGTTCAGTTCGGGCGTTGTCGTGGAGAACCCCTGCCATGCTTCGTGAAACCTCCGGCGTTCGTCGGCGCCAGCGCGGCGTCGGCCTGGTCGATGCGCTGGCCGGGTTGCTGGTGTTCACGTTCGGACTGCTCGCGCTGGCCGAGCTGTACATGAACGCACTGGTCGTCCCGGTCGCTGACCAGCAGGTGGTCGCGGTGCAGAACCAGGCGTTGAGCTTGATGTCGGCGCTGCAGGGCGACCCGTCCGCGGTGCCGTCGCTGTCGGTCAGTGGGGTGACCAGCGCGTCGGGCATGCCGTCGTGGCTGCAAGGCTGGTTCGCGCAAAGCGCGGCGCAGCTGCCCGGCCTGACGGTGACCATCGCGACCGGCAACGACGCCGCCGGCAACGCGTGTTCGGCGACGTCGTGCGGCATCACCTTGACCCTGGGCTGGAAGCAAGGCTCGCAGACCCGTTCGCAGGTGTTCAATGGCCAGGTCAGTGATTTTCAATTCATCTAACAGCGCGCGCGTCGCCGTGCAACGCGGCGTCACGCTGGTCGAGTTGCTCGTCGGGCTCGCGGTGGCCGCGATCCTTTCACTGGTGATCGCGCTCACGCTCGGGTATTCATTCAACAACAACCGCAACGTCGCCGAGGCGGTGCAGGGCAACGACGGCAGCCGCGTCGCGTTGACGCTGCTGTCGCGTGACATCGCCAGTGCGGGATTTATGCTGGGCGGCGCGCAAGCGTCGTGCAACGCGACGCTGAGCTATGACAGCAAGTTGGCTTCGAAGTACAGCCCGATGTTCGCGGCGTGGGCGGTCGACCAGACCAGCGGTTCGGCGCCTCCGCTGGCGATGAGCGGTCAGACCGGATCGCCGCAGACCTTCGACTACCCGCCGAGCGCCAGTGCGAGCGCGGGCAACAAGACGCAGGCGCTGTTGCTGACTTCGGCACGCTCGATGGCCGACGCGTTGGTTGCTGGAGGCGTCGCAGTGGGTTCGCCGTTCGCCACGGCGGTGTTCGGCAATTGGGGAACGTCGCTGGCGGCAATGAACACGCCGACCGCGCTGTACACCCAGTTCGGCGCAACCAAGCCAGGCATCGGTGACACGGCGCTGGTGCACGTGCCGCTGTCCGATGGCAGTGTCAATTCGACCTTGTGCCTGCGCGTACCGGTGACGGCTGTCGGGACCGTGTCTATCGACAGCACCGGTTCAAACTACATGCCGGGCGGAGGCTATCCGGCGCTGGCGACCGAGGCGGCGACGCTGTTCCCGTCGCTGCCGACGGTTTACCTGAGCAACTTGCAGCATGCGTCGATCGTCGACCTCGGCAGCGGCGGCGCCAGCCTTGAAGTGGTGCAGTACTGGATCGATGACAGCAATGGCTACCCGGTGCTGATGCGCGGCACTTACAACGCGCTCGACGACACCTGGACCGGCGCCAGCACCGGAGGACAGGCGATAGCGCCCGGCGCAGTGAGCTTGCAGACGTTGTTCGGCACGGTGCCTATCGGTGCCGCGGCGGGCACCGCGCTGACCTGGCATGCGTGGGCCGACGTGACCCCGGGCACCGAGCAGGTGGTGGCGGTGGCCATCGCGCTGGTCGTGCGTTCGTTGCACGACGATGGCGCTTACACGGCCCCGACCAAGATCGCGGTGCCGCAGCCGGCAAGCGGCCTGACCGCACCCGACGCGTTCGCCGACTACATCGTGCAGCCCGGCGAAACGCACCGCCATTTCAGCGTCTACACGCAGACGTTCTCGCTGCGCAATGTCTGGCTGCCCAATTCATGAGGACGCCGCCCATGCCCACTCCGTTGCCGATCGGGCGTCAGCGCGGTTCGAGCCTGCTGTATTCGCTCGTCGCGCTGCTGCTGATGTTTCTCGGTGCACTGTTCGCGTTGCGCGGCTCGCTCAACGACACCGCGCTGACCGACCATTACTCGCAGCGGCAGAAGAATGTGCAGGCCAGCGACTTGGCTCTGCAGTACATCGTCAAGAACTACGGAAACAGCCTTTCGTTGAACTCCGCCAGCGGGCAGAGCTGGTACTACGCTGCGCTGCCGGCGCAAATGGTCGATGCCGCAAACGCGGCGAGCTACTGGCGCAGTTGCATCGCGACAGCATCTGGCGGTTCATCGTCGGGCAGCGGATGGTCCGGCTCGACGACACCCACCTGCGCCAAATTGCCGACGCTGGCTGGCAAACAGACCGCGTGGTTCTTCGTGCAGCCCACCGGAGTGAGCAACGGGGCGGCGATGTATTACGACATCTGGATCCACACCAGTGACCCGCGTAGCGAGGTCTGGGTCGATACCGAAGCGATTTACCTGGACTAGTCAAAGTGGGCTCAGCAGCGATGGGAGGTAGCACGATGCACGCGAAGCGCACGCTCGGAACCTGGCTCGTCACGCTGGCGCTGGCGCTGCACGGCGCCGCGGCGCTGGCCGGGACCAACATCGTCAGCGAGGACTTCACCGGCGACAACGTGACCAACCAGTGGGTCACGCTCGGCGGTGCCTGCCTGACCGCTGGCGACTCCAACACCAAGCCGATTACCGGAGGCGTTGGCATTCCGGCCTGCGTCGGCGACCCTTACTACTACAGCTCGAGCAACGGCGGCACCAACCCGACCAACCTCAACTCGCAGCTGCCGCTGGTCGGGATGGGCGGCGGCACCGGAACGCCCGACGCGGTCGGCCACGGCGCGCTGCGGCTGACCAACGGGGGTTCGCAAAGCGACAACGAAGCCGGCGCAATCGTCTCGAGCTGGACGTTTCCGTCGAACCAGGGCTTGCAGGTCACATTCACGACCTACACCTACGGCGGCAACGGCTACAACAACGGTCAGCAGTACTCGGGCGCCGACGGCATCGGCTTCTACCTGATCGACGGTTCGTATTCGCCGTCGATTGGCGCGTTCGGCGGCAGCCTGGGGTATTCGTGCTCGCAAGGCAAGGATCCGGCCAACGGCATGGTCGGCGGCTACCTCGGGTTGGGCATGGACGAGTACGGCAACTTCTCCAACCCCGGCGACAACACCGCGACCGGCCCTGGCTTCTCGCCCGGCTACATCGGGCTGCGTGGCAGCGGCATCGTCAACTGGACGCAGCTGAACCAGAAGTATCCGACCTATTACCCGAGCTCGCTGACCACCAGCCAGCAGAAGGCAGCGGTGCAGAACACCTGCGGCAGCGGGACTCTGTGGGATTACAGCAACCCGTCGAGTCCGCAGCAGGTCTCGGGTGTGGCGCCGCAGACGACGACGCCGTACAGCTGCGCGACGCAGACCACGCCTGCGACGACCTACGCTGACCTCAACAGCCAATATCCGAATGACTACCCGTCGATCGTAGCTAGCAGCACCAACGACAACCCCAGTGCATCGTCCGCCAACAACGGCCTCACCAAGACGTGCAGCAACAGTCGGCTGTATCAATACACCAAGAAGAACACCTGGTCGGCGGTCACCCCCAAGGTCGCCATCAGCTGCAGCACGACCCCGACCACCACCACCACGACGACCTACGCCGACCTGCAGGCGGCCAACAGCGCCTACTACCCGGGTTCGTTGACCACGACGCAGCAGCAGAATGCGGTGACCAACACCTGCAACGCTGGTTACCTGTACGACTATTCGCAAAGCGGCACATTGGCCGACTACAACTTCATCAACCACTGGCCCGTCAGCGGAACGATCTTTTCGCAGGAGAACAACGCCAACGCAACGCGGACCGCGGCCACGGCAATCACCTACAAGCTGATCATCGCGCCGAACGGGCAGTTGACGCTGTCGTACGACTACGGCAACACCGGAACCTTCGCGGACCTGATCCCGCAAAGCGCCGACGTCTACATCACGTCGTCGAACGGACCGCTGCCCAGCTCATTCCGTTTCGGTTTCGGCGCGTCCACCGGCGGCGGCACCAATGTGCACGAAATCACCTGCTTCGAGGCCAGCCCGGCTGCGCGCACCACAGGGGCTCCGTTCGTGCCGATTTCGATCGCGGCCAGCGGCTCCTACGCGTATACGCTGAACACCAACCCCAGCCCGCTGCAAGGGCTGGTGCAGGCGTACGCCGTGCAGTCCGGCGGCGTGACCGCGTCGACGCCGTCGTGGGAGGCCGGCGCGCTGATGTCGACCTACCGCACGACGCCGGTGTCGACGGCCACGCCGACCGCATCTCGGCTGTACTCGACCGCGGTCGACGGCCAGACGGTGACGCCGTTGGTCAGCCTCGACAGCGCAGCGTTCGGCCTGCCGTCGACCGGGTCAGAGAGCTGTCTGGGTAGCAACACGACGATGGCGACGGCGACGCTGAGCGAGGCCGAGTACAACATCGTCAACTACACGGTGAACCCGAACTACACCTGGGCGAGCATGCCAAGTTCGTGCTCGAGCTACCTCGGCGTGCGCATGTCGGGGAGTTACCTCGGGGGGTTCTCGACCGATGACTCGGGGCTGGTTCTCGGCGCGCCGGCCACCGCCGCCGACTTCGCGCTCACCGGTTACACGACATGGGCGTCGTCGATGAAGACGCGCTCGACCACGCTCCTGTTCACGAACAACGACGGCTTCCTGTATTCGGTCGATGGCTCGACCGGTGCGCTGAACTGGGGCTGGATGCCGCGACCCTTCGTCGCCCAGTTGCAGGACTACGGCGGCTTCTACAAGCAGGACAATTTCGGTGGCAAATTCATCGCCGCCGACGCCTACGACGGCAGCGCGTGGGCGACCTACATCGTCGGCAGCGCACAGCAGGGCGGGCTGTGGTACGACCTCAAGCTGGCCAGCAGCGCCGGCGCGGCGCCGACGCCGTCGGCGGTGGTGCCCATCAACCTGCCACTGTCGGGCGCGACCTACCCGTCGGCCGGCTATTCGCTCAACGGCGTTTCGCCGACGGTGCAGGAAGCTCCAGTGGTGAGGACGATCGGCACCCGCCAGTACGCGGCGTTCATCGTCAACACCGGCTCGGGCAGCTCGACCGCGAGCTATCTGGTCGAGTTCGACGTGTCCAGTGGTGTGCCGTCGACCGCGACGGTCGGCTCGGCGTACGTGGCGCAGATCGCGGCCTCGTCGATCGGCGGCAGCGGCAGCTACGTGAGCAGCGATCTGTACCTCGATGCTTCAAGCGGCACGCTCGAGTTCGGCACCACCGGCGGGCGGCTGTATCAGATGCCCTTCACCGGCAACGCCAGCACCGACGTCGGGCTGATCGGCATGCTGGGAACCGCGCACGACACCACCGACCCGGTGCTGTACGTCGGCGGCAGCATGATCAGCGGTTTCCCGTACACCTGGGCCGCCAGCATGAACGAAACGACGGTATTCGGCATCGGCGCACGCGGCTGGCAACCACTGTGGGCGACGAGCAACGCGCAGGGCTACGTGGCGGGTACTTCGGTCGGCAGCTGGAGCAACTCGGCGACGGTGACCAAGCTGACGCCTGGGTCGGTGATCAGCGACATGCCGACGGTGATCAGCGGCGTGCTGACGATTCCGGTGTACGTGCCGCCGACCGCGGGTCAAGCCGCCTGCAACGTCAACGGCAACGGCTTCGAGGACTATTTCGCGGTGACCAACGGCACTTTCCCGAGCGGCCTGATCACCGATTCGCAGGGCAACAAGATTACCGCCGACACCTCGCTTGGGCTGGGGCAGGCGTACACGATCAACGCCGCCAATTCGAGCTCGGGGTTGCTCGCGTTCGGCGGCTCATCGAGCAGCGGTTCGCCGGGAAGTGCGCTGGTGTTCCAGGACACAACGGGACGCCGGGTCGTGCAGTGGCGGGTGGATTGACGCCGGGCATCGGCCGCGGCGGGAGGAGACGAGCATGAACGACCCGGGACCGCAATTTTCCACCCGCACCACCGACGGCGACGCGGCCGCCGAGGTGCAGCGCATTGCGCAGCGCCTCGACGCGCGGCTGGCCGAGCTGCCGGTGCTGCCGAGCATGCTGGTGCAGCTGGCCGCGCTCGACTCCGGGCAGCCGGACTATTTCGACCGCGTGCTGGAGCTGGTCAACGCCGACCCCGGCTTCGCGGTGCGGCTGCTGCGCCTGGCCAACGCGGCCGGGCAGCAGAGCGGGCAGACCGCGCGCGCGATCGAGTCGACGACCGCGGCGCTGATGAAGGTCGGCGCGCGCGCCGCGGTCGAGCTGATGCTGGCCTCGCACGCGGCGCGCATCTTCCCGGCGCGGCTCGACTGGCAGCGTGACCTGTGGATGCACTCGATCCTGGCCGCGTATTTCATGCGCCGGCTGGCGCCGTTCGTGACCGACTACCCGCTCGACATGAACGAGGCCTATCTCGCCGGGCTGCTGCACGACATCGGCCGCTTCCTGCTGTTTCTCGAAGCCCCCGAGCCGTTCCGCGAAGTCGGCGAAGCCGACTGGAACACGCCGCAGGCGCTGCGCCAGGCCGAGCAGGACTGCTGCGGCTACACCCACGCCGAACTCGGCGCGATGGCGCTGCGTCGCTGGGGCATGGCCGAGACGCTGGTGGTGGTCGCGCGCGACCACCACGACGGCGAAGCCGCCACGCACAGCGGCCAGCAGCGCGCGCTGCTGGCGCTGCTGCGCGACGTCGACTGGCTGGCGCTGCGCGTCGCGCGCGACGGCCTCGACTGGTTCGCGCAGCCGCTCGACGACATCGACGCGCAACTCTCCGGCAACATGACCAGCCACTACCGCGGCGATCTGACGCACCGGCTCAACGTGCTGCGCCAGGCCGCCGGCGAGGCGCGCCAGCTGGCCGCAGCGCTGGGCGTGAGCTGGGACGCGGACCTCAGCGCGGGCGCACCGTCAGCACCCGCGTGAGCGGGGTGTCGCCGACGCGGGTGCCGGGGCGTACCGCACCGACGACGAACGCCCGCGGATGGCCCTGCACTTCGATGTAGATCGGATCGCCGGGGCGGAACATGTCTTCGGCGGCGACGACCAGGAAGCTGCCGTCGGCGTGCGGGAACACCTTGCCGTCGAGCGGGTAGCGGCCTTCGCGGTCATAGCTGGCGCGCTGGCGCGACGCGCGCGCGATGCCACGGCGCTCCAGGCCGGTCGCGGCGCCAAGCTGCAGCATGCGGTCGACGACGCGGTCGTCGACGTTGCTGCGGATCAGGTCTTCGTCCTCGACCCAGGTTTTGAGAGTCTTCATCACACGCTACTTGTACACCTTGCATCGCGCCAAGGCACGGCAATAGTTCACACATTTGACGCCTTTGAATGGATTCGCTTTGATGAACTCTCCCACGGCTAAACCTCATTCGAGGTTGTAGCGGGGGTTTCGCGGGTCAAGGACTTGGACTTGCCACGTTGTCGTGGCAGAGGTTTGGGTCTCGCCGCCACGCCCGTCCCAGGCGTGTTCTGCAAATGCTCGCTTTGCGCAGAATGCGCATCGATCAGCATGATCATCGCGGCGTTTTGATCGCGCGGCAACGTGCAGCCGCAGTGCGGGCACACGTGCATGCGATCGCTCAGCGTCTTGGGCACAATCTCCCAACACGCCGAGCAGCGCTGCGATGGTTTGAGTTGGCGTGTGTTGCTCAGATGCAGCCACGTGCCAGCTTCTTCCGCTTTGTACGTGAGCATCTGATGCGCCATGCCGAACGCGGCCGAGAGAATCTCCCGGTTGAGTCCGGCTTTTTGCCGCACGCGCCGCCCCGGTGCATCCACCGTTCCTCGGGCGCTGCGGCTCATGTTTCTGGGGGCGAGTTCTTCGGTTGCGATCAACGCGCAGTGCCGCACCAGCTTTGTTGTTTCCTTGTGCATGAAGTCCCGCCGCACGTTGGAGACTCGCTCGTGCAGACGCGCGACGCGAGCGCCAAGCTTGCGCCACCGCGACGAGCCTTTGAGCGCACGCGCACGCTCGCGTTGCAGCGCGGCCAGGCGCGGCAGTTCGTTGCGCGTCCAGCGCGGGTTTGGAATGCTCTGTCCATCGTCGAACGTGGCCCAATCGGCAACGCCCAGATCCAAGCCGCGATGCTGGTGGTCGACGCGCTTGCGCGCACACGCTTCTTCCGTCACGCGCAGCGTCACCGAAACAAACCACTGGCC
>JAJZHH010000003.1 GCA_021804595.1 Pseudomonadota bacterium
CGCCTTGATGTCGAGCAGCCCCAGCTCGAACACCTGGAACAGCCCCACCGGGCCGGCGCCGACGATCAGCGCGTCGGTTTCGATCGGTCCGTCGTGCGCGGCGGCGGTGGCGGGAATCGCGGGGTCGGTGTGCATGTCCATCGGCATCGAAGGCTCGGTTCTTCAGCGTTGCAGCAGCGGCAGCTTGCCGGTCTTGCCGTTCCATTCCTCGGCGTCGGCCAGCGCGGCCCGGCGCTTGGTGATGCTCGGCCATTGCCGCGCGAGCTCGGCGTTGAGGGCGGTGTACGACTGCTGGTCGGACGGAACGTCCTCTTCGGCGAAGATCGCGTTGGCCGGGCATTCCGGCACGCAGACCGCGCAATCGATGCATTCGTCCGGGTCGATGACGAGGAAGTTGGGGCCTTCCCTGAAGCAATCGACCGGACAAACGTCGACGCAATCGGTGTATTTGCAGCGGATGCAATTCTCGGTCACGACAAAAGTCATCGTTCAGCCCGTCGTCTGGATGCGAAAAAGCCATCATTGTAAGGAGCTGCGGGGCTGCCGCTTCTTGCCCGATGTCAAGGCCGCGAGCAGCACAAGGCCTCGGCGATCGCGCGCGCCGCGTGTACAGTGGCGCGCAGAGCGCGGCGCCGGGCGCACGCGTCCATTTCGAGGAGACCACCCGATGTTCGGTTTGATGCAGCAGCACGGCTTGCTCATTTCCGGCCTGATCGAATACGCCGCGCGTTATCACGGCGACACCGAGATCGTCTCGCGGCGCGTCGAAGGCGACGTGCACCGCAGCGACTGGTCGACCGTCGAGCGCCGCGCGCGCCGCGTCGCGCGGGTGCTCGACGCGCTCGAAGTCGCCGCCGGCGAGCGCGTCGGCACGCTGGCCTGGAACGGCTACCGCCATGTCGAGCTGTACTACGGCGTGTCGGGCAGTGCGCGCGTGCTGCACATGCTGAACCCGCGGCTGCACGTCGACCAGATCGCCTGGATGATCAACCATGCCGACGACAAGGTGCTGGCATTTGACGCCACCTTCGCGCCGATCGTGCAGGCGGTCGCGCCGCGCTGTCCTGGCGTGCGCGCGTGGATCGTGCTGGCCGACGCGGTGCCCGAGGACCTGCGTGCGATTCCCGGCATGCTGGCCTACGAGACGCTGCTCGCGGCGCAGGACGACCTTTACGTGTGGCCGGGTTTCGACGAGAACCTGGCGTCGTCGATGTGCTACACGAGCGGTACCACCGGCGACCCGAAAGCTGTGCTGTACAGCCACCGTTCGACGCTGCTGCACGCCTGGGGCGCGGCGCTGCCCGACGTGATGAACATCGGCGCGCGCGACGCGGTGCTGCCGGTGGTGCCGATGTTCCACGTCAACGCCTGGGGCATTCCCTACACCACGGCGATGGTCGGCGCCAAGCTGGTGCTGCCGGGCCCGGCGCTCGACGGCGCGTCGCTGTTCGCGCTGATGGACGCCGAGGGCGTCACGTTCGCCGCTGGCGTGCCGACGATCTGGCTGGGGCTGCTCAATCAGATGCAGCACGAGGCGCGCAAGCCGCAAGCTTTGCGCAGCGTGATCATCGGCGGCGCCGCGGCGCCGGAGTCGATGATCGCCGCGTTCCAGGATCGCTGGGGTGTCGAGGTCCGCCATGCCTGGGGCATGACCGAAATGAGCCCGCTGGGAACCGTCTGCACCTTGAAGCACAAGCATCTGGCGCTGCCCGCAGCCCAGCGCATGGCGGTGCAGACCACGCAGGGCAGGCCGCTGTTCGGCATCGACGTGCGCGTGGTCGACGCCGACGGCCGCGACCTGCCGTGGGACGGCCGCGCGATGGGCGAACTGCTGGTGCGCGGGCCGTGGATCATGGCCGACTACTACCAGTCGGGCAAGCCCAGCCCGCTGCGCGACGGCTGGTTCCCGACCGGCGACGTCGTCACCATCGATCCCGACGGTTACGTGCGCATCACCGACCGCAGCAAGGACGTGATCAAGTCCGGCGGCGAATGGATCAGCTCGATCGAGATCGAGAACATCGCGATGGCGCACCCGGCGGTGGCGATGGCCGCGTGCGTCGCCGTGCCGCACCCGAAGTGGGACGAGCGGCCGCTGCTGGTCGTCGTGCGCAAGCCCGGCGCGACGCTCGAGGCCGCCGAACTGCTCGCGTTCTACGACGGCAAGGTCGCGAAATGGTGGGTGCCCGACGACGTACTGTTCGTCGACGCGATTCCGCTGGGCGCCACCGGCAAGATGTTGAAGAACCGGCTGCGCGAGCAACTGCTGCCGCGCGCCTGAACCGGCGGCGCCGCTCAGCGCGCTGCGGCGACCAGCCGCTGGCCGCGGCGCTGCCACGCGTCGAACGCGACCATGCCGCCGAGCATCGCGACGAAGAACAGGCTTTCCTGCCAGGTCGCCGCGCCGAGCATGGCCAGCGACGGCCCCGGGCACAGGCCGTCGAGGCCCCAGCCGACGCCGAACACCGCGCTGCCGACGATCAGCCGGCGGGTGATGCCGCGGCGCGGCGGGAACGCGATCGCGTCGCCGAGCAGCGCGTGGCGGCGGCGCGAGGCCAGCTGCAGCAGCGGCGCCGCGGTGGCGACCGCGGCGGCCATCACCAGCAGCAGGCTGGGGTCCCACGGCCCGGCCGGATCGAGGAAGGCGAGCACCTTGTGCGCGTCGGTCATGCCCGACAGCAGCACGCCGAAGCCGAAGCCGGCACCGCACAGCAACGCGAGGACATTCATTGTCTGGGTACTCCTTCGGGACGGGGCGAAAACTCGGGGCATCAATGCAGGCGCAGCAGCGTCGCGGTGGCCATCGCGGTGGCCATGAAGGTCGCCACCGCGACCGCCGAGCGCAGCGACAGCCGCGACAGCCCGCACACGCCGTGGCCGCTGGCACAACCGGAGCCGAGCCGGGTGCCGAAGCCGACCAGCACGCCGGCGACCGCGATCAGCGCACCGTGGCTGCCGTGGTGCGCGCCGGGCACCGGTGCGAACGCGGCCCACGCCAGCGACGCCAGCACGATGCCGCCGAGGAAGGCGGCGCGCCACGCTGTGGGCCGCACGCCTCGGCGCAGTTCGTCGAGGGTGGCGCCGAGGATGCCGCTGATGCCGGCGATCTTGCCGCCGAGCAGGCCCAGCGCGCCGGCCGAAAGACCGATCAGCGCGCCGCCGGCCAACGCGGTCCATGGGGTGAAATGCTGCCAGTCGACGTCGAACATGTAAGCTCCTTGCACATCGCGCTCGCGGCCGTCTTGACGGCGGTCAATGCGCCTTCTCATATATGCCCAGTACAGTATCAGAATCACTTGATTACTGCGATCCTGGGAGATACCCGCATGAGTACTTCGAACGAAGCGTCCGGCAAGCCCCAGGTGCAGACCTGGTTCCATCAGGCCAGCTTCACCGCGTGCCACTGCATCGTCGATGCGGACAGTGGCCATTGCGCGGTGGTCGACAGCGTGCTCGATTTTGATGCAGCCTCCGGGCGCACGCGCACGACCTTCGCCGACGGCGTCGCCGAATTCATCGAGCAGCGCGGGCTGACGCTGGACTGGCTGCTGGAGACGCATGCGCACGCCGACCACCTGTCGGCGGCGCCTTACCTGAAGGCGCGCTGCGGCGGCCGCATCGCGATCGGCGAGCACATCCGCGACGTGCAGCAGGTGTTCCGCGGGCTGTTCAACGATGCGTCGATCCCGCTCGACGGCAGCCCGTTCGACCAGTTGTTCGCCGACGGCGAGCGCTTCACCATCGGCACGCTGCAGGCGCAGGTCATGCATACCCCGGGCCATACGCCGGCGTGCGTGGTCTACCGCGTCGGCGACTGCGCCTTCGTCGGCGACACCCTGTTCATGCCCGATTACGGCACCGCGCGCTGCGACTTCCCCGGCGGCGACGCGCACCAGCTGTATCAGTCGGTGCAGAGGATTTTCGCGCTGCCGGCCGAGACCCGGCTGTACCTGTGTCACGACTACATGCCCGGCGGCCGCGAGGTGCGCTGGAGCTGCACGGTGGCCGAGCAGCGCCAGCGCAATGTGCAGATCCACGAAGGCATCGACGAGGACGCATTCGTCGCCTTCCGCCGGCAGCGCGACGCCACGCTGAGCATGCCGGCATTGATGCTGCCGGCGGTGCAGGTCAACGTCCGCGCCGGCGAAATGCCGCCGGCGGAAAGCAATGGCGTCAGCTACCTGAAGCTGCCGATCAACGCGCTGTAGCCTCGCACGCCGCCGCGGCGCTTGTGGGATCATTGAACGCGTCGCCGGCCGCTCCTGCGCCGGCCGGGAGACGCGCGTGCAGCTTGAACTGGCGGAACTGATCGGCGCGCTGAGCCAGGCGCTGGACATCACCGAAGGGCAGCCGCCCGGTCACTGCCTGCGCTGCGCGATGCTGGGCATGGCGCTGGCCGACGAACTCGGCGTCGCCGCGGCGCCGCGGCGCGAGCTCTACTACACGCTGCTGCTCAAGGACCTCGGCTGCAGCTCGAATGCCGCGCGCATCTGCGAGCTGTACCTGACCGACGACCTCAGTTTCAAGCGCGACTTCAAGCGCGTCGGTGATTCGCTGCCGCAGGTCGTGCGTTTCGTGCTGGACCACACCGGGCTGCAGGCGCCGCTGGCCGAGCGCTTCCGCGCCACGCTGGAGATCTTCCAGCACGGCGGCGAGATCGCCACCGAACTGATTCGCACGCGCTGCCAGCGCGGCGCGGAAATCGCGCGCCGGCTGCGTTTCGACGAGGCGGTCGCGCTCGGTGTGCACGGACTCGATGAGCACTGGGACGGCAGTGGTCGCCCCGAGGGGCTGGCCGGCGACGCGATCCCCCTGGCCGCTCGTGTGGCCTTGCTGGCGCAGGTCGCCGACGTGTTCCATACCGCTGGCGGACCCGACGCGGCGCTGGCCGAGCTCAGGTTGCGGCGCGGGCGCTGGTTCGATCCGGCGCTGGTCGACGCGTTCTTGCGTGCCGCCGCGCGCGACGGCTTCTGGGACGCGCTGCGCGCCGACGGCCTGGCCGAGCGCGTGCGCGGGCTCGAGCCCGAGCGCGGCAGCGTGGTGCTGGACGACGACTACCTCGACGAAATCGCCGCCGCGTTCGGCAGCATCATCGACGCCAAGAGTCCGTATACCGCGGGGCACAGCAGCCGCGTCGCGCTGTACGCCGACCTGCTTGCCGAGCGGCTCGGCCTCGATGCGTCGCGTCGGCGCTGGCTGCGCCGCGGCGCGCTGCTTCACGATCTGGGCAAGCTCGGCGTCAGCAATGCGGTGCTCGACAAGCCGGCGGCGCTGAGCGCCGAGGAGTGGGAAGCGGTGCGCATGCATCCGGTCTACACCGAGCGCATCCTCGGCGCGCTGGCGCCGTTCGCCGAGCTGGCCCTGGTCGCCGGCGCGCACCACGAACGGCTCGACGGCGGCGGCTATCCGCGCGGCCTGCGCGGCGACGCGATCGCGCTGGAGACGCGCATCATCACCACCGCCGACGTGTTCGACGCGATCTCGGCCGAGCGTCCCTACCGCGGCGCGGTGCCGCTGCCGCAGACGCTGCAGCTGATGCGACGCATGGTCGGCAGCGCGCTCGACGCGCGTTGCGTCGACGCGCTCGACGCCGTCGTCGAAGGCTTGCAGCCGGCGCCGGCCGGCACATTAAACTGACCGGCTTTTTGCAGCTGAGATCGACGGATGAGCGCCTCACCGACCGCAGACGACAAGATCCTCCAACAACTGGCCGCCGAGCTGGCCTTGCGCGCCGCGCAGGTCGCCGCCGCGATCGAACTGCTCGACGGCGGCGCGACGGTGCCGTTCATCGCGCGCTATCGCAAGGAAGCCACCGGCGGCATGAGCGACGACCACTTGCGCGTGCTCGAGCAGCGCCTGGGCTATCTGCGCGAGCTCGAGCAGCGCCGCGCGGCGATCCTGAAGTCGATCGAGCAGCAGGGCAAGCTCAACGCCGAACTGGCCGCGGCGATCGCCGCGGCGACGCAGAAGCAGGAGCTCGAGGACTTGTACCTGCCGTACAAGCCGCGCGTGACGACGCGCGCGCAGAAGGCCCGCAACGCGGGGCTGGAGGCGCTGGCCGACGCGCTGTGGAACGATCCGGCGCAATCGCCGCTGGAGCTCGCCGCCGGCTACGTGCTGGCCGAGAAGACCGCCGACGGCGCCGATTTCTCGACCGCGCAGGCCTGCCTGGACGGCGCGCGCGACATCCTGGTCGAGCGCTGGTCCGAAGACGCTGCGCTGGTCGGGCCGCTGCGCGAATGGCTGTGGGGCTGCGGCGAGCTGCGCGCGCTCGTGCGCGAGGGCCGCGCCGACGCCGCGACCAACTTCCGCGACTATTTCGATTACGCCGAGCCGATCGCGCGCGTGCCGTCGCATCGCGCGCTGGCGGTGTTCCGCGGCCGCACGCAGGAACTGCTCGACGTGACGCTGCAATTGCCGGCCGACGCGCCCGGCGCGGTGCTCAACGCGGCGCAGCAGCGCATCGCCGCGCACGTCGGCTGGCGCCACCAGGGTCGCGCCGCCGACGACTGGCTGCAGCGCTGCGTGCAGTGGGCGTGGCGCGTCAAGTTGTCGCTGTCGCTCGAGCGCGAGCTGTTCGCGCGTCTGCGCGAACAGGCCGAGGCACAGGCGATTGCGGTGTTCGGCGGCAATCTGCGCGACCTGCTGCTGGCGGCACCGGCCGGCGCCAAGACCGTGATGGGGCTCGACCCCGGCATCCGCACCGGCGTCAAGGTCGCGGTCACCGACGCCACCGGCAAGGTGCTCGACACCGCAACGGTCTATCCGCACGAGCCGCGGCGTGACTGGGACGGCAGCCTGCACCGGCTCGCCGAACTGTGCCGGCGTCACCACGTCGGCATCGTCGCGATCGGCAACGGCACCGCGAGCCGCGAGACGGCGAAGCTGGCCGCCGAGCTGCTGCAGCGCGAAAGCGCGCTGGGCATGGTGCAGGTCATCGTCAGCGAGGCGGGCGCCTCGGTGTATTCGGCCAGCGCGCTGGCCAGCGCCGAGCTGCCCGGGCTCGACGTCAGCCTGCGCGGTGCGGTCTCGATCGCGCGCCGCGTGCAGGACCCCTTGGCCGAACTGGTCAAGATCGACCCGAAGAGCATCGGCGTCGGCCAGTACCAGCACGACGTCGACCAGACGCTGCTGGCGCGCCGCCTCGACGCGGTGGTCGAGGACTGCGTGAACCGCGTCGGCGTCGACGTCAACACCGCGTCGGGTGCGCTGCTGGCGCGCGTGGCGGGACTGAACACGCGCATCGCCGGCGAGATCGTGCGCCGGCGCGACGCCGCCGGCGCGTTCCGCAACCGCCGCGCGCTGCTCGACGTGCCGGGGCTGGGGCCGAAGACCTTCGAGCAGGCGGCAGGCTTCCTGCGCATCAACGGCGGCGACAATCCGCTCGACCGCTCGGCGGTGCACCCGGAGAGCTACCCGCTGGTCGAGCGCATCCTCGCCGCGGCCGGGCAGCCGATCGACACGATGATCGGCAATGCCGCGGCGCTGAAGTCGATGCGCGCCGAGGCCTTCGTCGGTGACGGCGTCGGTCTGTTCACGGTGCGCGACGTGCTCGCCGAACTGGAGAAGCCGGGACGCGACCCGCGCCCGGCGTTCCGCGTCGCGCGGCTCGACGACGAGGTGCAGGGCATCGGCGACCTGCGCCCGGGCATGCGCCTGGAAGGCACCGTGACCAACGTCGCGGCGTTCGGCGCCTTCGTCGACCTCGGCGTGCATTGCGACGGGCTGGTGCACGTGTCGCAGCTCGCCGACCGTTTCGTGAAGGACGCCGCCGAAGTGGTCAAGGTCGGCGACATCGTCACCGTCACGGTGCTCGAGGTCGACGTCGCGCGCCAGCGCATCGGCCTGAGCATGCGCCGCGACGCGCAGCCCGGCGGCGCCCGCGCCGAACGCGGCGGCGAGCGTGGCGGCGAGCGTGGCGGAGAACGGGGCGGAGAACGGGGCGGTGATCGGGGCGGTGATCGGGGTGGACAGGCGCGCGGCGGGGCACGGCGCGACGCGGCGCCGCCGTCGGCGATGGCCGCGGCGTTCGCGCGGCTGCGCCGCAACTGACCCGGATCAACGGCGGGCAGTATCGAATTTCCTTGATACAACGCAACAAGGCTGCTGACCCGCGCCCCTAGGATGGCGCGATGACCCAGGCCGCATCCTTCGCGCTCGCCTCCGAGGCGGCCGCGCCCGACGTCGACGTCTGTCACCATTGCGGCGCGCCGCTGCCGCAGCCGCCGGTGCGCGCCGAGGTCGCCGGCCAGGCCCAGCTGTTCTGCTGCGGTGGCTGCGCGGCCGCGGCGCAGGTCATCACCGAAGGCGGTCTGTGCGCCTATTACGACCGCCGCGACGCCGCCGGACTGCCCGCGCTGCCCGAGGCCGACATCGCGCGCCTGCGCGAGCAGTGGGGCGCGCTGGCCGACCACGACTTCCTCGCCGCGTTCGCCACCGACCTCGGCGCCGGCGTCTGGCGCACGCTGGTCGCGGTCGAGGGCATACACTGCGGCGCCTGCGTCTGGCTGATCGAGCACCACCTCGGCCGCATTCCCGGCGTACGCACCGCCGCGGTCAATTACGCGACGCGACGCGTGCTGCTCGAATGGGACGACACGCGCGTGCACCTGGGCGAGTTGCTCGAGGCGATGGCGCGCATCGGCTACAAGCCGTCGCCGAACGTGCGCCACGCCAGCGAAGTGCAGCAGCGGCGGGCGCAGCGCTACGCGGTGCTGCGCACGCTCGTCGCCTGGCTGGCGATGATGCAGGTGATGATGTTGGCAATGCCGAGCTACTTCTCGGCCGGGTCGATGAACGCAGCCGAGACCGGGATCTTCCGCTGGGCCAGCATGTCGATCACGCTGCCGGCGCTGCTGTTCTCGGGCTGGACCTTCATTCAAGGCTGCTGGCGCGACCTGCGCATGCGTCGCCTGGGCATGGACGTGCCGGTCGTGCTCGGGCTGTGGGGCGCGTTCGCGGTCAGCTGCGTCAGCGTCGTGCGCGGCAGCGGGCCGGTGTACTTCGATTCGGTCACGATGTTTCTCGCGCTGCTGCTGTCGGCGCGGCTGATCGAGGCCAGTCTGCGCCAGCGCAGCACCCACGCGGCCGACGAACTGATCGAGCAGCTGCCGGCGGCGGTGCGCCGACGCGAGCCCGACGGCCAGTGGCAAAGCGTCGCGATCACGCGGCTGCGCGCCGGCGACGTCGTGCAGGTGCCCAGCGCCAGCCTGGTGCCGGTCGACGGCATCGTGCTCGACGGCAGCAGTCACACGCTGGAGGCACTGCTGACCGGCGAGGCCGACGCGGTGGCCAAGGAGCCCGGCGACGCGGTGCTGGCCGGCAGCATGAACGTCGACTCGCCGCTGGTCGTGCGCGCCGAGCGCGCCGGCCAGGGCACGCGCATCGCGCAGATGGTCGAGCTGATGAACGGCGCGCTGCTGCACAAGCCGCGCGCGGCGCGGCTGGCCGACGTTGCCGCACACTGGTTCACGCTGGTGCTGCTGGCGATCGCCGCCGCCACCGCGCTGCTGTGGTGGTGGCTCGACCCGGCGCGTATCGCGCCGGCGATGATCGCGGTGCTGGTCGTGAGCTGCCCGTGCGCGCTGTCGCTGGCGGTGCCGGCCACGCTGGCCGCGGCGACGGCAAGGCTGTCGCGCGCCGGCGTGCTCATCGCGCGCGGCCACGCGCTCGACGCGGTCGCGTCGGTGCAGGCCTGGGTGTTCGACAAGACCGGCACGTTGACCTGCGGCCAGGCCGAGCAGGTCCGCGTGGTCTGGTGCCGCGAAGGCTTGAGCGCCGACGACGCGCTGGCGCGCGCGTGCGCGCTGGAGCAGGGCGTGCGCCATCCGCTGGCGCTGGCGCTGCTGGCGCAGGCCGCCGCACGCGGCTTGTCCTTGCCGGGGGCCGCCGACGTACGCGTGCTGCCCGGCGAAGGCGTGGTCGGTCGCGTCGATGGCCGGTTGCTGCGCATCGGCCGGCCGCGGCAGGCGCCGCGCGCGGTCGATGCGCAGGCGACGACCCTGGAGCTGTCGTCGCTCGACGACGACGCCGTGCTGGCGCGCATCGAAATCGCCGAGACCTTGCGTCCGGGGGCGGCCGAAGCGGTCGCGGCGCTGGCCGCCGGCGGTGCGCGCCTCGAGCTGCTCAGCGGGGATCAGCCCGAGCGGGCCCGGGCGTGGGCCGATCGCGTCGGCATCGCCCAGGCCTCCGGGGCGATGCTGCCGCAGGACAAGCTGGCGCGCGTGCGCGCGCTGCAGGCGCAGGGCCTGCGCGTGGCGATGGTCGGCGACGGCGTCAACGACGCGCCGACGCTGGGCGCGGCCGACGTGTCGGTGAGTTTTGCCAACGCGGCGCCGATCGCGCGCGCCGGCGCCGACGTCGTGCTCGCGTTCGACGACATGCGCGTGCTGCCGCTGCTGGTCGAGATGGCGCGCCGCGCGCAGCGTGTGATGCGGCAGAACCTGGCCTGGGCGGTGCTGTACAACGCGGTGTTCGTGCCGCTGGCGGTGGCCGGCCGCATCACGCCGCTGTGGGCCGCCGCCGGCATGAGCGCGTCGTCGCTGCTGGTCGTGCTCAATTCGGCCAGACTGGTCTGGCTGCGAACGAAGGACGGGTCATGGACTCCGCATTGATCGTGCTGATCCCGATCAGCGTCGCCGTGGTCGGCCTGATCGTGCTGCTGCTGTGGTGGGCCGCGCGCAGCGGCCAGTTCGACGACATGGAAGGTCCGGCGCACGCGATCCTGATGGACGACGATACGCCGCACACCGCCGAAGCATCGCCCATTGTCGACAAGCCGGGGGCAGAGAACGCTGACGACGCGCAAAAAACCCCCTGAAACCATGCCTTGGGTATGGCTTCTAAATGCTACTTGACGCAAGTCAATCGTGAGGGTGTGCCCCTCAGCTAACTTGGCGGCCGATGGCTGCGCGTGCATCGCGCGCGCGGTTTTCGCTTAGGGAGCTTCGACCGGTTCGACTGGAGATGACATGAGTGCGCAAGCATTGACAAACGAAACATACAACTACGGGGTGGTGCGAAAGTTCACCGTGATGACGCTGGTGTGGGCGGTCGTCGCGATGCTTGTCGGCATCATCATCGCCGCGCAGCTGATCTGGCCCGACATGACCTACGGGATACCGTGGTTGAGCTGGGGCCGCCTGCGCCCGGTGCACACCAACGGCGTCATCTTCGGTTTCGGCGGCTCGGCGCTGTTTGCGACCTCGTACTACATCGTGCAGCGCACCTGCCAGACCAAGCTGTTCGCGCCCAAGCTGGCCGACTTCACGTTCTGGGGCTGGACCGCGGTGATCGTGCTGTGCGCGGTGACCTATCCGCTGGGCTACACCAGCGGCAAGGAGTACGCCGAGCAGGAATGGCCGATCAGCATCCTGATCGTGCTGGTCTGGGTCGCCTACGCCATCGTGTTCTTCGGCACCGTCATGAAGCGCAAGACGCGCCACATCTACGTCTCGAACTGGTTCTTCGGCGCCTACATCCTGACCATCGCGCTGCTGTACGTGGTCAACAACGCCAAGCTGCCGATCGCCTGGGACTCGTTCAAGAGCTACTCGGCCTACGCCGGCGTGCAGGACGCGATGATCCAGTGGTGGTACGGCCACAACGCGGTCGGCTTCTTCCTGACCGTGTCCTTCCTCGGCATGATGTACTACTTCATCCCCAAGCAGGCCGAGCGTCCGATCTATTCGTACCGCCTGTCGATCGTCCACTTCTGGGCGCTGACCTTCGTCTACATGTGGGCCGGCCCTCACCACCTGCTGTATACCGCGCTGCCCGACTGGGCACAGTCGCTGGGCATGGTGTTCTCGCTGATCCTGCTGGCGCCGAGCTGGGGCGGCATGATCAACGGCATCATGACGCTGTCGGGCGCGTGGCACAAGCTGCGTGACGACCCGATCCTGAAGTTCCTCATCACCGCGCTGTCGTTCTATGGCATGTCGACCTTTGAAGGCCCGATGCTGTCGATCAAGACCGTCTCGGCGCTGGGCCACTACACCGACTGGATCATCGGCCACGTGCATTCGGGCGCGATGGGCTGGGTCGGCATGATCACGATGGGCAGCCTGTACTACCTGATCCCGCGCCTGTGGGGCCAGACGCAGATGTGGAGCAAGCGCCTGATCGAGTGGCACTTCTGGACCGCCACCATCGGCGTCGTGCTGTACATCGCCGCGATGTGGGTGGCCGGCGTCACCGAAGGCCTGATGTGGCGCGCGATGCAGCCGGACGGCACGCTGACCTACAGCTTCATCGAGTCGATCGTCGCGGTCAAGCCGCTGTACGTGATCCGTCTGCTCGGAGGCGTGATCTACATCTTCGGCATGTGCCTGATGGTCTACAACAGCTATCGCACGATTCGCCAGGGCAAGGCCGTCGACGCGCCGATCCCCGAGCTGGCCGCGGCCCACGCCTGAACGCATCGACGACCAAGGAGAAATGCCATCATGGCAGCAACGAAATTCAGTCACGAGTCGATCGAGCGCAACGTCGGCCTGTTGATCGTCCTGGTCGCGGTGCTCGTCAGCATCGCCGGCCTGGTCGAGATCGTGCCGCTGTTCTTCGAGAAGGCCGACATCACGCCGCTGCCCGGCGTGCACCCGCTGACCGCGCTGGAGCTCGAAGGCCGCGACGTCTATGTGTCCGAGGGCTGCTACACCTGCCACTCGCAGATGATCCGTCCGCTGCGCGCCGAGGTCGAACGCTACGGCCACTACTCGGTGGCCGGCGAGTTCGTCTACGACCACCCGTTCCAGTGGGGCAGCAAGCGCAACGGTCCTGACCTGGCCCGGGTCGGCGGCAAGTATTCCGACGAGTGGATGCGCATCCACTTGCGCGATCCGCGCAACGTCGTTCCCGAAAGCACGATGCCGGCCTACCCATGGCTGCAGCATGAGCCCGCCGACCGCGGCATGATCGAGCAGAAGATGCGCGCGCTGCGCGTGCTCGGCGTGCCGTACACCGACGCACAGATCGCCGCGGCGCCGGACGAGCTGCAGGGCAAGACCAAGGAGGATGCGCTGATCGCGTATCTGCAAAGCCTCGGTCGCGACCTCAAGAATGTTCATCAGTGAGTTGACGCCATGAACATTGCGGTAATCGGGTCGGCCGTCACGGTGGTGTCGATGATCGCTTTCGCCGGCATCGCCTGGCTGGCCTACGCCCCGCGCTACAAGAAGAAACATGAAGAGGACGGGATGATTCCGTTCCTGGACTCGCAGACGCCGCCCGCGCCGCGCGCGGACGGCGACGACAAAACGAGGATTTGAACCATGGATAAATTTACCTCCCCGGGATGGGCATACTGGATCGGGGGCGTCACGATCGTGTCGCTGATCGGTCTGTTCCTGTTCCTGCGCGCGACGGCCAGGCAGACCGTGTTCCGCGACAGGAACGGGCACGTCATCGCGACCACCGGTCACGTCTGGGACGGCGACCTGCAGGAGTTCAACAATCCGCTGCCGCGCTGGTGGATGGGGCTGTTCATCCTGACGCTGGTGTTCGCGGTCGGCTACCTGGTGCTGTATCCGGGGCTGGCCTTCTTCCCCGGCACGCTGGGCTTCACCAGCGCGCGCATGTACCAGCATGAGTCGAGCGCCTACGAGGCCCGCATCGCGCCGATCTACGCCAAGTACAACGCGATGCCGGTCGACCAGCTGGCCAAGGATCCGGCGGCGATGGCCACCGGCCAGCGCCTGTTCCTGACCTACTGCGCGCAGTGCCACGGCTCCGACGCCGGCGGCTCGCGCGGCTTCCCGAACCTGACCAGCCAGGATCCGAAGAACTGGCTGTACGGCGACTCGGGCGCGCTGCTCGAGCAGACCATCACCAACGGTCGCGACGGCATGATGCCGCCGATGGCCGCGGCCATCGGCCAGGCCAACGTGCCGGCGGTGGCCAACTACGTGCGCAGCCTGTCGGGCCTGGGCCACGACGCGGCGCTGGCCGCCAAGGGCGCGCCGCTGTTCGCCCAGGCCTGCGCGGCCTGCCACAGCGTCGGCGGCACCGGCAACCAGATGCTGGGCGCGCCCGACCTGGCGTCGAAGACCCGGCATTGGCTGTTCGGTTCGTCGCTCGAGGCGATCGAGCACACCATCGAGCACGGCCACAGCGGGCACATGCCGGCGCAGGCCAAGCACCTGGAAGCGGAAAAGATCCACGTGCTGGCCGCGTACATCTTCGGCCTGGCCCACGGTGAGAAGGTCGGCGCCGGCGACTGAGCCGACGCCCGATGGTCCGGGTCGCGTGCGAGCGCGGCCCGGACCCGTTTTTTCTGATGCAGCATCCTTGACGCGAGTGGTTCGATGAGCACCCCTGAAGGCCCAAGCAGCAACGATTTCCAGGCGACCGAGGAGATCCTCTACGAAGCGCGCAAGAAGATCTACGCGCGCTCGGTCGACGGCTATTTCGCCAAGATGCGCTGGGCCATGGTCTGGTTCACCCAGATCATCTTCTACGGCCTGCCGTGGCTGCGCTGGGACGGCCGCCAGGCCGTGCTGCTCGACCTGACGACGCGCAAGTTCTATTTCTTCGGCCTGATCCTGTGGCCGCAGGACGTGATCTTCCTCGCGCTGCTGCTGATCATCTCGGCCTACGGGCTGTTCCTGTTCACCGCGATCGCCGGGAGGCTGTTCTGCGGCTACGCCTGTCCGCAGACGGTCTATTCCGAGATCTTCATGTGGATCGAGAGCAAGGTCGAAGGCGATCGCCTCGCCCGCATCCGCCTCGACAACCAGCCGATGAACGCGCGCAAGTTCGCGCGCAAGTCGCTCAAGCAGGCGATCTGGATCGCAGTGGCGTTGTGGACCGGCTTCACCTTCGTCGGCTACTTCACCGCGATCCACGATCTCGCCGGCGCGGTCGTCACCTTGAGCCTCAGCGGCTGGGAAACGTTCTGGATCCTGTTCTACGGTTTCGCGACCTACGGCAACGCCGGGTTCATGCGCGAACAGGTGTGCAAGTACATGTGCCCGTACGCGCGATTCCAGTCGGTGATGTTCGACCGCGACACGCTGATCGTCAGCTACGACGAAACGCGTGGCGAGCCGCGCGGCAAGCACAAGCGAGGGGTCGACCCGCGCAGCCAGGGCAAGGGCGACTGCATCGACTGCTCGATCTGCGTGCAGGTGTGCCCGACCGGCATCGACATCCGCGACGGCCTGCAATACATGTGCATCGGCTGCGGCGCCTGCGCCGACGCCTGCGACCAGGTGATGGACAAGATGGGAACGCCGCGCGGATTGATCCGCTACTCCAGCGAGAACGCGATGGAGAACGGCTGGACCAAGTCGCAGCAGTGGGGTCACCTGGTTCGTCCGCGCGTGATCATCTACAGCCTGATCCTGCTGGTCATGGTCGGCATCTTCGTCGGCGGGCTGGCGATGCGCAAGCCGCTCAAGGTCAACGTGATGCGCGATCGCCGCGTGCTCGCGCGCGAAGTCGGCGAAGGCTTTCTGGAGAACGTCTACCAGGTGCAGCTGATGAATGCGTCGGATACGCCGCGCCGCATCAGCTTCAGCGCCAGCGGACTGCCGGGCCTGCGCATCGAGCGCCCGACCGAGCCGGTCGCGCTGGCCGCTTCGACCAATCTGCTGCGCTCGCTCGAAGTCGAGGCGCCCGACGACACCAAGTCGGGCATCTACAAGATCAGGATCGAAGCCCGCACCGACGGTGTGCAGCCGATCGTCGTCGACACGACGACGACGTTCATCGTGCCGTGAACCCGGCGCGCACTGCAGGAGAGACGGCGATGACGAACCGCACGATGGCCCCGCGCCCCTGGTACCGCGAACCCTGGCTCTGGTTCCTGATCGCCCTGCCAGGGAGCATGGTCGTGATCAGCGCGATTACGGTCTGGGTCGCGGTGCAGAACGCCGATCCGGTGGTCACCGATCATGCGTACAGCAAAGGTCTGAAAGCCGGCTTCCAGATCGACAAGGAGCTGCGCGCGCAGCAGATGGGGCTGGAAGGCCAGATCAGTCGCGTCGGCGACACGATCACGCTGCAGCTCGATCCGCCGCCGCCGGAAGCCTCGATCACCTTGCACCTGCGCCACCCGTATCTGCCGTCCGGCGACCGCACGGTGTTGATGCGCCGGGTCGCGCCAGGGCGCTACGTCGGCCGCGGCGCGACCGCACCGGTGCGCTATACGGTGGCGGTCTACAGCGCGCAGTGGCGCCTGTCCGGCGTGTGGGAACCCGGCGCTGCGGCACCGGTGGTGCCCGGGGTCTGACACGCCGCCGCGAGTGCCTCACCGATGCCCACCGCCCCACGCAACTACTGGCGCGCGCTGTGGCCGTCGTTTCTGGTCGCGCTGCCCGCAGCCGCGCTGCTGTTCGGCTCCATCGATCCGCAGGATCTGGTGCTGTTCGGTGTTCCGCTGGCGCTGAGCCGCAGCGGCACCTACACGATCACGTTCGTCGCGCTGTGGTTGCTGTGCTGGGCCGCCAGCGTGCTCAATCTGTGGATGTTCGGCCACAGCGCCGACGACGATGCGGATTTCTGAGCGGCGCTCAGCGCTCGTTGGCGACCAGCAGTTCGCTGAGACCGTCGCGGTTGGTGATGCGCACCTGGCGCTGCGCGACGTGCACCAGACCCGCCTGGTGGAAGCGCGACATCAACCGGCTGACCGTCTCCAGTTTCAGCCCGAGGTAGCTGCCGATTTCCTCCCGGCTCATGCGCAGCACGAACTCGTCGGGCGACAGCCCGCGCGCCTTGTAGCGCTCGGACAGGTCGAGCAGGAAGCGCGCGAGGCGCTCGTCGGCCTGCATGCTGCCGAGCACGAACTGGTCCTGCTGCGCGCGCGCCAGCCGGTTGCCGATCAGGCAGTGGATCTGGTGTTGCAGCGTCGGCAGCTCGCGCGCGGTGCCTTCGAGCACGCGAACATCGATTTCGCACGCCTCGCTGTCCTCGAGCGCGACGACGTCGGTCATGTAGACCCGGGTCGAGAAGCCCTCGAGCCCCATCATTTCACCGGGAACGTGGAAACCGACGATCTGCTGGCGGCCGTCGGGGCTGCTGACCACCGATTTGAACGAGCCGGCGTGCACCGAGAACACCTTGTCCATCGGTTGCCCGGTCTCGAACAGGCGTTCGCCCTTGGTGATGCGTATCGTGCTCTGCATGATGTCGCGCATGCGGTCGAGCTCGTCGGGGGGCAACGCGATCGGCAGGCAGAATCGACTCTGGAAGCACACGTCGCAGGGGTGCGGACGGTCCATCCGATGAATCGTTGCGGCGGGGATGGCTTTCATCTGTGCGGCGGCTCGGTGGGTTTTGAACGGGTTTTTAACACGAATTGATGGATGCAGCGATATGAATACGCCACTCGTCATAACCTTGTTGGTCATGGGGTTGAGCGGCGGATTGCATTGCGCAGCGATGTGTTCCGGCTTGGTCGTGGCCAGCGAGCGCGCGATGCAGGTGCAGCCGCTGGTGCCGGCACGCCAGCTGCTGCGCCGCGCCCTGCAGCTGCAGCTCTCGCGCGTGGCCGGCTACGCGCTGCTCGGCGCGGTCGCCGGCGCGGTTGGCTCGGGGCTGTGGGCGGTGCAGGCGCGACCGCTGCAGTTGGCGCTGTACGGCGCCGGCAACCTGGTGCTGGCCGGCAGCGGCGTGTGGCTGTTGCGCCACGCGCTGGGACGCGCGGACGGCGCGCGTCGGTTTCGTCTGCCCGCCGCCGACGCGCTGCGCCGGCGCTTGACCGCGCTGGGCGGCGCGCTGCTCGATCGGCTGCTGCCGCTGCACAGCGTGCCGCGGCGCATCGGCGCCGGCCTGCTGTGGGGGCTGCTGCCGTGCGGGCTGGTCTATTCGGCGCTGTCGCTGGCGTTGCTCGGCGGCAACGCGCTGCAAGGCGCGCTGGCGATGGCCGCGTTCGGCGTCGGCACGCTGCCGCACATGCTGCTGGCCGGACACGTGTTGCGGCGCGTCAGCCAACGCGCGACCGCGCGTGCGACGCGGCTCGGCGCCGCCGCGCTGATGCTGGGGTTCGCCGGGCTCGGTTTCTGGCGCCTGGCCAGCGGCGCGCTGTCGGGTCACTCGGGTTTCTGCATCGGCTGACGCCGCAAGCCGCTCAGTCGACGTCGAAGGTCTGCAGCGTGAAGTCCTTGCCCTGCGCGGCTTGTGCGAAATAGCGCTTGAGCGCCTCGTGCACGGTGCGGAAGGCGATTTGCTCCCACGGCACTTCGTCGGGTGCGAACAACGCCGCCTCGAGCGTCTCGATGCCCGGCTGCCAGGCCGGCTGCACGATGCGCGCGCGATACAGCAGGTAGACCTGGCTGACCGGGCGCACGTTGGCCACGCAGAACAGACCGTCGAGCTCGACGTCGACACCGGCTTCCTCGCGCGTTTCGCGCAGCGCGCCTTCAGCGGTGGTCTCGCCAAGCTCCATGAACCCGGCCGGCAGCGTCCACAGGCCGTAGCGCGGCTCGATCGCCCGGCGGCACAGCAGCACGCGACCGTCCCACACCGGCAAGGTGCCGACGATGTTGCGCGGGTTCTCGTACTGGATGTGCGCGCACGACGGACACACCGCGCGCGGGTGGCTGTCGCCGTCGGGAACGCGTCGGACGACGGCTGCGCCGCAGCGGTTGCAATGCAGGATCGGGCTCGGATGCATCGCTTCATTGTCGGCCAAATCGGCGCGACGGCGGATGCCGTGCAAATTTGACACAATACCGGGTTACCTCCGGACGCGCCTCGACCGATGCCGACGATCTCGATTCCTTCCCACGGGCTGCAACTGGCCGCACACGACGGCGAGAACCTGCTCAAGGTGCTGCGCCGCCACCAGGTGCCGATCGGCTATTCGTGCAAGCGCGGCGAGTGCGGCAGCTGCAAGTGCGCCGTCGTCGCCGGCGGCGTCGAGCTGGGCCCGCACGCCGAAAGCGCGCTGCCGCCGGCGCAACGTGCACAGGGCTTGGTGCTGGCGTGCTGCGCGCGAGTGCGCGGCGACGTCGAGCTGCAACTGATCGACAGCGACGACTACATCGTGCATCCCGAGCGCCGCCTGGTCACCCACGTCGTCGCGCTCGAGCCGCTCGCCCCCGAGGTCTACGCGCTGCGCCTGCACATCGACTTCGTCGACCGCGACGGCGAGCCGTTCGTGTTCTCGGCCGGCCAGTATGCGACCTTGAGCGTGCGCGGGGCCGACGGCGGCTGGATCGAGCGCGACTTCTCGCTCGCCGGCACGCCGGTGGACGCGGAGTACGACGACCGCCTCGAGTTCCACATCCGGCGCAATCCGCACGGCGCGTTCAGCGGGCTGCTCGGCGACTTGATCGCGGTCGGCAGCACGGTCTACGTCACCGGCCCGCTGGGCAGCAGTCACTTCCGGCCGCGCCACGCCGGACCGCTGTACGCGGTGGCCGCCGGCACCGGGCTGGGGCCTATGCTGGCCATCGTCCGCACCGCGCTGCACAACGGCAAACTCGAGCCTGTCACGCTGTACGCCGGTTTCCGCCAGGCCGACGAGGTGTACGGCGTGGCCGAGCTCGACGCGCTGGCCGCCGAATTCGCCAACTTCAGCGCGCACGTCGTGGTCGAGGACGGCGCCGCGCCGGGCCAGCGCAGCGGCAGAGTGGGCGACGCGCTGCTGACCGATGTCGCGCGCTTCGACGGCGCCAAGGTCTACCTGGCCGGCTCGCCGGCCATGGTCGACGCGGTCTGCGCGGCGCTGCGCGCGCGCGGCGTCGCGGGCGGCGATCTGCACGCCGATGCCTACCACGCGGGTGGCGCTCGCGCGATCGGGTAGAATTCGTGCCACGTCGCGCCGTCGAGCGGCCCGCATCGATCGCCATCTCGATCGCATCCGCTCCCGCCAGGCTCCGAGCCGGCGGTCCGTGCAACGCGCATCGTTCCTGTCACGCATGAATATTGCTCTGGCCAAGCGGGTCGTCGAGACCGCGCTGATGTGTGCCAACCAGCCGCTGAGCGTTTCCGCCTTGCGCAACCTGTTCGATGGGCAGGTCGGCGCCGATACCGTGCGCGCGCTGCTCGAGCAGGTGCGCACCGACTGCGCCGAGCGCGGCATCGAGCTGCGCGCGGTGGCCGGAGGCTGGCGGCTGCAAAGCCGCGAGGACATGCATCCCTACCTGCAGCGGCTGTACCCGGAAAAGCCGCCGCGCTACTCGCGCGCGGTGCTCGAGACGCTGGCGATCATCGCGCACCGGCAACCGGTCACGCGCGGCGACATCGAGGACATCCGTGGCGTCGCGGTCAACGCGCAGATCCTGCGTCAGCTCGAAGATCGCAACTGGATCGAGGTCATCGGCCACCGCGAAGGGCCCGGGCGGCCGCAGCTCTACGCGACCACGCGCCAGTTCCTCGACGACCTCGGACTGGCGTCGATTGCCGAGCTGCCGGCGCTGCAGCAGGCGTCCGCCGCCGACGCGCAGCAGATCGCGTTGCCGATCGACGCGCTGCCGCCGGTGCCATCCGATCCTGACCCTGAACCTGATCCCGCGCCGGAAGCCGGCGCCGCTGAAGCGCCGGCGCCTTCGGCCGATTGACCCGGCTGCCGGCCCCATTCCTTGCCCACACCGATCGATCGATCGATCGACTCCACCGAATCACCCGACCGAATCACCCATGAGCGACCAAGACATCGAACGAGACGACGACGCGCAATCCCAGCCCGTCGAGCCGGGCACGTCGGCGCCGCCGGCATCGCCCGAGGCCGCCGACGGCGCGCCGCGTCGCGAAGGCGCACGGCGGCGCAGCCGGCGCGGGCGCGGCAAGGCGGGCGCGCACGATGCGCAGGCCGCCGCGCCCGAGGCGCCGAACGGCGAGGTCGGCGAGGTCGGCGAGGTCGGCGGCGGCGACGGCGACGGCGACGTTGTGCGGCGAGCCGAGGTCGCCGCAGTGCGCGTCGAGGAAATCGCCTCGGGCGACTTCGACCGCGCCGTCGAGCTGGCCGACGCCGCGGCGCCGGGGACGCGCCGCGTGCTCGCCGCATCGCCCGAATCGCCCAAGCTGCACAAGGTGCTGGCGCAAGGCGGCATCGGTTCGCGTCGCGAAATGGAGGAGTTGATCGCCGACGGCCGGGTCTCGGTCAACGGCGAGCCCGCTCACCTGGGCCAGCGCATCCAGCCCGGCGACCAGATCCGCGTCAACGGCAAGCCGTTGAAAGTGCGCATCGCGCCGCCGCCGGCGCGCGTGCTGATCTACCACAAGCCGGTTGGCGAGGTCGTCACGTTCAAGGACCCCGAAGGCCGCCCGACGGTGTTCCGCAATCTGCCACGCGTGCAAGGGTCGAAGTGGACCGCGGTCGGCAGGCTCGACATCAACACCGAAGGCCTGTTGCTGTTCACGACCTCGGGCGAATTGGCCAACAAGCTGATGCACCCGAGCCAGGGCGTCGAGCGCGAATACGCGGTGCGCGTGCTCGGTGAAGTCGACGACGCCACGCGCGCATCGCTGCTGGCCGGCGTCGAGCTGGCCGACGGTCCGGCGCGATTCCTGAGCCTGGACGCCGCCGGCGGCGAGGGCGCCAACCGCTGGTATCGGGTGACGATCGCCGAGGGCCGCAACCGCGAGGTGCGGCGCCTGTTCGAGGCCGTGGGACTGACGGTCAGCCGACTGCTTCGAGTGCGCTACGGCCCGATCGCGCTGCCGGCCGGGTTGCGCCGCGGCGACTTTGCCGAAATCGAGCGTGACGACGTCAAGGCGATGCTCGCGGCGGCAGGCATCGGCCAGGGCGCCAGGCGCAAGGCCGGCCCGGCACAGCCGGCGAAGGCGCCGCGCAAGGCCGGTGATCGTGGTGGGCGTGGCGATCGCGGAGATCGCGGAGATCGCGGAGATCGCGCTGATCGAAGCGACCGCGGTGAGCGCGGCGAGCGCGAGCCGGGACCGAACAGCTATGCGATGAGCGCGGTCGACGCCTTGTTCGGCCGCGCCAGCCGCGAAGCGCGCATGGCGCAGCTGCGCCGCAACGACGACGAGCGCGAGCTGCCCGAGCGCGAACCGGGGCCGAACAGCTACGCGATGAGCGCAGTCGACGCGCTGTTCGGGCGCGGTGCGCGCAGCGGTGGCGGTGGCGGTGGCGGTGGCGGCGGCGGCGGCGGTGGTGTTGGTGGCCGCGGCGGACGCAGCCGCCGCGGGCGCGGCAAGGCCGGCGGTGGTCAACCCGATCCGACGCATTCGGCCTTGGGCGCGTCGCCGAAGCCGCCCAACAAGCGGCGCAATTTCCCGCGCTGAGCGCGAAGTCCGCGGCGTGACGGTGATGGTGCCGGCGAAACTTGATTACTATTTTTATCGTTGACGTTTAATCTGTTGATTTCTGGAGATAATTTCTATGGAACGTACCCTGTCGATCATCAAGCCCGATGCCGTTGCGAAGAATTGCATCGGCAAGATCATCGATCGCTTCGAAAGCGCCGGCCTCAAGGTCGCGGCGGCACGCATGATGCATCTGTCGCGAGCTGAAGCCGAAGGCTTCTACGCGGTGCACAAGGAGCGCCCTTTCTTCAAGGATCTGGTCGATTTCATGGTTTCCGGCCCGGTTCTGGTGCAAGTGCTCGAGGGCGACAACGCGATCGCGAAGAACCGCGAGCTGATGGGCGCGACCGACCCGAAGAAGGCAGCGCCGGGGACGATCCGCGCCGACTTCGCCGACAGCATCGACGCCAACGCGGTGCACGGTTCGGACAGCGCCGAGAATGCGGCGATCGAGATTGCCTTCTTCTTTCCGTCCAACTGGATCTTCTCGCGTTGAGGCACAAGAGGCGGCGGCGATGACGACCAACCTGCTCGAGTTCGATCGCAGCGGTCTGCTCGACTGGTTCGCCGCGCGCGGCGAGAAGCCGTTCCGCGCGCGCCAGCTGATGCACTGGGTGCATCAGCGCGGCGAGCGCGACTTCGCCGCGATGAGCGATCTGGCCAAACCGCTGCGCGCCTGGCTGCAGCGCGACGCCGAGGTGGCGACGCTGCCGGTGCAGACCTGCCGGCGCTCGCACGACGGCACGGTCAAATGGCTGTTCGACGTCGGCGGCGGCAACGCCGTCGAGAGCGTGTTCATTCCGGAAGCCTCGCGCAACACCTTGTGCGTGTCGTCGCAGGCCGGCTGCGCCATCGGTTGCGCATTCTGCTCGACCGGTGCGCAGGGCTTCAGCCGCAACCTGTCGACCGCCGAGATCGTCGCGCAGCTGTGGCAGGCGGAGTTCACGATGCGCGCCGAGCTTGGGCTTGCCGCCGGCGAGCGGGCGATCTCGAACGTCGTGATGATGGGCATGGGCGAGCCGCTGCAGAATTACTCGGCGCTGGTTCCGGCACTGCGCTTGATGCTCGACGACGACGCCTACGGCCTTTCGCGGCGTCGTGTCACGGTATCGACCTCGGGCATGGTGCGCATGATGGACCGGCTCGCGCTCGACTGCCCGGTGGCGCTGGCGGTGTCGCTGCACGCCCCCAACGACGCGTTGCGCGATCAGCTGGTGCCGCTCAACCGCAAGCATCCGCTGGACGAACTGCTCGCCGCGTGCGAGCGCTACCTGCGCCATGCACCGCGGGATTTCATCACCTTCGAATACTGCATGCTCGACGGCGTCAACGACGCCCGCGAACACGCCGCGGAACTGGTCGCGCTGCTGCGCGGGCGTTTTCCGTGCAAATTCAACCTGATTCCGTTCAACCCGTTTCCCGGCTCGGCGCTGCGGCGCTCGCCGGCCGCGCGGGTGGCCGAGTTCGCCGCGGTGCTGGTCGACGCCGGATTCGTCACCACCGTGCGCAAGACGCGCGGCGACGACATCGACGCCGCCTGCGGCCAGCTCGCCGGCGACGTGCAGGACCGTTTGACGCGCCGCGCCGGCGCGACGATTCCGATCCGGCCGCACACGGCCCAACCCGGAGGAATGCGATGAGGCAGTCGAGCGCGATGCGCAGGATTTATGGTGCCGCCGCGGCGGTGTTGCTGTTGTTGCTGGCCGCTTGTGCGACCCCGCAAGGCGGCACCGGCCCTGAACCCAGCGGTCCGGATGCAAAGAATGCGCGCATTCGCCTCGAGCTGGCCGAAGGGTATTACCAGCGAGGTCAACCCGAAGTCGCGCTGGGCGAAGTGGACAAGGCGCTGGACATGGCGCCAGGCTACGTCGCGGCGTACAACGTCAAGGGTCTGATCCAGATGAGCCTGGGCCAGTCCGACCAGGCCGAGGCCAGCTTCCGCAAGGCGCTCGACCTGGCGCCCGACAACGGCGATACGCTGCACAACTACGGCTGGTTCCTGTGCAGCCGGGCGCGCTACGCCGATTCGTTCACGATGTTCGAGCGCGCGCTGAAAGCGCCGGGCTACCGCAGCGTCGAGCGCACCGAGCTGGCGTTGGGGGTATGCCAACTGCGCGCCGGCAAGGTCGCTGGCGCTGAAGCGACCTTGCGCCGCGGCTTTGCGATCGACCCGGCCAATCCGGCGCTGGCGACCAATCTGGCGCTGGCCCTGTACCGTCAGCACAAGGCGAAGGACGCCTTGTTCTACATCCGCCGCGTCAACGTCGCCGCCACCGCCAACGCGCAATCGCTGTGGCTGGGCGTGCTGATCGCGCGCAGCGCCGGCGACACGCAGGATCAGGCCCAGTGGAGCGCGACGTTGACGCAGCGTTTCCCGAACAGTCGGGAGGCGATCGCTGTGCAGCAGGGGCATTTCGACGATTCCGGGCTGGTGCCGTGAGCGAACCGACGCCGCAGCAATCGTCGGCGCTGCTCCACGACTCGACGTCGAACGACGCGCGGCAGCGCGCCGGGGAGGCGTTGCGCGCCGCGCGCGAGGCCACCGGGCGCAGCAGCGTCGAGCTGGCCACGCAGCTCAAGGTCGCCCGCGACAAGATCGACGCGCTGGAAGCGGGCGACTGGGCGCCGTTGCACAACGCGTCGTATGCCCGCGCGCTGCTGCGCGCGGCGGCGAAGGCGTTGCACGCCGACGCCGACGCCATCGTCGGCCTGCTGCCGCCGCTGACCGGCGAGCTGCCCACGGCGGTGACGATGCTGCCCAGAGCGGCGGCGTCGAGACCGCGGCGACGGTGGCTGATCGCCGCGCTGCTGCTGCTTGTCGCGGCCGCGGCGATCGTGCTGATTCCGCACCACGTGGCGCGGCGTGAGGCGCCGACACAGGCGCGCGGGCCGCTGCGGGTACCCGCGCTGCGTGCCGTATCGCCGGCCGCGCCGGCGATCGCGCCGAAGCTTGCTTCAGCGCCCCGGCCGGCGCGACTGCCGCCCGGTGCCGCGAGCGCGACGGTGCCGGCGCCGATGGGATTGCCCAGCGCTGCGGGCTCGGCACCGCTGCGCTTGCAGACCGATGCACCGAGCTGGGTCGAAGTGCGCGATGCGCAGGGCCACACGGTATTCCAGGGCATCGTCGCCGCCAGCGCCCCGCGCTCCTTGCTGCTCGGCCCGGCGCAATTGCCGCTGCGTGTGACGGTGGGCAACGCCGCGCACACGCGAGTCTTCTTCCGCGAGCGCCCGGTGCCGATGGCGTCGGCGCCGCGCAACGTCGTTCATTTGAACTTGCCGTGATCGATCCGACCCCGATTCCCGACGCCGTACCGCGGCGGCGCCCGACCCTGCAGGCCAGCGTGCGCTGGGGCGCGCGCGACGTTCGCATCGGCGGCGACGCACCGGTGCGTGTGCAGTCGATGACCAACACCGACAGCGCCGACGCCATCGCCACGGCGATCCAGGTCAAGCAGCTGGCACAGGCCGGCTCCGAGCTGGTGCGCATCACCGTGAACACGCCCGAGGCCGCCGCGGCGGTTCCGGCAATTCGCGAACAGCTCGATCGCATGGGCATCGACGTTCCGCTGATCGGCGATTTCCACTACAACGGCCACCTGCTGCTGACGCAGTATCCGGGCTGCGCCGAGGCGCTGTCCAAGTACCGCATCAATCCCGGCAACGTCGGCCGTGGCGACAAGAAGGACCGCCAGTTCGCGCAGATGATCGAAGTCGCCGCGCGCTGGAACAAGCCGGTGCGCATCGGCGTGAACTGGGGCAGCCTCGATCCCGATCTGCTGGCGGCGCTGATGGACGCCAACGCCGCGGCGCAGGCGCCGCGCGACGCGCAGCAGGTCATGTACGAGGCGCTGATCCGCTCGGCGCTGGACTCGGCGGCGCGTGCGGTCGAGCTCGGGCTGCCGCCGCAACAGGTGCTGCTGTCGTGCAAGGTCTCGGCCGTGCGCGACCTGATCGCGGTCTACCGCGAACTGTCACGGCGCTGCGAGCACCCGCTGCACCTGGGGCTGACCGAGGCCGGCATGGGTACGCGCGGCATCGTCGCGTCGACCAGTGCGCTCGCCGTGCTGCTGCAGGAAGGCATCGGCGACACGATCCGCGTCTCGCTGACGCCGGCGCCGGGCGAGGCGCGCACGCAGGAAGTCGTCGTCGCGCTGGAAATCCTGCAGGCGCTGGGTTTGCGCACCTTCGTGCCCAGCGTGACCGCGTGCCCGGGCTGTGGGCGCACGACGAGCAGCGTGTTCCAGGAACTGGCGCAGCAGATCGACGTGCATCTGCGCGCGCAGATGCCCTTGTGGCGCGCGCGCTACCCCGGCGTCGAGAGCCTGCGCGTCGCGGTGATGGGCTGCATCGTCAACGGCCCCGGCGAAAGCCGCCACGCCGACGTCGGCATCAGCCTGCCGGGCACCGGCGAGCAGCCGGCGGCGCCGGTGTTCATCGACGGCGAGAAGCGTCACACGCTGCGCGGCGCCGACATCGCCACGCAGTTCATCGATATCGTCAACCGCTACATCGAGCAGCGCTGGGGCACTCCCGCCAGCCGCTGATCGCACACCAGATGACTACAAAGCTCAGTGCCGTCAAGGGCATGAACGACGTGCTGCCGCCGAAATCGGCAGCGTGGGAAGGCTTCGAGGACGCGGTGCGCGCGCTGATGCGCGCCTACGGCTACCGCAACGTGCGCACGCCCATCGTCGAGCCGACCGCGCTGTTCGTGCGGGGCATCGGTGAAGTCACCGACATCGTCGAGAAGGAGATGTACAGCTTCACCGACGCGCTCAACGGCGAGCCGTTGACGCTGCGACCGGAGAACACCGCGGCGGTGGTGCGTGCGGCGATCGAGCACAACCTGCTGTACGACGGTGGCAAGCGGCTGTGGTACACGGGGCCGATGTTCCGCCACGAGCGGCCGCAGCGCGGACGCTACCGCCAGTTCCACCAGGTCGGCGCCGAGGCCCTGGGCTACGCCGGCCCCGACGTCGACGCCGAGCTGATCCTGATGGCGCGACGGCTGTGGACCATGCTGGGGCTGCGCGACGTGCGCCTGGAGCTCAACTGCCTGGGCCAGCCCGACGAGCGCGCGCGCCATCGCGACAAGCTGATCGCCTATTTCGAACAACACGCCGATGCGCTGGACGACGACTCCAGGCGGCGCCTGCACAGCAACCCGCTGCGCATCCTCGACAGCAAGAACCCGGCGTTGCAGCCGCTGCTTGAAGGCGCGCCACGTCTGCTCGATGAGCTCGGCGACGCCTCCCGGGCCCATTTCGACGGCGTGCAGCAGCTGCTGCGCGCGGCCGGCCAGGACTTCCGCGTCAACCCGCGTCTGGTACGCGGCCTCGACTACTACAACCTGACCGTGTTCGAGTGGGTTACCGACCGGCTCGGCGCGCAGGGCACGGTCTGCGCCGGCGGGCGCTACGACGGGCTGATCGAGCAGATCGGCGGCAAGCCGGCGCCGGCCTGCGGCTGGGCCCTCGGCGTCGAGCGTGTGCTCGAGCTGCTCGAGCAGGACGGCGCGCTGCCCGTCGCGGCCGGCCCCGACGTCTACCTGGTGCTGGCCCACGAGCCGGCTGCGGCGCGTGCGCTCGAGTTGGCCGAGGAGCTGCGCGCGGCCGGCTGCAGCGTGTTGCAGCACGTCGGTGGCGGCAGCATGAAGTCGCAGATGAAAAAGGCCGACGCCAGCGGAGCGCGCCATGCGCTGATCTTCGGCGCCGACGAGTGGACCGCCGGCGAAGTCACGCTGAAGGCCTTGCGTGAAGGGCAGGGCAGCGAGGCGCAGCAGCGCCGCATCGCGTTGCAGCCGGTCGGCGCGCTGCTGCGCGAGCTGGGCTTCGACGCCTGAACACTAGAATGGCGCGTTCAATTTGGGTCGGGACATGAGCTACAACCTCGAAGAACAGGATCAGTTGGCGCAATTGCGCGATTTCTGGGAGCGCTGGGGCACGTTGCTGACGCTGCTGATCGCCGCCGCGCTGGTCGGCGTGGCCGGCATGCGGGGTTGGCAGTGGTGGCAGCAACGCGAGGCGGTCAAGGCCTCGGCGCTGTACGTGCAGATCGGCCAGCGCATCGGCGCCGGCGACCTGAGCGGCGCGCGCGCGGTCTACGGCGAGTTGCAGCACGACTTCGCATCCAGCGTGTACACGCCGATGGGCGCGCTCGAGCTGGCCAAGGCCAACGCGGTGCATGGAGACGCCGCGCAGGCACGCACGCTGTTGCAGTGGACCGCCGATCACGCCAAGGACAGCGCATATCGCGCCGCGGCGCAGCTTGCGCTGTCGGCGCTGCAGCTCGATGCGAAGCAATACGACGCGGCGCTGGCCAGCGTGAAGACCAGCCCTGACCCGGCATTCGACGGTTTGTTCAGCGCGCGTCGCGGCGACATCCTGGCGCTGCAGGGCCAGCGCGACGCCGCGCGCCAGGCGTACACGCAGGCGCTGCAGCAGTTGCGCCCCGGCGACGGCTACCGGGGCATGGTCGAGCGCAGCCTCGAGGCGGTCGGAGGTCGCTCATGAAGGTTTCCCATCGTTCGCGGCACGCGGCCGCTGCATTGGCGCTGATCGCGGGTTTCGCGCTCGCCGGCTGTTCCTCGGCGCCGAAACGCCCCGATCCGACACCGCTGGGCGCGGTGCCGCCGATCCTGCAGGTCGCGCCGGTCTGGCATGCTGAACTCGGCTCGGCGTTGCCGCCCACCTTCAGCCCGGTGCTGGCCGCAGGCGGCGTCGTCGTCGCCGGCGTCGACGGCAGTGTGGCGCGTTTCGACGCGACCAACGGCCGGGAACTGTGGCGCTCAGGTGTTCCGGGGGGCATCAGTGCCGGGGTCGGCAGCGATGGCCGCTTCAGCGCGGTCGTCAACGCCAGGAACCAGTTGGCCTCGCTCGGCCCGCAAGGCCAGCTGCTGTGGCTCTATCAACTGCCGACCAGCGTGATCACGCCGCCCTTGGTGGCGCGCGGCGTCATCGTCGTGCAAGGCGCCGACCAGAAGCTGTGGGCGTTCGACGCCGCCGACGGCAAGGTGCTGTGGAACCTCGAGCTGCGCGCGCCGGCCTTGCTGCTGCAGCACGCCGGCGGCTTGACGCTCGACGGCGACACGCTGCTCGTCGGCGATGCGCTCGGTCGCATCGACGCGGTCGCGCTGGCCAGCGGCGTGCTGCGCTGGCAGACGACGCTGGCGCATCCGCGCGGCAGCACCGAGGTCGAGCGCATGGTGCCGGTCACCGGTGCGCCGACGCTGGCCGACGGCACGGTGTGCGCGCGCACCTTCGACGCGACGATAGCCTGCGTCGACGCCGACGGCGGCGCGCTGCGCTGGAGCGCCAATGCACACGGCGCCAGCGCACCGACCCAGGACGGTCGCACGCTGGTGGCCACGCAGGGCGATGGCGTCGTACAAGCCTACGCGACGGCCGACGGCAAGCCGCTGTGGCACAACGACCAGCTCAAGTACCGTGGCCTGAGCGCGCCGCTGCTGGTCGGCGCGACGGTTGCGGTCGGCGACTACCAGGGTTACGTGAGCCTGCTGTCGGCGCACGACGGCAGCCTGGTCGGTCGCTTCGACACCGACGGCAGCGCGATCCGCTCGCCGCTGCTGGCCGACGGCAACACGATGATCGCGGTGACCGCTCGCGGCGGCGTCTACGCCTACCGCCCGCGATGATCCCGGTCATCGCTTTCGTCGGCCGGCCCAACGTCGGCAAATCGACGCTGTTCAACCGCGTCACCCGCTCGCGCGACGCGATCGTCGCCGACATTCCGGGGCTGACGCGCGATCGCCATTACGGGCGCACGCGCTGGAACGAACGCGACCTGCTGGTCGTCGACACCGGCGGTTTCGAGCCGGTGGTCGACACCGGCATCGTCGCCGAGATGGCGCGGCAGACGCGGCAGGCGATCGCCGAGAGCGACGTCGTCGTGTTCATGACCGACGCACGCACCGGCCTGGCGCCGCAGGATCAGCACATCGCTACCTATCTGCGCAAGACCGGCAAGGCCGTGCTGCTGGCGGTCAACAAGGCCGAAGGCCTGCCGCCCAGCGCGCTGGCCGAGTTCCACGAACTCGGGCTGGGCCAGCCGCTGGCGGTCAGCGCCGCGCACGGCAGCGGCGTGGGCATGCTGCTCGACGCCATCGTGGCGCGACTGGCGCCGGCGGCCGTGGTCGACGACGCCGAGACGCCCGCCGAAGATGCGCCGCGCGCGATCAAGCTGGCCGTGGCCGGGCGTCCCAACGTCGGCAAGTCGACGCTGATCAACGCGCTGGTCGGCGAGGAGCGGGTGATCGCGTTCGATCAGCCGGGGACGACGCGCGACGCGATCGAAGTGCCGTTCGAGCGCGACGGCGTGAGCTATACGCTGATCGATACCGCGGGCTTGCGCCGCCGCGGTCGCGTGTTCGAGACCATCGAGAAGTTCTCGGTGCTGAAGACGCTGCAGGCCATCGAGTCGGCCAACGTCGTCGTGCTGCTGCTCGACGCCAGCGAGGGCGTCTCCGACCAGGACGCGCACATTGCCGGCTTCGCCGTCGAGTCGGGACGCGCGCTGGTGGTCGCCGCGAACAAATGGGACAAGGCCGACGACTACCGGCGGCAGCTGTTCCGCCACAGCGTCGCCGAGCGGCTGCCGTTCCTCGGCTTCGCGCGCCAGCTCGAGATCTCGGCGCTGAACCGCCGCGGCCTCGGCGTGCTGCTGCGCGCCGTGGTCGACGCGCATCGCGCGGCGTTCGCCAAGCTGTCGACGCCGAAGCTGACGCGGGCGCTGCTCGAAGCTGTCGCGTTCCAGCAGCCGCCGCGCGCCGGCACCGTGCGCCCCAAGCTGCGCTACGCGCACCAGGGCGGACAGAACCCGCCGGTGGTGGTGATCCACGGCAACGCGCTCGACCGGGTGCCCAACAGCTACACGCGCTACCTGGTGTCGCGTTTCACGCGCCAGTTCAAGCTCGAGGGAACGCCGCTGCGCATCGAGTACCGCTCGTCGCACAACCCGTACAGGAACGCCGACTGAGCGCGCCACGCGGCAACCTAATGCGCGAATCACGCCCGACGCATCAAGGGATCGACGCGCGCGCGCGCGGCCACGACTCATGCACGTTTATGCTATGGTGCCATGCTGCCGGGGCAACCCGCATAACCATACCGATTGGAGTATTTGATGAGCAATAAAGGGCAGTTGCTACAAGACCCCTTCCTGAACCTGCTGCGCAAGGAGCATGTGCAGGTTTCGATCTATCTGGTCAACGGCATCAAGCTGCAGGGCCACATCGAATCGTTCGACCAGTACGTCGTGCTGCTGCGCAACACCGTGACGCAGATGGTTTACAAGCACGCCATTTCCACCGTCGTGCCGTCGCGCCCGGTGAACTTCCACGCCGGTGCCGGCGAACCCGAGGCGTCGTGAGCCCGGCCCGGGCCGGACAGCGTCCGGCCCGCTCGCCGACGGAGGCTGGACGGTGCAAGGCGAGCAGAAATTGATCGGCGAGGCGCCGCCCGGCGCGGTGCTGGTCGGCGTCGATCTCGGCCAGGCCGAGGCCGACCGCGAACTGCAGGAGTTGCGCGAGCTGGCGATGTCGGCCGGGCTGCGGCCGTGCGCCGCGGTGTGGAGCGCGCGACGCCGCATCGACCCGGCGCTTTACCTGGGCAGCGGCAAGGTCGACGAGATCAAGGCCCTGGTGCAGGAGCACGCCGCGCGTTGGGTCTTGTTCGACAACGCGCTGTCGCCGGCGCAGCAGCGCAACCTGGAGCGAGCGCTCGGCGTTTCCGTTTGGGACCGCACCGCGCTGATCCTGGAGATTTTCGCGCGCCGGGCGCGCAGCGGCGAAGGCCGTCTGCAAGTCGAACTGGCACGGCTGCGCTACGCGGTCACGCGGCTGGTGCGCGGTTGGACCCACCTGGAGCGCCAGCAAGGCGGCATCGGCCTGCGCGGCGGCCCCGGCGAGAAGCAGATCGAGCTCGACCGGCGCATGCTCGAGGACAAGATCAAGCAGTTGCAGACGCGACTGCGCAAGCTCGAACGCCAGCGTGCGACCCAGCGCCGTGCGCGCGCGAGGGGGGGCGTGCTGCGCGTGTCGATCGTCGGCTACACCAACGCCGGCAAGAGCACGCTGTTCAACGCGCTGACGCACAGCCGCGGCTACGTCGCCGACCAGTTGTTCGCGACGCTCGATACGACGGCGCGCCGCGTCTTCCTCGGCGACGGCCTTTATGCGGTCGTCTCCGACACCGTCGGCTTCATCCGCGAGTTGCCGCACACGCTGGTCGAGGCCTTCAAGGCCACGCTCGACGAGGCGCTCGACGCCGACGTGCTGCTGCACGTGGTTGATCTGTCGAATCCACGGCGGGACGAGCAGATCGAACAGGTCAATGCGGTGCTCGCTGAAATTGGCGCGCAGGATATTCCGCAAGTGCTCGTTTACAACAAGATCGACAAGCTCACGGAGCCGATTCCCTACAGCGCGCGCTACGCCGCCCATGCGGGTGCCGGGCAGCGTGATAGCATCAAATGCTTCGATGTCAGTGCGCTGGCCGGAATCGGCCTCGACGCGCTGCGCGCGCACCTGGCTGCGCTGGCTGCCCAGGCCGCCGCCCAGACCGTTGTCCACGCTTGATTCCGACCAGGCTCATGATGCATTCCGACCGCGCGGCCGGCGCGTCCCGCGATGGGCGCGAGCCGCGCCGCATGGCACAGTCGCCGCACGACCCGCGCAACGACAAGCGCGGCAGCCCGCCCGACCTCGACGAGCTGTGGCGAGACTTCAACCGCCGCCTCAACGGCCTGTTCAAGCGCCGGCGCGGCTTCGGTCCGCCGCGCGGCCCGGGCGGGTTCCAGACCTCGCCGCAGGGCTTCGCGGTGGCGCTGTCGCTGGTCGCGCTCGCGCTGGTGCTGGCTTGGATCGGCAGCGGCTTCTTCGTCGTGCGCGACGGCGAGCGCGCGGTCGTGACTCATTTCGGCCGGGCCACGGCGATCGCCCACCCGGGCCTGCACTGGCGCCTGCCGTACCCGATCGACGATGAGCGCATCGTCGACCTCGGCCAGTTGCGCAGCATCGATGTCGGCAGCGGGCCCGACGTGGCCGCCGCCGGCGTGCCGGCCGACGCCGCGCTGACCGCCGACCAGGCCATCGTCAACCTGCGCTTCGGCGTGCAGTACCGCGTCACCGACCCGGTGGCGTATCTCTACGCGCAACGCGACCCGGCCGCACTGGTGCGCGATGCCGCGGCCGACGCGCGACGCGCCGTGCTCGGCGGCATGACGCTCAAGCAGGCGCTGAGCGCACCGCAGGATCGCCTGGCCGACGCGCTGCGCAAGCGCATCGGCGCGGCGCTTGAGCGGGCCCACATCGGCGTCGCGCTGGTCGACGTCACGCTCAAGGGCGTGCGCGTGCCCAACGCGGTGCAAGCGGCGTTCGACGATGAACAGAAGGCTCAGCAGCAGCGTGAGGCGCTGCAACGCGACGCCAAGGCCTATGCCGCCGACGTGGTGCCGCGGGCACAGGTCCAGGCCGCACAGATGGTCGAGCGGGCGCAGGTCTATGCGCAGCGCGTCGTGACCCAGGCGCAAGGCGACTCGGCGCGCTTCGACCTCGTGCTGAAGCAGTATCGCAAAGCGCCCGAAGTCACCCGCGAGGCGCTGTATCTGCAGACCATGCAGGACATTCTCGGCCGTGTGACCAAGGTCGTCGTGCCCCACGGCAGCGTGATCCAGTTGCCGGCACCGAAGCCTGCGGCCACGTCGGCGGAGCCGGCCGCGCCGCCGGCGTCAGCCGCCTCGGCCGCCTCGGCGCCGGCGCCTGCCGCGTCGCTGCCGCGCCCGTCCGACAGCTTGCGCGACTCGCTGCGCGAGCGCGCATTCCGTTGACCGCCGCCATGAAGAATCGATCGATCGTCGCCGCCGCCATCGTCGCGCTGGCGCTCGCCGGCGCCGCCTCCAGCCTGTTCGTCGTCGAGCAGGGCCAGGTCGCCGTGGTGTTCGCGCTCGGCAAGGTGCGCGCGGTTTTTGCGCAGCCCGGGCTGCACTTCAAGTGGCCGGCGCCGCTGGAAAACGTGCTGCGCCTGGAAAAGCGCGGTCTGATCCTGCACAGCGACGACGCCGAACGCTACACGACCGCAGCGCAGCGCGAGCTCGTGCTCGGCTGGTCGCTGCGCTGGCACATCGCCGATCCGACCCAGTTCGTGCGCAGCTTCGGCGGCAGCATGAGCCGGGCCGAATCGCAGTTGCACGACACCGTGAAGTCGGCCTTGAGCGCCCAGGTGGCCGCGCATCCGCTGGCCACGCTGCTCGGTGCCGGTGAAGGTGCGTTGCGCGACGCGGTGCTCAAGCGCACCGCGGACGCGGTGCACGGACGCGGCATCGCGCTCGACGGCTTCGAGCTGGCGCGCGTCGACCTGGCGGCGGATCAGACCCAGGCGGTCTATGCGCGCATGAGCGCCGAGCGCCGCGACGCGGCCGACCAGCTGCGTGCGCAGGGCCAGGCCGAGGCGCAGGCGATCCGTGGCCGTGCCGACAAGCAGCGCAGCGAGCTGCTGGCGCAAGCCTATGCCCACGCCCAGCGCATCGAAGGCGAGGGCGATGCGAAAGCCGCGGCCATCGATGCCGCCTCGTTCGGTCAGGACCCCGGTTTTGCCGCGTTCTACCGCAGCCTGGCGGCGTACCGCGCGACCTTCAAGCAGCGCAGCGACTTGCTGGTGCTCGACCCCTCGAGCGCGTTCCTGCGCTATATGCGCGACCCCGACGCGAAAACGCCGTCAGTTTCGCATTGACCCGTCTGGTCGCGGCGCCCCCTAGAATGTGGGGCGCCGCGTTTCGTCGCCCCGAATTTTCCATACCGCATGACCGCCTGGCTGCTTCCCGAGCAATTCTCCGACGTGCTGCCGTCCGAAGCGGCGGCCGTCGAGTCGCTGCGCCGCACGCTGCTCGACGCAGCCGAAGGCTACGGTTACGAACTGGTGATTCCGCCGCTGCTCGAATACGTCGACTCGCTGCTGTCGGGAACCGGGCAGGACCTGGAGCTGCGCACCTTCAAGCTGGTCGACCAGCTCTCCGGGCGCACGCTGGGGCTGCGCGCCGACATGACGCCGCAGGCCGCGCGCATCGACGCCCACCTGCTCAACCGTGACGGCATCGTTCGCCTGTGCTACGCCGGCAGCGTCGTGCATACCCGCGCGCCCAGCGTCTATGCGACGCGCGAGCCACTGCAGTTCGGCGTCGAGCTGTACGGCCACGCCGGTCTCGACGCCGACATCGAAGTGCAGCAACTCGCGGTGCGCGCGCTGCAGCTCGGCGGCGTCGCGCGCATCACGCTGGCGCTGTCGGACATGCGCATCGTGCGCGGCGTGCTCGCCGGCGTGCTGCTGCCGCCCGAGCGCATCGACGCGGTGGTCGAGGCGCTGGCGCGCAAGGACCAGCCGCGGCTGCAACAGCTGCTTGGCGGAGTCGGCCCGGCCCAGCGCGACGCGGTGCTGGCGCTGCCCGAACTGTTCGGCGACGTCTCGGTGCTGCGCGAGGCGGCGCGGATCCTGCCCGATCGCGCCCCGATTGACGCCGCGCTGCGTGAACTCGAGCAGCTCGCGCAGCTGCACGCGCAGGCCGGCGTCGACGTGCAGATCGACCTTGCCGACCTGCGCGGGTATCGCTACCACAGCGGCGTGATCTTCAGCCTCTACGCGCCGGGCGAGCCCGACGCGCTGGCCCGCGGCGGCCGCTACGACGAGATCGGCGCCAGTTTCGGCCGCCCGCGCGCGGCCACCGGTTTTTCGCTGGACCTGCGCGAACTGGCGCGCCAGCGCAGGCTGCCCGGGCCGCAGGCCGCGGTGCGCGCGAGCTGGTCGGCGCAGGCCGGCTATGCGCAGGCGGTGCAGGGCTTGCGCGCCGCCGGCCACCGCGTCATCGAGCTGCCCGCGGGCGCCGAGCTGCAAAGCCGCCGCTTCGCCTTTGCGCACGAGTTGATCTGCGTCGACGGCGACTGGCAATTGCGTACGCTGGCCGCCGCCTGAACCCGGCATCGGCGCAACGAACCATTCACAAACCAATCAGGGAACAGTGTCGTGAGCACAGGACGCAATGTGGTCGTCGTCGGCAACCAGTGGGGCGACGAAGGCAAGGGCAAGGTGGTCGACTGGTTGACGGATCAGGCGCACGGGGTCGTGCGCTTCCAGGGCGGCCACAACGCCGGCCACACCCTGGTCATCAACGGTCAGAAGACCGCGCTGCAGCTGATCCCGTCGGGCATCATGCGCGCCGGCGTCGCCTGCTACATCGGCAACGGCGTGGTCGTCGACCCGGGCCACCTGGCGACCGAGATCGCGCGTCTGGAGGCCGTCGGCATCGAAGTGCGCAGCCGCCTGCGCATCAGCGAGTCGTGCCCGCTGGTGCTGCCTTCGCACGTCGCGCTCGACGTCGCGCGCGAGCTCAGCCGCGAGACCCGCGGCCAGGGCAAGATCGGCACCACCGGCAAGGGCATCGGCCCGGCCTACGAGGACAAGGTCGCGCGCCGCGCGGTGCGCGCGCAGGACCTCAAGCACCCGCAGCGCCTGCACGACAAGCTGCGTGAAACGCTGGACCTGCACAATTTCATGCTGCGCGAGTATCTGCACGCGCAGCCGATCGAGTTCACGCCGACCTACGAGCGACTGCTCGAGCTGGCTGCCGGCGTGGTGCCGCTGCTGGCCGACGTCGGCCACCTGATCCACCTCGGCCACGAACGCGGCGAGCGCTTGCTGTTCGAAGGCGCGCAAGGCACGCTGCTCGACGTCGACCACGGCACCTACCCGTTCGTCACCTCGAGCAACTGCGTGGCCGGCAACGCCGCGGCCGGCTCGGGCGTCGGACCCGGCTACCTGCACTATGTGCTGGGCATCACGAAGGCCTACACGACGCGGGTGGGTAGCGGACCGTTCCCCTCCGAGCTGCCGATCGACCAGCCCGGCACCGTCGGTCATCATCTGCATACGGTCGGCCAGGAGCGCGGCACGGTCACCGGACGGCCTCGCCGCTGCGGCTGGATCGACACCGCAGCGCTCAAGCGGGCGAACATCATCAACTCGACCAGCGGACAGTGCATCACCAAACTCGACGTGCTCGACGGGCTGCCCGAAATCCGCATCTGCGTCGGCTACACCCTCGACGGCCGCGACATCGACGTGCTGCCGCTCGACGCCGACGACATCGCGCGCTGCCAGCCGCGCTACGAGACGGTTCCCGGCTGGAGCGAGACGACGGCCGGGGCGACGCGCTGGGCGCAGCTGCCGCAGGCCGCGCGCAGCTACCTCGAGCGCATCGCCGAACTCAGCGGCACGCCGATCGCGATGGTCTCGACCGGCCCGGACCGCGAGCACACCATCGTGCTGCAGCACCCGTTCGAGGGCTGACCCAGCGGCGCCCTCCCAGCCAACCCACCGAGAAGATTCCATGCTCAGCGAAGACGGCAAGCACCTGTACGTGTCGTGGGACGAATACCACGCACTGATCGAAAAGCTCGCCCTGAAGATCCATAAGTCGGGCTGGGAGTTCGACCACATCCTGTGTCTGGCGCGCGGCGGCACTCGCCCGGGCGACATCCTGTCGCGCGTGTTCGACCGCCCGCTGGCGATCATGTCGACGAGTTCCTACCGCGAGAACGCCGGCACCCTGCAGGGGCGCCTGGACATCGCCAGCTACATCACGATGCCGCGCGGTGAACTCGAGGGGCGCGTGCTGCTGGTCGACGACCTGGCCGACTCGGGCGAGACGCTGAAGGCGGTCGGTGACCGCCTGCGCGGCGGGCTGAAGATCAGCGAGATGCGCAGCGCGGTGCTGTGGGTCAAAGGCATTTCAACCGTGCTGCCCGACTACTACGTCGAGATGCTGCCGTCGAGCCCGTGGATTCACCAGCCGTTCGAAGAGTACGACAGTCTGCGCCCGGCGCGCCTGGCCGAACGCTGGAAGATCTGAGGTCGGCGCCGCGGCGTCGATCGCGGCTCACTCGTCGAACAGCAAGGCGTGCGCGGTCAGCACCAGCACCGGGCCGAGAATCAGCCCGAGCATGCCGAAGGCTTCGACGCCGCCGAAGATCGCCAGCAGCACGAGCAGGAACGGTGCGTGACCGGCGGCGCCGGTCAGTTTCGGCTTCACGAACACGTCGCCCGACAAGGTGATCGCGTGGCCGACGCCGAGCACGGTCAACGCGGCTCCGACATGGCCCTGCGAGCCCAGCAGGGCGGCGGCCAGCACCATGACCACGCCGGTGCCGCCGGGCAGCACCGACAGCAGCGCCATCGCGACGCTCCAGGCGAACGCGCCGCCAAGGCCGGAGGCGAAGAACAGTGGCAGGCTCAGCAGTCCGTCCCACGCCGCCAGCCCGGCCATGCCGACGATCACCGCCTGCGTCGAGCGCAGCACGTGGTGCTCGATGCGCTGCGCCAACGGCACCGAGACGACGCGGCGCAAGCTGTGCTGCAGCGCCTGCGCGATCGCCCGGTGCGACGACAGCACGCCCCACAGCACGGCCAGCGCCAGCGCCGCGTGCAGCAGCAGGCGCAGCAGGTGCGCGCCGATCGTGCGCAGCTCGCCGGCGTGCGCGGCCAGCAGGGCCTGCGGCCGGTTCGCGGCGATCCACGCGCGCACCGCGTCCTGGTGCGCGGCCAGCAGCGGGCCGACCAGCGGCAGCTGCTGCGCGGTCTTCAGCCATTCGTCGGGGTTGACGCTGGCCTGGCGCAGCGCGGGCAGCGCCGGCGCCAGCAGCGCATAGATCGCCAGCAGCGGCAGCAGCGCGGCAACGGTCCACAGCGCGGTGACCAGCGACGCGGCCAGCCATGGCGGCACCCGCCGCTCCAGCCGCAACTGCAGCGGCAGGCTGGCCGCGGCCAGCGCCAGCGCGGCGACGATGGGCACCGCGAACGGGGTCAGCGGCAACACGCCCAGCGCGGCGAGCAGCGCGAGCATCCAGGGGTCGAGACGGCGAGGCAAGTTCGGGCGGCGGCGGCACACCGATGTCCGGTGCGTTGCCGATGGTAACGTGAGCGGCGCGTGCCCGGTGCGCGATCACGGCGCGCCTATACTGGCAGGCCGGAGCCGCGGCGCGACGCGGTGCCACTTCACCCAGCGAGGAATGCCCGATGTTTCCTGAATACCGCGAACTGATCTCCAAGCTGAAGACCGCCGACCTGCATTTCGCGCGTTTGTTCGACCAGCACAATACGTTGGATCAACGCATCACGAATATCGAAAACGGCATCGAAACCGGTGACGGCGCCACGGTCGAAAAGCTGAAGAAGGAAAAACTGCGAGTCAAGGACGAACTCTACGTGCTGTTGAAGAAGGCCGCCGCGGCCTGAGCGCAGGCGGCGGGGTCAGCCGCCGCGGCCGCGCTCGGACAGGCGTATCCAGTTGCGCAGGGCGATGATCGCGGCCCAGACATTGACCGCCGAGCCCGGGATCCACAGAATCAGCCCGCCCAGGTGCTGGTCGGTGAGCGCATCGATGCCGGAAATCGCACGGCCGCACAGCGAATAGATCGGATACCAGTCGATGCGGCTCAGCGCCAGGTAGGCGCCGACGGCCATTTGCGGCACCATCGCCAGCAGCGGCAGGAAAATGCGCAGGCCCGGCTTCAGGTGGGCCGGGCCGCTGGGGCGCGGGTCGAGCACCAGCCACCAGAACAGCAGCCCGTCGGCGACCATGGTCCAGTTCATGAACTGGTACAGGTTGGTGTTGAGCATCACGCCGACATGAACCGGCGGGATCAGCCAGAACACGACGAGGCCGCCGAACAGCAGTGCGGCCACCAGCGGATGCAGCACGAACGCGATCAGCATCCGGATCGGCGCGCGTCGGCGCAGCGGCAGCAGCCAGCGCCGCCGCCAGCGCGCAGGCAGGCCGGCGCGCCAGGTCGGCCCGGGCCAGGCCGCGATCACCAGCAGCGGCGCGAGGTCGTGCAGCACCATCTGCTGCAGCATGTGGATGAAGAACTGGTGCTCGGCGACGTAGTCCCACTGCGTCTGCAGCGCCTGCCAGAGCAAGCCCCAGCCGAGCCAGAACCACAACTGGCGCGACCACGACACGCGGCGGCGCCGGCTGCCGCGCAGGTACAGCAGCGCGCCGCCGAGCAGGCACGCGATCATCGGCCACGACGGGTACCAGGGGTGCAGCCAGTGCAGCAATACGGACATCGGACAGCGGGTCGGGTCGATCGGGGGCAAAGGGCCAAGCATAATGCGCGCCGACCATGCGGTCGGTTTGACATGACGCAGGGTGCGGCGTCGCGCTTGCCGCTTCAATAGCGCGATGGTCCGCCGTGGACCGCCGACCCGGAGACTTTCGACGATGCCCGCCACGCATTCGACCTGCGATTTCTGCGACAGCCACGCCGACGCGATCGCCGACGGTCGCGTGCGCGTACTGCCGCCGGTGTTCAAGCACTTCGGGCGCCAGCAGCATTTCCACGGCCAGGTCGCGACCGTGCAGTGCTTCGAGGACAACACGCTGGTACGCGCCGCGCTGGAGACCGCCGGCATGGCGCGCGTGCTCGTCGTCGACGGTGGCGCCTCGCTGCGCCATGCGCTGCTCGGCGGCAACCTGGCCGCGCTGGCGGTGCGCAACGGCTGGGCCGGGGTCGTCGTCGACGGCTGCGTGCGTGACGTCGGCGAGATCTGCGCTGCCGCGATCGGCGTGCGCGCGCTGGCCGCGATGCCGCAGCCGCCGCGCAAGCTCGGCGCCGGCCAGCGCGACGTGCCGGTGCGCATCCAGGGCGTGTGGGTGCGCCCTGGCGACTGGCTGTACGCCGACGCCGACGGCATCGTCGTCAGCGCCGACGCGCTGCACGGCGACTGACGCGCACGCTGTTCAGGCGCTCTCCGGCGCGGGCGCGATCATCAGGTAGCCGGCGTCGGGCTCGCGACCACTGACCGCGCCCGGCTCCTCCGACAAGCGGAACGCTATCGTGCGGCCGTAGAAGAACGGCATGCCCAGCGCCATCAAATGCTCTCCGGCGTGGAAACGCGTCGCCAGCGTGTGCAGCGGGCGGCTTTCGCTCGCCGGGCAGTCGGCATCGGCGATGTCGACCTTGAACGGGCCGTATGCCTCGCCAGGCGCTTCGCCGGGAATGCCGAAGAACAGCGGCAGTTGCCGCAACGGCGCCGGATTCGCGTCCGCGGGCGCCGCCTTGTATCGCTCCGGGGCCAGGACCGTGGCGCTGCCGCTGTCGGGCAGGACCAGCAGCGTCGGGGGCTGCCCGGGCTCGCTGCTGCTCGCCGCGAACCACCAGGACGGGTTGTGCAGCGGGATGCGCGGCGCCTGCGCGCCGAACAGTTGCTCACGCCAGCGCTCGACGCCGAGCAGCAAGGTGCCGGAGGCGACACCGGCCTGCAGCGCCGCGCTGTCGGGCAGCTCGATGCGCAACACGAAGCCGTCGTTGAAGTCCGCCGGCAACGCGGCGACCGGGTTGGACAGCTCGTAGCCCGATGGTGCGGGTGAGGGTTGCCAGGCGTCGCCCCCGCCGGCGGGCATGCGCCGGAAATACTGCGCTACCTCGGCGGCGGTCGGACAGGCGCAGTCCGGACAAGCCGAGCAGCTGCTCGGCTGCGGCGCGATGCCGAGCACGCCGTTGAACGGCTTGAGCAGGATGGCGAGGCCTTCGACCTCGCCGCCGCCTGAGCTGGAGCCTGGCGCCGCAGGCTCGTCGTCGGCGCCGAACAGCCCGATCCCGATGGGTGCCGGGGTGTAGACGGTGCCCAGACCGATCCACGCCTGGGTCAGCGCGCCGAAGGCCGGGGCGTGGACGTAGCGGTGGCGAAAGGCATGGTCGTATTCGTCCGCCGGCTTCAAGCCGGCCAGCCCGGTCAGCGCCGAGCGCCGCAGCAGCAGGCCGGTCGAGCCGGTGTCGACCAGCACGTCGGGCACTTCGATGCAGCCCTTGCGGTCGGCCTCAGGCTGCTGCAGGCAGACCGAGACGGTGACCCGCGGCCGGTTGAACAGCGCATGCGCGGGGTTCAGGTCGACGCGTACGGCGACTTCGCCGTCGGCGGCAAGCGCTGAATGCGCACAGCCGAGGATGGCGAGGGCCGCAATGGCGTAGGGTCTGAGAGTCATGGGGTTGGCTCCATTGGTGAATGACCCGCGGTCAGATCCAAGGGGGCGCTGTACGTTCGCGCGCCCGGCTCTGCTCACGCGCGCCTCGTCGGCGCGATCACGCGCAATTTCGGGAATCGCCGCCGCGCCTGCGCAATCCCCCGCCCGCAGGCCGCGGCCTCAATCGTCGCGGCCTGCGCCGCTGGCCGGCGGCGGCGTCGCAGGCGCTCGCGACGCCGAGGTGCAGCTCGCCGTGCAGCGCGCCGCCGCCGGTCTGGGCGTGCTTCAGCGCCGGCATGCGCAGCACGATGCGGTCGTTGCAGCCGGGAGGAAAGTGCACGACCGGGCTCGTTCGCGCGGCCCGCCGTGTTCACGGCGTCCTCGGCGCAAGATTGACGACGCTGAAACGTCGCCGCCGCGGCGCAGCTCGCGAGAGCCTGCGCTTCAGAACCCGGTGCGGATCAGCCCGACCGCCAGCCCCTCGATCGCGAACTCGCGCTCCGGGCCGACGACGATCGGCGCGAACTCCGGGTTCTCGGGCAGCAGCTCGATCTTGCCGGCGCGCTGCTGCAGCCGCTTGACGGTGACCTCGTCGTCGATGCGCGCGACGACGATCTGCCCGTTGCGCGCTTCGCGCGCCTGCTTGACCGCGAGCAGGTCGCCGTCGACGATGCCCGCACCCTGCATGCTCATGCCGCGCACGCGCAGCAGGTAGTCGGGACGCGCGCGGAACAGTTCGGGCTCGACGCCGAGCGTGGCTTCGACGTGCTCCTGGGCCAGGATCGGGTGGCCGGCGGCAACGCGGCCGATCAGCGGCAGCATCAGCTGCTCCATGCCGGGCAGCGCGCGCGCCGGGTTGGCACGCACGCTGCCGCGCGCCTGCGCGGTCAGCCGGATGCCGCGCGAGGTGCCGGCCTGCAGTTCGATCATGCCCTTGCGCGCCAGCGCCTGCAGGTGGTCTTCGGCCGCGTTGGCCGAGCGGAAGCCGAGCTCGGCGGCGATTTCGGCGCGCGTCGGCGGATAGCCGCTGCGCGCGATGGCGCGCGCGATCAGGTTGAGGATTTCGCTCTGGCGCGCGGTCAGCTTGGTGTCGGACATCGTTCGGGCCTTCCCGTGGAAATGGCGCCGCGCGAACGGCACCTGCAATCGGAATCCAGGACAGGACTGTCATTCTATCCAGTCTCGCGCGTCGCGCCAGGCTGCGCGGCCGCGGCGGGCATGGAGCGCACCCGCGATGTCCTCTATCATTGCGTTTTGCGCCTGGAGGATTTATGCGCCTGCTCGGTAACGCGTTGACTTTCGACGACGTCCTGCTCGTTCCCGCCCATTCCCAAGTCCTGCCCAAAGACACCAGCCTGGCAACCCAGCTGACGCGCCGGGTCCGGCTGAACATTCCGCTGGTGTCGGCAGCGATGGACACCGTGACCGAATCGCGACTGGCGATCGCGATGGCGCAGGAAGGCGGCATCGGCATCATCCACAAGAATCTGTCGCCGAAGGCACAGGCCACCGAGGTGGCGCGAGTCAAGCGCTTCGAGTCCGGTGTGCTGAAGGACCCGATCACGATCTCCCCCGGGGTCAAGGTCAGCGACGTGCTCGCGCTGTCGCGCCAGCACGGTATTTCGGGCTTTCCGGTGGTCGACCAGGGCAAGGTCGTCGGCATCGTGACCAACCGCGACCTGCGCTTCGAAAGCCGCCTCGACCTGCCGGTGCGCGAAATCATGACGCCGCGCGAGCGCCTGATCACGGTGCGCGAGGGCGCCACCCCCGACGAAGCCAAGGCGCTGATGCACCACCACCGCCTCGAGCGCGTGCTCGTGATCAACGACGCGTTCGAGCTGCGCGGGTTGATGACGGTGAAGGACATCCTGAAAGCCACCGAGCGCCCGAACGCGGCGCGCGACCCGCAGGGCAAGCTGCGCGTGGGCGCCGCAGTGGGCGTGGGCGAAGGCACCGAGGAGCGGGTCGAACTGCTGGTTCGCGCCGGCGTCGACGTCATCGTCGTCGACACCGCGCACGGCCACAGCCAGGGCGTGCTCGATCGCGTGCGCTGGGTCAAGGACAACTTCCCCGACGTCGACGTGATCGGCGGCAACATCGCCACCGGCGAGGCCGCGCGCGCGCTGGCCGAGGCCGGCGCCGACGGCGTCAAGGTCGGCATCGGCCCGGGGTCGATCTGCACCACGCGCATCGTCGCCGGCGTCGGCGTGCCGCAGGTCACCGCGATCGCCAACGTCGCCGCAGCGCTCGAAGGCACCGGCGTGCCGCTGGTCGCCGACGGCGGCGTGCGCTATTCGGGCGACATCTCCAAGGCCATCGCCGCCGGCGCGCACAGCGTGATGATGGGCAGCATGTTCGCCGGCACCGAGGAGGCTCCGGGCGAGGTCATCCTGTACCAGGGACGCTCGTACAAGAGCTACCGCGGCATGGGCTCGATCGGCGCGATGAACGCCGGCTCGGCCGACCGCTATTTCCAGGACGGCAACCAGGCGCCGTCGGCCGCCGGCGCCGAGAAATTCGTCCCCGAAGGCATCGAGGGCCGCGTGCCTTACAAGGGCTCGCTGGCGGCGATCCTGTACCAGCTCGTCGGCGGCGTGCGCTCGTCGCTGGGCTACTGCGGCTGCGCGAACATCGAGACCATGCGCAACCGCGCGCAGTTCGTGCAGATCACCGCTGCGGGCATGCGCGAGAGCCATGTGCACGACGTGCAGATCACCAAGGAAGCACCGAACTACCACGCCGACTGAGCGGCTCGCACGATGCACGACAAGATCCTGATTCTCGACTTCGGCAGCCAGGTCACGCAGCTGATCGCGCGGCGCGTGCGCGATGCGCACGTCTACTGCGAGATCCACCCCAACGACGTTGCCGACGACGTGATCCGCGCGCTGGCCGCCGACGGCCTCAAGGGCGTGATCCTGTCGGGCAGCCACGCCAGCACCTACGAGGACACGCTGCTGCGCGCGCCGCAGGCGGTGTGGGAGCTCGGCGTGCCGGTGCTGGGCATCTGCTACGGCATGCAGACCATGGCCGCGCAGCTCGGCGGCCGCGTCGAGTGGAGCGAGCACCGCGAGTTCGGCTACGCCGAAGTGCGCGCGCGCGGCCACACGCGGCTGCTCGACGGCATCGAGGATTTCCGCACCGACGCCGACCACGGCATGCTCAAGGTCTGGATGAGCCACGGCGACAAGGTCACCGAGCTGCCGCCCGGGTTCAAGGTCATGGCGAGCACGCCGAGCTGCGCCATCGCCGGCATGGCCGACGAGGCGCGCGGCTACTACGCTGTGCAGTTCCACCCCGAAGTCACGCACACGGTGCAGGGCCAGGCGATCCTGCGGCGCTTCGTTCGCGACATCTGCGGCTGCCGCGGCGACTGGATCATGGGCGACTACATCGCCGAGGCGGTGGCGCGCATCCGCGAGCAGGTCGGCGATGAGGAAGTCATCCTCGGCCTGTCGGGCGGAGTCGACTCCAGCGTCGCCGCGGCGCTGATCCACCGCGCGATCGGCGACCGCCTGACCTGCGTGTTCGTCGACCACGGGCTGCTGCGCCTCGACGAGGGGCGCATGGTGATGGACATGTTCGCCGGACGGCTGCACGCGCGCGTCGTGCACGTCGACGCCAGCGCCGAGTTCCTCGGCGCGCTGGCCGGCGTCACCGACCCGGAAGCCAAGCGCAAGATCATCGGCCGCGAGTTCGTCGAGGTGTTCCAGCGCGAAGCCGGCAAGCTCAAGGCGGCGAAATGGCTGGCGCAGGGAACGATCTACCCCGACGTGATCGAGTCGGGCGGCGCGAAGACGAAGAAGGCGACGACGATCAAGAGCCACCACAACGTCGGCGGCCTGCCGGCCACGCTGGGGCTGAAGCTGCTCGAGCCTTTGCGCGAGCTGTTCAAGGACGAGGTGCGCGAGCTCGGCCTCGAGCTCGGCCTGCCGCCGGAGATGGTCGACCGTCACCCCTTCCCCGGTCCCGGCCTGGGCGTGCGCATCCTCGGCGAAGTCAAGCACGAGTACGCCGAGCTGCTGCGCCGCGCCGACGCGATCTTCATCGAGGAGCTGCGCGGCACGCGCGATGCGGCCAGCGGGCGCAGCTGGTACGAGCTGACTTCGCAGGCGTTCGCGGTGTTCCTGCCGGTCAGGAGCGTCGGCGTGATGGGCGACGGCCGCACCTACGACTACGTCGTCGCGCTGCGCGCGGTGCAGACCAGCGACTTCATGACCGCCGACTGGGCCGAGCTGCCGTACGCGCTGCTCAAGCGAGTTTCCAGCCGCATCATCAACGAAGTGCGCGGCATCAACCGCGTGACCTACGACGTCTCGTCCAAACCCCCCGCCACGATCGAATGGGAGTAAGCCGGACCAGCAGCAGCCCCTGCGGGCTGCTGCGCGCCGGCTTACTCCGAGCGGCTTGCAAGCCGCGAGGTGGGTGGTGACCTACCCAGGACTGTGTCGAGCACGGCGCGCCGGGTCATTCCGAGCGGCTTGCAAGCCGCGAGGTGGGTGGTGACCTACCCAGGACTGTGTCGAGCACGGCGCGCCGGGTCATTCCGAGCGGCTTGCCAGCCGCGAGGTGGGTGGTGACCTACCCAGGACCGTCTCGAGCGCGGCGCGCCGGCTTACTCCGAGCCGCTTGCCAGCCAGTCCCCGCGCAGCAAGGCTGCCGCGACGATCTTCAGTCCCGCGGGCAACGCGCAGTAGGCGATGACGAGCGGGGGAAGGGGGCCCGGGCTCGGCGTTCCGGGGGGGTAGCCCAGCCACGCGAGCATGGGCAGCGAGATGCCCGCGGCCAGCGGCGAGATCAGCCAGGCGCAGATCTTCGTGGCCACGCTGGGGGCGTTGAAACACGCATGGCTCCCCCAAGCAACCCCTGTTGATTTCGTTGTCGCTACGCGGCAGCCTTGTTTACCTTGGTTTCGAGGTCGGCACATGCGTCCAACAGCTCGTCGAAGGAAACGGCATTGCCTACCATCACTTCGTCCGCCAACATGGCGGAGTAGTCCTTGGCGAGTGCAGTCTTTGCTTCGCCTGCGGGCACGATTTTCAGATTCCCCGTGGTCGCAGGCAGGTAGTCGATCACCTGGCCGTCGGCGTCTTTCTCGATGAAGAAGTAGGACTTGTGGCGGGCGACGGCGGTTGCCACCGCGCGATCGGCCATGACGGCGGTGAAGTGCGGGCTTCGGGCGATCGCAGCCAGGTCGTGCCAATGGCGCGCGTAGCGTTCGCTGCGGATGCGGCCTTGGGCGCAGAACACGTGCGCAGCGGTGGCCTTCTCCCAAAAGGTGCGCGCGACGGTCATGACCAGCGGCGAGGCAGTGGGGAACGACACGTCAGGCAAGTGTTCGGCGATGTCGCAAGTCACCTGGAAGACCTGATGCGGCTCGCCGGTGGCGCGCGCCCCGAACTCCAGCGTGACGACGGGCGCCACGTAACCAGTTCCTTGCGTCAGGGCAGGATAGTGGAGCTGGCCTGGCTGCGGCTGGCCGGTAGGTCGCCACCTGCGCCGATCAAGTCCGGGATCAGTTTGCGGATGTCGTAAGTCAGGTCGATGTCTTCGGAGAAGCGGTCGATGACCTTGTAAACCTTGGACAGCGACGTGCCACCCTTGAAGGTCAGATCGGCCGCGAGCGGCGATGCGAACAGGGTGCGCAGCGTCCACACCACCCACACGTCCTTTTCGAGCAGGTGGGCGGGGCGGCCGGTTTCGGCACGCCCGTATTCCAGCGCCTCGCGTTGATCTTCTTGGCTCAGGTCGAAGAAATATTCAGCCACGTGCGGCTTCCTCGCCGATGGCTTGCGCCATCCAGCCGGGCAGCGTCGCACGTGCCGCAGCCAGTGCCTGCCATTCGGCGCGGGGCAGGGTACGGCGTAGCGACGCCAGCGAGGGGCCGGCGTGCGCCGGGCCGATCCAGGCCAGCGCGCGCACGGCTGCGCCGGCCGGCCGCGCGCCCAGCGCCAGCATCCAGCGCGGCGCGTGCTTGACCAGCACTTCGGAACGGCCGAGCTTGAGCTTGCGGGTGCGGCCGGATGTCAGATAGACCTCGCGGATAGGTACTTGCTGCGTCAGGCCCAAGGCATTGGCCGCGCTGGCTCCGTGCGGCACGACGATTTCGCCGCTTTGCTCGGCCAGTGCCTGGACGACCTTCTCGGGCGCGGGAGCGCGCGAGCCGAACCGGCTGGAAACCGGGGCAGAGTAGGCACCCCGCGCCACGCGCAGCAGCTTGCCGGTCTGGGCCAGTCGGGAGAACGCCTGATCCACCGCCGACCGGCTTCCCAAGTGCAGAAACTCCTTGGGCGACAGCACGCCCCCCTCGGGAAGCGAGCGGGCTTGTTGCAGGATGATTTCGGGCAGTGTGTTCATGGAGCACCTCTCGGACAGAGAAATGATACACCAGTTTCTGACATCTTGGCAGCAGCATTCCTGCCTGTATGCGCGCGTATTCGGCGAGGCGGTCGAGAAAGACAGGGAAGGGCAATAGGTGTGCTTCCAGCCGCAATGCAGGGCGAGGCGTTGAGAGGGGCGTCCCGAGTGTTCTTGCGAACGTTGTCGCTGTCGTAGTCTGGATACGACTGGCGAAACAAGTCCAAATCAAAGGCGCCTTGCGGTAGACCAATCGCAGCAACGGCCGCGACTCGCTGCGCAGTAAAAATGGCTATCCGACCGAACAAGCCGTGAGGCTCCCCATCGTGGAGCATGTCGGAGTGCATCGACTCCAGGGAGCTGAAGTGCGGTCGCCAGTCCGGTATGGTTGAAGCCGATTGATGATGAGCCGATGCCGCGCAAACCGGCGCCAGCAAAGGGCGTGTTTTTCTGACGGTAAAAGCGACGGTAAAGGTCCGTGTCGATCAAAGCCAATCTCTTTAATCACGCGGACTTGCGTGACTCGTTGATGATCGAATGGGAGTAAGCCGGACCAGCAGCAGCCCCTGCGGGCTGCTGCGCGCCGGCTTACTCCGAGCGGCTTGCAAGCCGCGAGGTGGGTGGTGACCTACCCAGGACTGTGTCGAGCACGGCGCGC
>JAJZHH010000181.1 GCA_021804595.1 Pseudomonadota bacterium
ACCGCGGTCAGGTTGGCGAACACCAGCGACGCCAGCGTACGCGGCGCAATGCCGCCGCGCGTGGCGCCGCGGTCGAAGAACAGCGCGTAGTTGGAGCCGACCGCGATGACCAGCATCATGCCGATCAGGTGCAGCAGGTTGAGCTGCACGCCGGCTGCGACCAGTCCGGCGCTGACGACGACCACCGCCGCCAGCAGCGGCGCCAGCACCCGTGCCACCCGGCGCAGCGAGCGCAACGCCAGCCACAGCAACAGCGCCATCGCGGCGACGCCGGCCAGCGACAGCCAGGTCGCGGTGCGGCGATAGCCCTGGTAGAGCTCATGGCTGGTCGCGCCCAGGTCGACGAAGGTGCCGTCGCTGCCGTGCAGCGCGGCGATCACGCGATTCGCGTCGACGGCGCCGCTGGCCGGCGCGCGCAGCGGCAGCAGCGCCGACCAGTGACCGTCGGCGCCGTGCACCAGCATGCCGTCGAGCGCCAGCGCCAGCGAGGTGTGGGCGTAGTCCGCGCGCGTCAGCAGCGGCGCGCTGCGCGCCGCCTGCACTTGCGCGACGAACGGCGCGAATGTCGCCGGGCGCACCGGCAGGCCGGCCACCGCCGCAGCCAGGTTCGCGTCGATCGTGGCCGCGTCGGGCAGCAGCGCCTGGCGCGCGCGCTGGGTGCGCGCGCTGGGCAGGTAGCGCGCCGGGCTGTCGAAGCCGCCGATGGCGCCGGCGCCGACCAGCGCGCGCAGACGCGGCGCGATCGCCTCGGCCCGGCGCAGCACGTCTTCCTGCGACGCGCCGCCGACCACCACCAGATCACCCGAGTCGGGCGCGCCGATCTGCCGGCGCAGCTGTGCATCGGTGTCGAGCATGCGCTGCGACATCGAGCCGAGCGCGGCCAGGCGGTCGTTCCACAGTTGATGGCGCTGCGCCAGCAGCACCGCGACCGCGGCGACGACCAGCACCAGCAGCGCGTAGCGCAAGCGGCGCAGCCCGCGCACGACGCGCAGCAGCCGCTCGCCGATCGGGCTCAGGTCACGCACCTGGAACCGCGCCGGCAGCAGCCGCGGCAGCACGAAGCGGGTGACCAGCGCCGCGGTGACCAGACCCGCCATCGAGTAGGCGCCGATCTGCGCCAGCCCGGGAAATTCCGACAACAGCAGGCTGGCGAAGCCGATCACCGAAGTCAGCATGCCCAGGCGCACGGTCGGCCAGAAGCGGTCGAGCCAGGCGCGCGGGTCGGCGTCGGCGCGGGCGCCCGATTGCACGAACAGATAGATCGAATAGTCGACGGCCTCGCCCATCAGCGTGGTGCCGAAACCCAGCGTCAGACCCTGCACGACGCCATAGACCAGGCTGACCGCCGCCGTCGCCACCACGATGCCGGTCAGCACCGGCAGCATGCCCAGCACCAGCACCGGGACCGAGCGATAGACCAGCCACAGCAGCACCACGATCAGCGTGGCGCCGATCAGGCTGATGCGCGTGACCGCGCTCTTGATGGTGCTGCGCGACTGCACCGCGAACACCGCCGGGCCGCTGACGACCAGCCGCGTCGCGCTGGCGGCCGGGCCGACTTCGCGTTGCGCCTGGGCGAACGCCGCGCGCAGCGCCAGCAGCGCGTGCTGTTGCGCGTCGATGTCGGTGCCGGCGGCGTGCATGATCGCCAGCAGCAAGGCGCGCCGACCGTCGGGCGAAGCCCAGCTGCCGTCGAGCAGGCGCGGCTGGCGCGCCGGCGTGACCTGCCGCAGGAAGCCCAGCGTGGCGCCGGTCGGATCGGTGACGAACAGGTGCTTGAGCGCGCCGCCCATCGGCGACGCCAGCTGGGCAAGGGCGTCGTCGATCGACGCGCGCAGGCCGGCGGCGCTGAACGTGCTCGCGTTGATCGCGTCGAGCTGGTAGCGATGGTCGAACACGACGGCGTAGTCGCGCGCCGCGTCCACCGTCTGGCCGTTGTTGACCGAGGCGAAGTCCGGCAGTCGGCGCAGCCGCGCGGCCAGGTGCTGCGAGACCTCGGCGCGCAGCTGCGGGTCGGCGCCGTCGATGCCGACCATCAACAGGCGCGAGACCAGGCCGGTGCGCAACTGGTCGACCAGCACGCGCTGCTGCGCATCGGGCGAGCGCGGCAGGAAGGCCGACATGTCGGTCGAGAACTGCGCGCGCGCGATCAGCAGCAGGCCCGCGGCGACGACGCCCAGCCAGACCAGCAGCGCGACGAGCCGACCTTGCCTCACCGCGGGCGCACCTCGTGGAGGGTCATCAGCGAACGATCGCCGTCGGCCTGTTCGATGACGATGCTGAGCACCGAGGCGCCGCTGCCGCTGATGTCGATTTCGCTGACCTGGGCTCGTGCCGCGTCGAGCCGCGGCACCAGCTTGAGCGTCCACAGCCGGCGGCTGCCGCTGAACGTCGTCGCATAGACCCGCCGCAGGCCGGCGACATCGCCGTTGAGCGTGGCGCGGATGCCGTCGATCAGCGCCGCGGCTTCCGGATGGTCGGCCAGGCTGAACTGCCGCGAGGTGCCGTCGGCGTCGATCGTGATCTGCCCGCCGCGCACCGAGACGGTCTGCGGCTTGGGTTTGAGGGTGTGGATTTCGAGAAAGTCCGGCGCCTGGAAGCGCAGCGTTCCGGACGATTCGAGCGGCGCGTACAGCATCGCCAGCTGCTTGGTCTCGACGAAGCGCGCCCGACCGGCTTTGCGCAGCGCCAGCTCCCGCATCAGCGTGTCGAGGTCCCAACTGGCCGCGCGTGCCGGCGCGGTCGCCGCGGCGTACGCGGTGGCGGCGATCAGCGCAAGGGCGCTGCGCCGGCTGATGCGGCCCGGGAAATGGTTGGCTTGACGCGCGGACATGGCGGACAGGGCGGACAGGGGGTCAGCGGGCGTTCGACGCGGCGCCGCCGCTTGGGTCGCCGTGCCAGAAATCGAAGAAATTGAACCAGTTGTCGGGCGCTTCGCGGCAATGCTGCTCGAGCAGCTCGACGTAGCGGTCGAGGCTGCGCTGGACCGCGGCCGCGCGCTGCGGGCGCGCGACATCGGCCAGCCCGGGCAGCGGTTCGAACGTGACGGTATAGCGCTTGCCGCCACGGTAGATGCCGGCGACGAACAGCACCGGCCGCTTGAGCAGCGCGGCCATGCGCAGCGGGCCCAGCGGCCACGGCGCGTCGGCGCCGAGGAAGGGGCGCCGCACGATCGCGTCGTCGTGCACCGAGCGATCGGCGAGGATGCCGACGACGCTGCCGGCGTCGAGCGCCTGGCTGACGCGCAGCATCGAATCCGGGCGCCCCAGCGCGATGATCTCCTGCTCCGCGGCCGGGTTGATCGCGT
>JAJZHH010000182.1 GCA_021804595.1 Pseudomonadota bacterium
GTGCACGAAATGCCGACGCTGGTCGGCCTGGTCGGCGCCGGGCTGGGCATCGGCCTGGTCGCCGCGTCGATGCAGCGCGCTTCGGTGCCCGACGTGCATTACGCGGCGCTGGCCGACGCCGACGCGCACAGCGACATCCTGCTGGCGTGGCGGCGCGACAACACCTCGCCGGTGCTGGCCAACTTCCTCGCGCTGGCCGGCTGAACGCGCGCGCGGCTCAGCCGTTCGCGGCGTCGTCGACCGCCTCGGCCCCCGGCCCCACGCCGGCGAACTCGGGCAACGCGGCGATCGCCGCGCTGCGCGCGCGCTGCACCGCCTGCGCCACCGCGGCACCGCCGCCGGCGCCGACCTGGCGCGCCAGTGCACCGGCGTCGACCGCTGCGGCCGCCGCGGCCGCCGCCAGCAGGCGCGCGCGCGGCGCGTACGGGCGACGCCCGACGTCGCCGCCGCGGCCGCGGTGGTCGGCCTCGCAGGCATCAAGCAGTTGCTTGAAGCGCTGCGGCCGGCGCAGGGCGTCGCAACGTTGCAGCAGCCGCAGCAGCGCCTGCGGCCCGCACGTCGCGCTGCGGTGGACGTGGCCGTGTTCGGCGGCGACCACCGCGGCCAGTTCGGCGCAGTCGGCCGGCACGCGCAGGCGCTGCGCCACCGCCGCGGCCAGCGCGACGCTGCGCTGCTCGTGGTCGAGGTGGCGCGGCCACTGCGCGCGTGGCGTCGTCGCCTTGCCCAGGTCGTGCATCAGGCAGGCCCAGCGCGTCGGTAGATCGGCGCCCATCGCCGCGGCGGCCTGCAGCACCAGCATCAGGTGCTCGCCGCAATCGATTTCCGGGTGATGCTCGGGCGGCTGCGGCACGCCCCACAGCGCGTCGACCTCGGGCAGCACGCGCGCCAGCGCGCCGCAGTCGCGCAGCACCTCGAACAGGCGCCGCGGCGACGCTTCGAGCAGGCCGCGTGCGAGCTCCTGCCAGACGCGCTCGGGCACCAGCGCGTCGACCTCGCCGGCGTCGACCATCGCGCGCATCAACTGCCGCGTCTCGTCGGCCACCGTGAAGTCGCCGAAACGCGCGGCGAAGCGCGCCAGCCGCAGGATGCGCACCGGATCCTCGGCGAACGCCGGGCTGACATGGCGCAGCACGCGGCGGCGCAAGTCGTCGCGGCCGCCGAACGGGTCGACCAGGCGCCCGTCGGCGCCTTGCGCCATCGCATTGATCGTCAGGTCGCGGCGCTGCAGGTCCTGCTCCAGCGTCACCCCGGGCGCGGCGTGCACCGCGAAGCCCCGGTAACCCGGCGCGGTCTTGCGCTCGGTGCGCGCCAGCGCGTACTCGGCGTGGCTGCGCGGGTGCAGGAACACCGGAAAGTCGCGGCCGACGGCACGGAAGCCGGCGTCGAGCATCTGCTGCGGCGTGGCGCCGACGACGACCCAGTCGCAGTCGTGCACCTCGCGCCCGAGCAAGGCGTCGCGCACCGCGCCGCCAACGACATAGGCGGTGCCGGGAACGGCGAACGCGTCGGCTTCGCGAGCGGGCGATGCGGGCGATGCGGGTGGCTGCGGCGGGGTCGGCATCGGCACAGCATAGGGCAGCCGGGCGCGCGTGGGCAGACGGTTACGCGAGCTGCGTCAGCGCTCCGCTATAGTCGCCGCCTCATGAGCGCCCGATCACCCGTCCCCGACACCGTCGAACCGCTGGCCGAAGCGCCGTGGCTCGACGCGCTGCCGCTGCAGTTCTCGCACTTCGACGCCGAGTGCCGCTTGCTGCACTGCAATACCGCGTTCGCCGTGTCCTGCGGCCGCGCGCCGGCGGCGCTGCGCGGCGAGACGCTGGAGCGACTGCTCGGCGCCGATGCGTTCGCCGCGGTGCGCCCGCACCTGCAGGCGGTGCTCGGCGGACGCGCGGTGCAATACATGCGCGAGCATGTGCACGGTGACACGACGCGCTGGATGGAAGTCCGGCTGCAGCCGGCGATCGACGGCGGCCGCGTCGACGGCTTCTACTGCCTCGACGTCGACCGCTCGGCGAACAAGATCTACGAGGACCGCACCGCACTGCTCGAGCAGGCCGCCGGCGTCGCGTTCTGGACCCTGGACCTGCGCGCCGGCGTGCTGCGCGCCGAGCAGGACTGGATCGACCCGCGCCGCGCCGGGCTGCCGGCGCAGTACCCGGTCGATGAACTGCTTGAACTGCTGCACGACGACGACCGCGCTGCGGTCGCCGAAGCGCTGCACGAACAGCGCCTGCGCGGCGGCGTCAGCGCGCGCGTCGAAGCGCGGCTGCGGCGCCGCGACGGCACGCTGGTGTGGACGCGCAGCCAGGCGCTGGTCAGCCGCCGCGACGCGCACGGCGACGTCGTCGAGCTGATGGGCATCAGCACCGACATCACCGCCGAGCGCAGCGCGCTGCTCGAGCTGCGCGACAGCGAGCAGCGCTTCCGCACTTTCGCCGAGCTCAGTTCGGACTGGTTCTGGGAGCTCGACGCCTCCGGTTGCTTCACCTCGGTCAGCGCCAGCTCGCTGCGCAACCGCCACGTGCAGGCGGTGCGCGACGCGCTGCTCGGGCGCGCCTGGGACGGCATCAACCCGGCGCTGGCGCGGCTGCCGCAGTGGCGTGCACTGAGCACGCTGATGCAGCGCGCGCTGCCCTTCCACGACCTGGTGCTGCCGTATCGCGCCAGCGTCGGCGCAACGACGCGCTGGTGGAGTCTGAGCGCGGTGCCGATGCACGGCGCCGACGGCGCGCTGCACGGCTGGCGCGGCGTCGCGCGCGACATCACCGAGCAGCGCGAAGCCGAGGACCGGCTGTACGCGGTGGCCTACACCGATTCGCTGACCGGACTGCACAACCGCGTCGGCTTCGAGCGCCTGCTCGCCGCCGCGCTCGAGCAGCGCAGCGACGGCACGCTGCTGTTCGTCGACCTCGACCAGTTCAAGCAGATCAACGACAACCTCGGCCACGGCTGCGGCGACCGCATGCTGGCCGAAGCGGCGCGCCGCATCCAGCTCGCGCGCCGTCCCGGCGACATCACCGGGCGCTTCGGCGGCGACGAATTCCTCGTCTTCACCCGCGACGACGCCGACGGCGGCCTGGCCGAGCGGCTGCGCGTCGAGCTGTCGCGGCCGTACGCGATCGACGAGCGCGAGCTGCGCACCACGGTCAGCATCGGCGTGGCCGCGGCGCCGCGCGACGGCGACCGCGTCGACGCGCTGCTCAGCCACGCCGACGCCGCGCTGCACGAGGCCAAGACGCTGGGGCGCAACCGCGTGCAGGCGTTCACGCCGCAGTTGCAGTCGCGGCTGCA
>JAJZHH010000183.1 GCA_021804595.1 Pseudomonadota bacterium
ACGTCGAGCCATGCCGCCTCGGCCACATAGACGGCGGCGAAGTCGCCGCTGCCCAGGCGGTATGCGGTGCTTGCATCCGCGGCCGTGCGCGCGGCGGCGCGTTCGACGCTGCGCAGCGCGAGTTCGTGCGCCGCAGCCGCGGCCATCGCGGTGCGGTCGCGCGCCGGCGCCGCGCCTGCGGCGCCGGCGGCCAGTTCAGGGATCGGCGCTGCAGCGCCGAGCTGTCGCTCGAGTTCGCTGCCGCCGCCGGCTTGCCGCAGCAGCGTCGCGCGCGTGGCCGCCAGGCGGCTCTCGGTGGTGTCGAGCGCGTCGGCATTGATCGCGACCAGCGTCGCGCCCAGCCCTTCGTCGACCGCGGAGACCAGCCCGGCCTGGCGGCGCCAGCGCGCAATCTGCGCGTCGTCGCGGAATCGCGCGTCGAAGGCTCGGCGCAGGCTCAGCACCGCCTGCAGCCGCCGCAGTTCGATGTACGTCTGCGCGATTTCAGCGGCCTTGCGCTGTCGTGCGCGGTCCAGGCGCAGGGCCGCGTTGTCGATGGCTTTGCGCGGAGCGCCGGCGTACGCGCCGAGCCATGCATCGAGCACGCGCGTTTGCCAATGCCGGGCTCGCTCCCGCAGTTGCGCCAGTGCCGCAGCCTTGTGCTGCAGGCGCTTGTCGCGGGCCAGGCTGGCGTCGATCAAGCGCGACAGCAGCGCATCGCCGGCGCCGTGCCACCACGCAGCGGCCGGAGTGGTGCCGCTTGCCGCGCTGGCTGGCGGCATCCGCTGCGCGTCGGGCGTTGGCGGAGCAGCGCAGCCGGCGAGCCCGTCGGCCAGCAACAGGACCAGCGCTACGGCCACGACTCGCCACGACAAAAATGCTCGCACCTTGCGCAAGAGCCGTTGAATTCAGAGGGAAAAAATGATTCTATCCCACGGCTGGCGCGGCTGAAACGGCGCGTCGCCGGTGTCGCGCGGCGGCGACTCCGGCGGCTTGGCCGGGGGGAGGGCGGAGCCATTCGCACGGTCAGGCGCACGATCGCGCCCGCGCGCCGGCAGGTCGGCCGTGAGGCGCCGCGCGTCCATGCCCCTCAGTTGGCGGCCTTCGCGTCGCCGAGCAGCGCTCGCTTCAAGCGGCGCTCGGCCGGGCGCGGGCCGAGCCAGATGCGCAGCATGTTGTTGAAGAAGCCCGGCTCGGTGTACGGCGCGCCGGCGCTGGTGCCGTTGATCGAGATCGTCATGCCGTGGCCGGGAACGTCGGCCAGTTCGAAGACGTCGCCGGCGTGCAGTTCGTGGCGCTCGGCAAACAGCCCGCCCATGCGCGCCAGGCCGGTGATCATGCCGGCGAAGTCGGCCGGGTCGATGTTGTTCTGGATGTCCTCGGTCAGCTTGTCGCCAAGCTCCTTGCCGCTGACGTCGCGCAGCATCACCAGCCGCATCAGCTTCGGCCCGGACATGCCCACCGCGTCGGCCGCGAAGCGCGTGCGCTGCGGCAGGTACAACTCGGCGACGTAGACCTTGAAAATCAGGAAATAGCGCGTTCCGGCGCCGTTGAGCGGCAACGCGCGCCCGCCCAGCTGAACGCTGGCCGGAACGTCGACGCCGTGCAGTTCAAGCGCCGACGCCGCGCGCGGCAACAGCAGCGACAACAACATCGCCAGCGCAAGGCGCAGCGTTGGCCGCAGGATGGAACGCCGGGGCGGGCGCGGCGTTGAACGTAGGGCTTGCATCGTGTCTCCTGGGCGGCACGTCAGCGAACGCCCGTTCGTGTTTTGCGGCAGTTTGCCTGTACGCGCGCGCGCTGGCAACATCGCCCCGGCCGCCGTCGCGGGGATTTGATACAGTCGGGTCTGTTTCGGCTTCTCTGCGCAGCGCGACGCTGCGCCTGTTCGTCGATGTTCGTCACGCGCAAGCAAGCTTACGGTTCGGTGGACCGGGGAGCCTGGCCCTGGCGGCGCTGTCCTGCGCGCCGCCCGGCGGCATGCGGCGCGGCCTGAAACGCTGCGTCCGACGAACCCACGGCCCTGACCTGGCCGCCCCGACGTTGCGGCGACCCGTGGTCGCCGATGGAGAACACGATGACCGAACTCGAATTCCTGGCGCTGGCACGCGAAGGCTACAACCGCATCGCGCTGGTGTCCGAAGCCTTTGCCGACCTCGAAACCCCGCTGTCGCTGTACCTGAAGCTGGCGCGCGCGCGCGACGGCGGGCGCAACACTTTCCTGCTCGAATCGGTGGTCGGCGGCGAGCGCTTCGGCCGCTATTCGTTCATCGGGCTGACTGCACGCACCGAACTGCGCGTGAAGGACGGCGTGACCCGCGTGCTGCACGACGGCGCCGTGGTCGAGACCTCGACGCAGCCGCCGCTGGAGTTCATCGAGGCCTGGCGCGCGCGCTTCAAGGTCGCGCTGCCAGCCGGCATGCCGCGCTTCTGCGGCGGCCTGGCCGGGTATTTCGGCTACGAGGCGGCACGCTATATCGAACCGCGGCTGCAGCAGTCGGCGGCGGCCAATCCGCGCCCGGACCCGCTCGACCTTCCCGACATCCTGCTGCTGCAATGCGAGCAGCTGGCGGTGATCGACAATCTGTCGGGCAAGCTCTACTTCATCGTCTACGCCGACCCGACGCAGCCCGAAGCCTATTCCCGCGCGAAATCGCGGTTGCACGAACTGCGCGACAAGCTGCGCTACTCGGTGTCGGCGCCGCCGATGCCGAGCTCGCAGGTCACTCCGGTCGAGCGCGAATTCGACAAGGCCGATTACCTGAAGGCGGTCGATCGCGCCAAGGAGATGATCGCCGCCGGCGAGTTCATGCAGATCCAGGTCGGCCAGCGGCTGCGCAAGCGCTACACCGAGTCGCCGCTGGCGCTGTACCGCGCGCTGCGCTCGCTGAATCCGTCGCCGTACATGTACCTGTATGACTTCGGCGACTTTCAGGTGGTCGGTGCGTCGCCGGAGATCCTGGTGCGCCAGGAAGCGACCGACGACGGGCAGAAGGTCACCATCCGGCCGCTGGCCGGCACGCGGCCGCGCGGCGCCAGCGCCGAGCTCGACGCGCGCCACGAGCGCGAACTGCTCGCCGACCCGAAGGAGCGCGCCGAGCACCTGATGCTGATCGACCTGGCGCGCAACGACATCGGCCGCCTGGCGCAGACCGGCACGGTCAAGGTCACCGAAGCGTTCGCGGTCGAGCGCTATTCGCACGTGATGCACATCGTCAGCAACGTCGAAGGGCTGTTGCGCCCCGGCTTGAGCGCGCTCGACGTGCTGCGCGCGACGTTTCCGGCGGG
>JAJZHH010000085.1 GCA_021804595.1 Pseudomonadota bacterium
ATGGTGCTTCTCCTGTCGAAGACCGAGGCCGATTGCCTCTGTCTCCAACATAGGAATCACCACTCCTCCGAACCCGCGCAGCCCCTCCCGGAGCGCCTACCGCGAGAGCGGTTTAGTCCTCGGCCGATATGCAGTCACCTGCCGCAACACGCCGCGCTCCGTGGAGTTCCACTGTGGCCAAGTTTCACGATGCCACGCCAGCACTGAAGCCCGTGCCCGCAACGCGGCGGCCTCGCTGCTCGACGGCCACGCGCACGGCCCCAGCGCTACCCGATTGACGGCGCGGAGCGGCGAATCCGGGCGCGCGCTTATGACGGAAGGCGACCACGCGATGGTGGTCGCCTCTGCTGCAGGCTCAGCTTGCGGCGTCTACTTGCCGCTTTGGCAATCTGATCGAATAAGATCAGGCGAATCCTGCAAAACAGCCAAGGCAAGCCATGGGACGCCGGCGCAAAAACGAACTCCGGGACACGGTCGAAGTGCTTGCCATGCTGCCGTGGTGGGCGTCGCTGATCGTTGCGGTGCTGAGCTATGCCATCCTGCACGCGCTGACCAAGCCCCTGGTGATGCAACCGGGCGCCGACCCCGTGAAGCAAGTGGGCCCGGTGATGCTCCACGCGGTCATCGCCGCCTTTGCCACCTTCGGCCAATACCTGGTGCCGGCACTCTGCGTGATCGCCGCGGCGCTGTCGGTGTTCAAGCGGCGCCAGGGCCGCGAGCTGGTTGGCCGTGTCGCCAGCGCGCCATCGGCCGCCGCGCTCGACGCGATGAGCTGGCAGGACTTCGAACGCCTGGTCGGCGAGGCCTTCCGCCAGCGCGGCTACAGCGTCGTCGAGACCGGCCGCGGCGGGGCCGACGGCGGCGTCGATCTGGTGCTGCGCAAGGGCCACGAGAAATTCCTGGTGCAGTGCAAGCAATGGAAGGCCTTGAAGGTCGGGGTCGAAGTCGTTCGTGAACTGTTCGGGGTGATGGCGGCAAGCGGCGCCACCGGTGGCTTCGTCGTGACCTCGGGAACGTTTTCCGGCGATGCGACGGAGTTCGCGCGCGGGCGCAACGTCGAATTGATCGACGGCGTCGCCTTGCACCGCATGCTGCGCGCGGCCGCGGTGCCGTCGCCCGCCCCACGGGCCGCGGCGAGCGCGGGCCAGGGAACCGACCCTGGCATACCCGCTTGCCCGGTCTGTGGCTCACGCATGGTCCGGCGCACGGCGAGGAAGGGCGCGAATGCCGGCAAGGCCTTCTGGGGCTGCGAACGCTACCCCGGATGCCGCGGAACCCGGCCGGGCTGAGCGTGGACCCGGCCACTGCCGCGTACTACGCGGATCACGCAGCCGACGTCGCGCTGCGCTACGAACAGGTGACGAGCCCCCTCGCCGCTTATTTCGCGATGGCGTTCACCGCGGGCAGCCGCGTGCTCGACGTCGGCTGCGGCTCCGGCCGCGACCTGGCGGCATTGCGTGCGTCGGGTTTCGAGGCCTACGGCGTCGAGCCGGTCGACGCACTGCGTGCACAGGCCTTGCGCCTGCACCCCGAACTCGAGGGGCGCATCGCCGCCGGCGCCCTGCCCGCCGTCGGTGCGCCGTTCGGTGGCCACTTCGACGGTGTACTGTGCAGCGCCGTGCTGATGCATCTGCCGCAGGCCGAGTTGTTCGACGCCGCGTTCGCGCTGCGCGCCCTGCTGCGCCCGCACGGCCGGCTGCTGGTGTCGGTGCCGCTGACGCGAGGTGAGGCACTGCAGCACGACCGCGACGCCAACGGACGGCTTTTCACGCCATTGGAGCCGGAAGCCTTGCAGCTGCTGTTCGAGCGCATCGGGCTGCAACGGATCGGGCGCTGGGACTCCGACGATGCGCTGCAGCGACACGGCACGCGCTGGTCCACCTTGTTGTTCGAACTGCGCGGCACTGGAGCGCTGCGGGCGGCGGACCAGATCGAGGGCATCCTGAACCGCGATCGCAAAGTCGCTACCTACAAGCTGGCGCTCTTCAGGGCTCTGGCCGAAATCGCGATGCAGGAGCCGCACGTGGTCCAGTGGCTGGCGGGCGGCACGGTCGCGGTCCCCTTGCGACGAATCGCCGAGCGCTGGCTCCTGTACTACTGGCCGATTGTCGCTGCCGGTCAGGTTCCGCAGTCAAAGGACGAAGGCGCCGGGAGCCGCAATCCGCTGCGCTTTCGTGCTGCGCTGACCGCGCTGATCGATGCCTATCGCCACGAAGGCGAATACGGTGGCCTGTCCGCATGGCACCTCGACCGCATGGCCGGACGCCTGACGGCCAAGGTGCAGGCGCGGCTGCATGCCGCACTGCGCGACATCGCTGTCGCGATCCGGACCGGCCCGGTGGCCTATTCGGGAGGCGCACTCGATAGCGGGCGCGTGTTCGGCTGGAACGCTCAGCTGAAAGCCGTGACCCTGTCGGCCGACTTGTGGCGGGAACTGAGCCTGCTCGGCCACTGGATCGTCGACGCGGTGATCGTGCGCTGGGCCGCGTTGACCGCACGCTTCGCACAACGCCAGGGACTGAGCGCCGGAGACGTGCTGCCACTGCTGCTGGCACATCCCGCCCCCGAACGCGCCACCGCGCTCGCGCGACAGATCTATCTGGACAGCGGAATCGACCATTGTGTGTGGAGCGGCAAGCCCTTGGCGCGGCGTTTCGAGGCCGACCACATCATTCCCTTCGCACTGTGGGGGAACAATGCGCTGTGGAACCTGGTTCCCGTGGCGCCTATGGTCAATCGCGCAAAGTCCGACCGACTGCCCGCGGCCGATCTGCTGCGGCGTCGCTGCCCCCAGATTCTCGGCGCATGGCAAGCGGCACGAGACCTCGTGCCAGCGGCGTTCGACCGTGACGCCGGCTCGCTGCTCGGGCATCAGCCCGGCCCCGGCGAAGAGGGTTTGCGCGACTTGTTTCAAGCCATGCGTGAGTCGATCGAGATCACCGCGCTGCAACGCGGCGTGGCTCGATGGGAGCCCTGAGCCGCCCTTCGCCCGAACGTTGACCCCAGACGCCAAAAAGCCCGAACGGCGTGAACCACTCGGGCCTTGAAACTGGCGTCGCCTGGATTTGCACGCTCGCGCCACGAGTTGGCGCGGGGAGCGAGTTGGGTCGTCATCGTGCCGCTGAAGGCGGTGCGGAAACGACCAAACCCTCAGGCGTGAAGCCCGGCTCACGCCGGCACGGCATGTCGCCGGATCTCGGCCAGGAATTCGGCACCGATGCGCTCCTTGGCCAACTCCGTGTCGTAATGGGTCTGCAGGTTCATCCAGCTCTGCGCATCGGTCCCGAAGAAGGCTGCCAAGCGCACCGCCGTGTCGGCGGTGATCGCGCGCTGACCCTTGACGATCTCGTTGATGCGCCGCGGCGGCACGCCGATGGCCTTGGCCAGCGCGTACTGGCTCAGCCCCATCGGCGCGAGCCACTCCTCTGCCAGGATCTCGCCGGGGGTCGACAAAGGCACTTCACGTGGCATGGCCCTCTCCTGCTGGACTCAGTGGTAGTCGACGCTCTCGACCTCGGACGCTTGGCCCGCGTCGAAACGGAAGCAGATGCGCCACCGATTCTTGATCATGCTTTTTGTTAACGCCACGCGTTACTAGCGTCCACCGTGTGGTCTTGGTCGTGGCGCGCGGGCGGCCCCGCGGCACGCTTCGCTGCCGCAGGCGGTCTGCGTAGCCTTCGAGCACCCCATGGACCGGCCGGTGAGAGCGCCTGGACTCGTCGCCCGCCCCACGGGCTGCGGCGAGCGCGGGCCAGGGAGCAGACCCTGGCATACCGGCTTGCCCGATTCGTGGCTCGCGCATGGTCCGGCGCGGCGAGGAAGGGAGCGAATGCGGGCAAGGTCTTCTGGGGCTGCGAACGCTACCCCGAATGCCGCGGAACCCGGCCAGCGTGATGGCGCTGCTGTTCGCATGATCTGTTCGCCCGCATCCAGGGCGGGCTCGACGCCGACGACCTGGAAAAAACAAAGGCCGCACGGGGCGGCCTTGTTCATCGAATCAAGCTGGAACCGGGGGCGGAAACTCTCCGGATCTTTTGTCAAGTTGAACCCTTGACAGGGTTTAACTTGGCGTCCCCTAGGGGATTCGAACCCCTGTTATCGCCGTGAAAGGGCGGTGTCCTAGGCCTCTAGACGAAGGGGACAGGACTTAATCGCTTTTGGTGGAGGTAAGCGGGATCGAACCGCTGACCTCTTGCATGCCATGCAAGCGCTCTCCCAGCTGAGCTATACCCCCGAAAGCAAAGACGTAAATATTAAGGCATGAACCGCTGGTTGCGCAAGGCCCGACGTGAAAATTTTTGTCGGGCCTGCGCCGCCGGGGGTCAATGCCGCGTCGTCGCGTCGCCAGCCGGGGTGTCGGCCGCGGCCGGTGCTGCGGCCGCGGCTACCGCCGGTTCGTCGGCCAGCGGCTCGGGAGCGCGCTCGAGCGCGAGCTCGAGCACACGGTCGATCCACTTGACCGGAACGATCTCGAGGCTGTTCTTGATGTTCTCGGGCAGCTCCTGCAGGTCCTTGACGTTTTCCTCGGGGATCAGCACGGTCTTGATGCCGCCGCGGTGCGCGGCAAGCAGCTTCTCCTTGAGGCCGCCGATTTCGAGCACTTCGCCGCGCAGCGTGATCTCGCCGGTCATCGCGACGTCGGCGCGCACCGGGATGCCGGTCAGCGCCGAGACGATCGCGGTGGTCATCGCGATGCCCGCGCTGGGGCCGTCCTTCGGCGTGGCGCCTTCGGGAACGTGCACGTGCAGGTCGTGCTTCTCGAACATCTCGTCCTTGATGCCCAGGCGCTTGGCGCGTGCCCGCACGACGGTGCGCGCGGCCTCGACCGACTCCTTCATCACGTCGCCGAGCGAGCCGGTGCGGATGATCGCGCCCTTGCCCGGAACGCGCGTGGCCTCGACCGTCAGCAGTTCGCCGCCGACTTCGGTCCACGCCAGTCCGACGACCTGGCCGACCTGGTTCTCGCGTCCGGCCAGCCCGAAGCTGAAGCGGCGTACCGACAGGAAATCGCCCAGGTTGTCGGCGGTGACGACGACCTTGCCCTCGTACTTCTTCAGCAGCTGGCCTTTGACCGCCTTGCGGCAGATCTTCGAGATCTCGCGCTCGAGCGAACGCACCCCGGCTTCACGCGTGTAGTAGCGCACGATGCCGCGGATCGCGTCCTCGGTGATTTCGAGTTCGCCTTCCTTGAGGCCGTTGTTGACCATCTGCTTCGGGCACAGGTAGCGCTGCGCGATGTTGACCTTCTCGTCCTCGGTGTAACCCGACAGGCGGATGACTTCCATGCGGTCGAGCAGCGCTGGCGGAATGTTCAGCGAGTTGCTGGTCGCGACGAACATCACGTCCGACAGGTCGAAGTCGACCTCGACGTAGTGGTCGCTGAAGGTGTGGTTCTGCTCCGGGTCGAGCACTTCGAGCAGCGCCGACGACGGGTCGCCACGGAAGTCCATGCCGAGCTTGTCGACTTCGTCGAGCAGGAACAGCGGGTTGCGCACGCCGACCTTGTTCAGGCTTTGCAGGATCTTGCCCGGCATCGAGCCGATGTAGGTGCGGCGGTGGCCGCGGATCTCGGCTTCGTCGCGCACACCGCCCAGCGCCATGCGCACGAACTTGCGTCCGGTGGCGCGCGCCACGCTCTGCCCCAGCGAGGTCTTGCCCACGCCGGGGGGGCCGACCAGGCACAGGATCGGCGCCTTGACCTTGTCGACGCGCTGTTGCACGGCGAGGTATTCGAGGATGCGTTCCTTGACTTTCTCCAGCCCGTAGTGGTCCTCGTCGAGCACGGTCTCGGCGAACGCGAGGTCGTGCCTGACCTTGGACTTCTTGGCCCACGGCAGTGCGACCAGCGTGTCCAGGTAGTTGCGCACCACGGTCGCCTCGGCCGACATCGGCGACATCAGCTTGAGCTTCTTCAGCTCGGCGTCGGCCTTCTTGCGCGCATCCTTGGGCATGTGCGCGGCCTTGATCTTCTTCTCCAGCTCCTCGATGTCGGCGCCTTCCTCGCCTTCGCCGAGTTCCTTCTGGATCGCCTTGACCTGCTCGTTCAGGTAGTACTCGCGCTGGCTCTTCTCCATCTGGCGCTTGACGCGGCCGCGGATGCGCTTCTCGACCTGCAGGATGTCGACTTCGCGCTCGAGCTGCTCGAGCAGGTTCTCCAGCCGCGCGTGCACGTCGGCCAGTTCGAGCACCATCTGCTTGTGCTCGAGCTTCAGCGGCAGGTGCGCGGCGATGGTGTCGGCCAGCCGGCCCGGGTTGTCGATGCCGGAAATCGAGGTCAGGATTTCCGGGGGGATCTTCTTGTTCAGCTTGACGTACTGGTCGAACTGGGTGACGACGGCGCGGCGCAGCGCCTCGGACTCGGCCGACGCTTCGGTTTCACCGTCGAGCAGTTCGACGTCGCAGACGAAGAACTCGCCGTTGTCGACGACGCCCTGCGCCTTGGCGCGCTGCACGCCTTCGACCAGCACCTTGACGGTGCCGTCGGGCAGCTTGAGCATCTGCAGGATGGTCGACATGCAGCCCATCTCGAACAGATCCTCGGGCTTGGGCTCGTCCTTCGCGGCAGCTTTCTGCGCGACCAGCATGATCTGCTTGCCGGATTCCATCGCCGATTCCAGCGCCTTGATCGACTTCGGGCGGCCGACGAACAGCGGGATGACCATGTGCGGGAACACGACGACGTCGCGCAGCGGCAGCAGCGGCACCGCGGTGGTGTTCGATTGGGTGATGTCTGCGGATTCTTCAGCCATGGGGAACCCCCTTGGAAAGCAATGGACAGCAAGTGGGGAGCTTGCCTGAAAATGCAAGGCTCCCCAACGAACTGTCCTTGAATATGTGATCAGGCGCCGGCAGCTTTCGGCGGCTCTTCGAAGGACAGCAGCGGCTTCGCGCCGGACGTCACGGTGTTTTCGTCGACCAGCACGCGAGTCACGCCCTTGAGCGTCGGGATCTCGAACATGGTCTCCAGCAGCGCCTGCTCGAGGATCGAGCGCAGACCGCGCGCGCCGGTGCGGCGGGCCAGCGCCTTGTGCGCGATCGCAGCGAGCGCCGCCGGGCGGAACTCGATCTCCACACCGTCCATCTCGAACAGCTTGCGGTACTGCTTGACCAGCGCGTTGCGCGGCTCGGTCAGGATGCTGACCAGCGCTTCCTCGTCGAGCTCGGACAGCGTCGCGGTGACCGGCAGGCGGCCGACCAGCTCGGGAATCAGGCCGAACTTGATCAGATCCTCGGGCTCGACCTGACGGAAGGTCTCCGCCACGCTCTTCTCGCTCTTGCTGCGCACCGTCGCGCCGAAGCCGATGCCCGATTGCTCAGACCGGTTCTGAATGATCTTCTCGAGACCGTCGAAGGCGCCGCCGCAGATGAACAGGATGTTCGTCGTGTCGACCTGGATGAAATCCTGGTTCGGATGCTTGCGCCCGCCTTGCGGCGGCACCGACGCCATCGTCCCCTCGATCAGCTTGAGCAGCGCCTGCTGCACGCCCTCGCCCGACACGTCGCGGGTGATCGACGGGTTCTCGGACTTGCGCGAGATCTTGTCGATTTCGTCGATGTAGACGATGCCGCGCTGCGCCTTCTCGATTTCGTAGTTGCAGCTCTGCAGCAGCTTCTGGATGATGTTCTCGACGTCCTCGCCGACGTAGCCGGCTTCGGTCAACGTGGTCGCATCGGCGATCACGAACGGCACGTTGAGCACGCGCGCCAGCGTCTGCGCCAGCAGCGTCTTGCCCGAACCGGTTGGCCCGATCAGCAGGATGTTGCTCTTGGCCAGTTCGACCTCGCCGGGTTTGGGCGTGTGCTGCAGCCGCTTGTAGTGGTTGTACACGGCGACCGACAGGATGCGCTTGGCGGCGTCCTGCCCGACCACGTACTGGTCCAGCGTGTCCTTGATCTCGGTCGGAATCGGCAGGTCGCTGCGCGACTGGCGCTCGGCCTTGTCGCTCGCCGCGGCTTCGTCACGGATGATCTCGGTGCACAGGTCGATGCACTCGTCGCAGATGAACACCGACGGTCCCGCGATGAGTTTCTTGACCTCGTGCTGGCTCTTGCCGCAGAACGAGCAGTAGAGGATCTTTTCGCCGGAGGATGACTTCTTCTCGCTCATGGCCTTGAATCTCGTGTCACGGGTTCTCAGTCGCGGCGCGCGATGACCTGGTCGATCAAACCATAGTCCTTCGCCTGGTCGGCTGACATGAAGAAGTCGCGCTCGGTGTCGGCGGCGATCTTCTCCAGCTTCTGGCCGGTGCGCTCGGCCAGGATGGCGTTGAGGCGCTCGCGCAGATAGAGGATCTCGCGCGCCTGGATCTCGATGTCGGTGGCCTGGCCTTGCGCGCCGCCGAGCGGCTGGTGGATCATCACGCGCGAGTTCGGCAGCGAGAAACGCTTGCCCTTGGCGCCGGCGGCGAGCAGGAACGCGCCCATGCTGGCGGCCAGCCCCGTGCACAGCGTCGACACGTCGGGCTTGATGAACTGCATGGTGTCGAAAATCGCCATGCCGGCCGACACCGAACCGCCGGGCGAGTTGATGTACAGCGAAATGTCCTTGTCGGGGTTCTCCGACTCAAGGAACAGCAGCTGGGCGACGACCAGATTGGCGGTCTGGTCGTTGACCGGGCCGACCAGGAAAATGACACGCTCGCGCAGCAGGCGCGAGTAGATGTCGTAGGCACGCTCGCCGCGACCGCTCTGCTCGATGACGATCGGGACCATGCCGAGATTTTGGGTGTCGATGGCGCTCATGGCTCGGAAATCGAAGGAATGAAGCAAGGTTAGCATGGCCCTGCACGCTTGCACGGCAGGTGGTGCAATTCCGCCTGCGCGCACACGGATTGCACAAACAAAAACCGCCCGCGTACCGCGCGCGGCGCGGCACGGGGGCGGCGCGACGCGCCGGCTGGGGGTCAGCCGTTGCTCATCACCTCGTCGAAATTCAGGGCCTTGTCGGTGGTTTGCGCCTGCGTGAACACGAAATCAGCGACGTTGTTCTCGATGACCAGCGATTCCGCATCCGACAGCCGCTTGGCGTCGCCGTAGTACCAGCGCACGACTTCGTCGGGCGACTCGTAGCTGCTCGCCAGCCCTTCGACGTAGGCACGCACCTGTTCGGGCTTGGCGTGGAGTTCGTGTTCCTTGACCAGTTCGGCGACGATCAGCCCCAGGCGCACGCGGCGTTCGGCCTGTTCGCGGAACAGGTCCGGCGACAGCGGCAGCTTGTCGGCGTCCTTCATGCCACGCGCGGCGAGGTCGCGGCGGGCGCCGGCCATCAGTTCGTCGATTTCGGCGTTGACCACGCCGCGCGGCACGTCGATCGCATTGACCGCCAGCAGTGCTTCCATCGCCGCGGCCTTGTTGCGCGCGCCGATGCGGCTGGCGACTTCACGCTCGAGGTTCTTGCGCACGTCGTCGCGCAGCGTCTGCACATTGCCGTCGGGAATGCCCAGCGCCTTGGCGAAATCGGCGTCGACTTCGGGCAGCACCGCGGCTTCCGCGCGCTTGAGCGTCAGCGTGAAGCGCGCGGTCTTGCCGGCGACTTCGCGCCCCTGGTAGTCCTCAGGGAAGGTCAGGTCAAAGTCGACACTGGTGCCCACCTTGAGGCCGCGCGCTGCGTTCTCGAACTCGGGCAGCATGCGGCCTTCGCCGAGCAGGAACTGGAAGTCGTCGGCGCTGCCGCCGGGGAACGCGACGTCGTCGATCTTGCCGACGAAGTCGACGGTCAGACGGTCGCCGTCCTGCGCCACCGCGTCGTCGCCGCTGCGCTCGACGAAGGTGCGGCGCTGCTTGCGCAGCACGTCGACGGTCTTGTCGATCGCCGCGTCGTCGACCGCGCAGCTCACGCGTTCGAGCTGCTGCGCCGACAGATCGCCCAGCGCGATGTCCGGATAGACCTCGAACACCGCATCGAACGCGAACGCGTCGGCGTCCGCAGCGGCTTCATGCGGCGTGAACGCGGGCATGCCGGCGACGCGCACGCGCGCTGCGCTGACCGCTTCGTAGAACACATGGCCGACCTTGTCCTGCAGCACTTCGGCCTCGACCGACGGGCCATAGCGCTTCTGCATCACCGCCAGCGGAACCTTGCCCGGACGGAAGCCGGCCACGCGAGCCGTGCGCGACAGATTCTTCAGGCGAGCGTCGACTTCGCCGATCAGTTCGGCCTTCGGCACCGACACGGTGATGCGGCGCTGCAGCTTGTCCAGGGTTTCAACGGCAGTCATGGGAAATTCCGATCGTGAAATTTGCAAGAAAAAGCATGGCGGCGTGCTCGCTGCACGCCGCGCCATCGGCAGCCGGCGGCGACGCCCCGCCGACCGCGATTTCGGTCTCGACGCCCCCGCGGGGAAATCTGAACCGGACATTGTAGCCTCACACCGCATCATCCTGATCCGCCGCGTCGGCGGCAGACGACACCGCAGATCACCTGTGCCGTGCAAGGACTCAGCGCACACGAGGCGACAGGAGGTCCTAGTCTGCAGCTGTGAACCGCCGACGATCAGGAGCACACGATGCCTCTACCCCATCTCCACGACAGCGCGCCGCGACGGCTGGCCGCGGCCTGCGCACGCATGGCGCTCGCGACCCTGATCGCACTGCCTGCCGCGACGCGCGCCTCGCCCGCAGCTTCGGCGCCGCCGCGCGCCAGGGTCGTGACGACCGCCGACGGCGCGGTGCGCGGCGTCGTGCGCCACGGCGCGCTCGAGTTCCGCGGCATGCCGTACGCCGCAGCGCCGGTCGGGCGCCTGCGCTTCGCCGCACCGCAGCCGGCGACACCGTGGCAAGGCGTGTTCGACGCGACGCGCTTCGGCCTGCCGTGCGCGCAGGCGGCGCGCTACCAGCTGACTGCCGCCAGCGATGCCGAGGACTGCCTGCGCATCAACGTCAGCTTGCCGGCCGATCTGCCGCCGGGCGAAAGGCTGCCGGTGCTGGTCTGGGTCCACGGCGGCGCCTTCGTCGGCGGCGGCTCCGAGCTGTACCGCCTCGACCGGCTGGCCACGCGCGGGCGCCTCGTCGTCGTGTCGTTCAACTACCGGCTCGGCGTGTTCGGCTGGATGCCGCACCCGGCGCTGCCGCGCGCGGACAACGGCGGCTGGGCGCTGGAAGACCAGCGCGCCGCGCTGCGCTGGGTACAGCGCAACATCGCCGCGTTCGGCGGCGACCCGCAGCAGGTGACGCTGGCCGGCGAATCGGCCGGAGCGTTCGCGGTCTGCGCGCATCTGCTCAGCCCCGAGCGCGTCGCCGGACTGTTCGAGCGCGCGATTCTCAGCAGCGCCGCGTGCCTGCAGCCGCTGCCGACGCTGGACGAGGCGCTGCGCGGGCCGCAGGCGATGTGGCGACGCGTCGGCGACGCGCTCGGCTGCCCGCGCGATCCGCAAGGTTCGCTGCGCTGCCTGCGCGCGCAGCCGGCCGCTGCGCTGGTCGCCGCGCAGCAGCGCGTCGGCCACAGCCTGCTCGACTTCGCGCCGGTGGTCGGCAACGCGACGCTGCCGCGCTCGGGCGCCGAGGCCTTGGCCAGCGGGCGGGTGATGCGCGTGCCGCTGCTCGCCGGCGGCACGCGCAATGAGTTGCGCCTGTACGTCGCCTACGACCTGCTGCAGAAGCCGCCGCCGCCGGGGTTCGACGCCGCGTCGCTGCGCCGCTACTGGCTGCCGCGCTATTACGGCGCCGACCGCGACGGTCGCTACGCCGCGATCGGCGCCGAATACGCGCCGCACGGCGCGATCGACGGCGCCGCATTCGGCTCGCTGCTGTCGGACTACAACCCGACGATAGGCTTGAACAACTGCCTGTACCTGGCCAGCGACGATGCGCTCGCGCGCTGGTTGCCCGAGCTGTACGCGTTCGAATACGCCGACGCCGACGCGCCGGTGCTCGGTGTGGGCATCGGCCCGGGGTTGGATCCGGGCATCGCGCTCGGTGCCGTGCATGCCTCGGACCTCAGCGCGTTGTTCCCGCATTTCTCGAACACCGCCGCGAACGACGGCCCCGATCTGGCGCCGGCGTCGCAGCGGCTGTCCGACGCGATGCTCGCGGCGTGGGCCGCGTTCGCCCACGGCAGCAGCCCGGCAGCGCCGGGGCTGCCGGCGTGGCCTCGCTACCGCAGCGCCGCCGACGTGATGCTGCTGCAGCCCGGTCGTTCGCGGGTGTACGACGCGTCGGTCCAACACCGCTGCGCGTTCTGGCAGCGGCTTTATCCCGATCGGGCAAGGCCGAAGCCCATCTGATGGCTTGGACGCAATTCGTGGATGCCGCCATGGCCCCGCCTTGCGCCGGCTTGCCTGTGCCCGACAGACGCGGCGAGCGCGATGCGCTCATCGCGGCAACAGCCCTCGTTCGTGGCATGACGTGGGTGACCCGCAAGGTTGCGGTCTTTCCGTCGCGTACTGGTCAAGGGCGTAGAATGTGTATACATCGCAAGATTTATACACCTATGCGCACCAACATCGTGATCGACGACCAGCTGATGCAAGATGTCCTGCGCGCTACGGGCCTGAAGACCAAGCGCGAAGCAGTCGACCTTGCACTGCGCGCTTTGTTGCGGCTGCGGCAGCAGGCCCGAATTCGGGAATTGCGCGGCAGGCTCGACTGGCAGGGCGATCTTGACGCGATGCGGACGGACGCATGATCCTGGTCGATTCCAGCGTCTGGATCGACTATTTCCGCGGCCTCGCAACGCCGCAGGCCGACTACCTGGACTCGCTGTTAGGCGTGGAAGCTGTCTGCATCGGAGACCTCATCCTGACGGAAGTTCTGCAGGGCTTCGTTCAGGACCGCGACTTCGATCGCGCCAAGGCCATGCTTTCAACCCTGGATGTCGTCGAACTCGGGGGGCGCGATGTCGCGGTTCAGGCGGCGACCCACTTTCGCCAGCTGCGGCGGCTCGGCATCACCGTGCGCAAGACCATCGACAGCGTGATCGCCACGCGCTGCATGCGTGATGGCTTGACTTTGCTCTACAGCGACCGGGACTTCGATCCCTTCGTGCGCCATCTCGGTCTGCGCGCTGCCTTGTCCTGATTGCCAGGGACAACGCGCCCGCCGCATGCGCGGGTCAATGATCGACCTATCGTCTGGTGCGAGGGGGGGGACTCGAACCCCCACGCCCTTGGGGGCGTCAGGACCTAAACCTGGTGCGTCTACCAATTTCGCCACCCTCGCGACGGTGCGGCAAACGTACTATCTTACCTTTTGCCCGC
>JAJZHH010000004.1 GCA_021804595.1 Pseudomonadota bacterium
TCTGCCCGGGCGAGCGCGCGCCGCTGGCCGCGCGCGCCTGGGTGCGGCTGCACGCCGCATACGCGCGCAGCCTGCGGCGCGCGGTGCGCCACCCGCTGCTGATGCTGGCGGTGTTCTTCGCCACCGTCGGCTTGAACATCTACCTGTACGCCATCGTGCCCAAGGGCTTCTTCCCGCTGCAGGACACCGGGCTGCTGGTCGCCAGCGTGCAGGCCGACCAGTCGGTGTCGTTCGCCAGGATGAGCCAGAACCTGCAGCGCGTGGTCGCCATCGTGCGCCGCAACCCGGCGGTGCAGGGCGTGATGGGATTCAGCGGCGGCGGCACCAGCAACAGCGCGTTCCTGTTCATGCAGCTCAAGCCGATCGCGCAGCGCGCCGGCGTGCTGCAGGTCATGGCGCAGCTGCATCGCGCGCTCGGCGGACTGCCCGGACTGCGCGTGTTCGCGTTCCCGGTGCAGGACATCCGCGCCGGCGGCAGGCCGTCGGCGGCGATGTACGAGTACACGCTGCAGGCCAGCGACCTGCAGACCCTGCTGCAGTGGGAGCCGCGCGTGCTGGCCGCGTTCAAGCGCCTGCCCGGCATGACCGACGTCAACACCGACCAGCAGGCCGCCGGGCTCGAGCTGAGGCTGGCGATCGACCGCGCCGCGGCGGCGCGCTACGGCATCCCGGTGTCGACCATCGACGCGACGCTCAACGACGCCTTCGGCCAGCGCCTGGTGTCGACCATCTATGCGCCGCTGAACCAGTACAAGGTGGTGATGGAAGCGGCGCCGCAGTACCAGCACGACCGCGCCGCGCTGGGTGACATCTTCCTGGTCGGCGCGTCGGGTCAGCGCGTGCCGCTGTCGGCGCTGACCCACGAGGTGCTGGCGAACACGCCGTTGGCGGTCAACCACCAGGGCTTGTTCGTGTCGGCGACGATCTCGTTCAACCTGGCCGCCGGCGTCTCGCTGAGCCAGGCGCAGCAGCGCATCGACCAGGCGCTGGCCGAAATCGGCCTGCCGGCCGACGTGCACGGCGGCTTCCAGGGCACCGCCAAGCTGTTCAGCGACACACTGAAGAACCAGCCGCTGTTCATCCTCGCCGCGGTGTTCGCGATCTACATCGTGCTCGGCATGCTCTACGAGAGCACGCTGCACCCGCTGACCATCCTGTCGACGCTGCCGCCGGCCGGGGTCGGCGCGGTGCTGGCACTGCTCGTATTCCACAGCGAGTTCTCGATCATCGCGCTGATCGGCGTTTTCCTGCTCATCGGCATCGTCAAGAAGAACGCGATCCTGATGGTCGATTTCGCGCTCGGCGCCGAGCGCGAGCGCGGGCTGGAGCCCGCCGAGGCGATCGTCGAGGCCGCCACGCTGCGCCTGCGGCCGATCCTGATGACGACGCTGGCGGCCTTGGGCACCGCGCTGCCGCTGGCGCTGGTCAGCGGCGACGGCGCCGAGCTGCGCCAGCCGCTGGGCATTTCGATCGCCGGCGGGCTCATCGTCAGCCAGGCGCTGACGCTGTACACGACGCCGGTCATCTACCTCGAACTCGACCGCCTGCGCCGCTGGGTGCTGCGCCGCCTGGGCCGCAGCGACCGCCCGCTGCCGCTGGACACGACAGCCTGAACTGCTCCGGATCCGACCATGACGCGCTTCCCACCGATTCCGTCGCGGCTGTGCCGCTCGCTGGCCACGGCCGCCTTGCTCGCGCTGGCCGCGTGTTCGGCGCAACCGCCGCGGCCGCCGTTGCAGCCGGCGCTGCCCGCCGCCTGGGGCCACGCGATCGGCTGGGCGCCGATGGCCGCGGCGGCGCCGGAGCGCGACTGGTGGCGCGTGTTCGGCGACGTGCGGCTGAACGCGCTGGAGCCGCGGGTGGCCGCGCACAACGCGCAGCTGGCCGCGCAACTGGCGGTCTACGAGCAGTCGCAGGCCGCGCTGCGGCAGGCCGGTGCCGCGCTGTGGCCCACGGCGAGCGCAACGCTGGGCGCGACACGGCAGAAGGTCGGCGCCGGCAGCACCCTGTCGGGCCAGGTCGGCAACGATTTCAGCGCCGGCGCCGGGCTCAGCTGGGCGCCCGACCTGTGGGGCAAGGTCAGGCTGCAGGTCCGCGCCAGCGGCGACGCGGCGCGCGCCGACGCGGCCACGCTGCGCGGCGTGCGCCTGAGCCTGCAGGCGCAGCTGGCGCAGGCGGTGCTGCAGCTGCACGTGGCCGACGCGCAGATCGTGCTGGCGCGGCGCGTCGCCGACGCCGACGCGCGGACGCTGCAGCTGACGCAGCGGCGGCTGGCCGCCGGTGTGGCCACCGCGGCCGACGTCGCCGCGGCGCGCACGCAGCAGTTGCAGTCCGCCACCGCGCTGACCGATCTGCAGGTCGGCCGCGCGCAGCTGGTCGACGCGATCGCGGTGCTGGTCGGGCAGGCGCCGTCGACCTTCGCGCTGCCGGCCGAGCCGGCGCTGCCGCCGGTGCCGGGCATTCCGCCGGGGCTGCCGTCGGCGCTGCTGCAGCGCCGCCCGGACCTGATCGCGGCGGCGGCGCAGGTCGACGCGGCCAACGCGCAGCTGGGCATCGCCGAGCGCGCCTGGTTTCCCGATCTGACGCTGGGCGCGCAGGGCGGTGCGCAGGCGCTGACCGCGGCCGCGCTGTTCGGCGCGCCGGCGCTGACCTGGTCGCTGGGGCCGCAACTGGCGGCGACGCTGTTCGACGGCGGCGCGCGTGCCGCGCAGCGCGCCGCCAGCGCGGCCGCGTATCGCGGCAGCGTCGCCAGCTACCGGCAGGCGGTGCTGGTCGCGCTGCAGCAGGTCGAGGACCAGCTCGCCGCGCAGCGCCTGCTCGACGTCGAGCAGCGCCAGCAGGCCGCGGTGGTGCGCGCCGCCGAGGTGTCGCTGAAGCTGGCGCAGGACCAGTACCGCGCCGGCACCGCGCCGTATCTGAACGTGCTCAGCGCCAGCAACGTGGCGGCGCAGGCGAGCAGTGCGCTGCTGACGCTGCAGCAGCGACGCTACGTCGCCGCGGTCGCGCTGGTGCAGGCCCTGGGCGGAGGCTGGGGCGGCGGGGCGCCGTTGGCGCGCTGACACGGGCAGGGAATTCACCCCGGGCGGCGCGCGGGCGGCGGCGTTTCGTTCTACGCTGTGGCCCTGCTCCGCGCCGCGAGGCCTTCACACCTTGATGCAAGTTCAAGCCGATTCCGCCGAAGCCCGCGTTCCGCTGGGCGTCTTCGTGCGCCTGTTCACCGCGGTGATGCTGCCGATCTTCCTGGCCGCGGTCGACCAGACGCTGCTGGCGACCGCGACGCCGGCGATCGCGCGCGAACTCGGCGATCTGCGCGACAGCGCGTGGATCGCGGTCGGCTACCTGCTGGCGTCGACCATCATGGCGCCGCTGTACGGCCGCCTGGGCGACCGCTACGGCCGGCGCGACGCGCTGCTGGCCGCGCTGGCGCTGTTCGCGCTGGGCTCGCTGGCCTGCACCGCGGCCGGCGGCATGTGGTGGCTGGTTGGCGCGCGCGTGCTGCAGGGGCTGGGCGGCGGCGGGCTGATGGTCATGTGCCAGGCGCTGATCGGCGAGATCGTGCCGCCGCGCCAGCGTCCGCGCTTCCAGGCCTGGTTCGGCATCGTGTTCGTGCTCGCCAGCGTCGCCGGCCCGGTGCTCGGCGGGCTGGTCGTCAGCCGCTGGAGCTGGCGCTGGCTGTTCGCCGCCAACCTGCCGCTGGCCGCGTTGGCGGCGTGGCGGGTGCTGCGACTGCCGCGCAGCGAGGGGCACGTGCAGCCCGGGCAGGGCCACGACGCGGCCGGCGTGGTGCTGTTCGCGGCCAGCGCCGCGCTGGCGTTGCTGTGGCTGACGCTGGCCGGGCATCGCTTCGCCTGGGCTTCGCTGCCCAGCGTCGCGATGGCCGGCGCCGCGCTGCTGCTGGGCTGGATGCTGCTGCGCCGCGAGCGCGCGCTGGCGCACCCGTTCCTGCCGCTGGAGCTGCTGCGCCAGCCACCGATCGCCTGGTGCAGCGCCACCGTCGTGCTGTTCGCCGCGTCGCTGTTCGCGCTGGTCTTTTTCCTGCCGGTCTACGTGCAGCTCGGCCGCCACGGCAACGCCGCCGACGCCGGCCTGCTGCTGCTGCCGCTGACCGTCGGGCTGGTGCTGGGGTCGAACGCCACCGGCCGCCTGGTCGCGCGCAGCGGCCGGCCCGACGTGCCGCCGCGCTACGGGCTGGTGCTCGCCGGCGGTGCGATGCTGGCGCTGGGCGTGGTGCCGATCGGCGGCGTTCGCATCGGCGCGCTCGGCCTGCTCGCCGGACTCGGTTTCGGCACCGTGATGCCGACCTCGCAGCTGCTGATCCAGGCCGTGGCCGGGCGCAGCCGCCTGGGAGCTGCCGCCGCGACGGTGTCGCTGGCGCGCTCGACCGGCGCCTCGCTGGGCACCGCGGTGTTCGGCGCGCTGGTGTTCGGCCTGGTGTCCAGTGCCGACCTGCAGGCTGCACTGCACGGCGGCGACGCCGCCGTGCTCGGCCGCGTCACCCACGCCTTCCACCTCGCCTTCGCCGCCGCCGGCGCGCTGACGCTGGTCGCCGCGGCACTGTCGACCCGCGTGCCCAAAGTCGAGATCTGATGGGGGCGCTAGGATTTCCTGAACCCAACAACACGACAAAGCGACAGTGATGCAGACCCTGGACCAACTCCAAGCGTTCGCGATCGACCAGCGACTGACGTTTCGCAGCGGCCCCGGCGGGCTGCTGCACGCCGACGTCGACGCCGCCGGCGGCCGCGCCAGCCTGTGTCTGCAGGGCGCTCAGCTGACCCATTTCCAGCCTGCCGCGCAGGCTGCGCCGCTGTTGTGGCTGTCGCCGCGCGCGCGCTATGCGGCGCAGCGCCCGATCCGCGGCGGCGTTCCGGTGTGCTGGCCGTGGTTCGGTGCACACGCCAGCGACGCGTCGCTGCCGCTGCACGGCTACGCACGCGTGGCGCCGTGGGAGCTGATCGACAGCGCCAGCGCCGATGGCGGCGTGCAGCTGACGCTGCGCCTGCGCGCCGACGACGCGACGCGGCTGGTGTGGCCCCACGACACGCCGCTGGAGCTGTACGTCGAAGTCGGCGACGCGTTGTCGCTCGAGCTGACGACGATCAATGCGGATGAAGTTCCGGTCAAGCTCGGCGAAGCGCTGCACGCGTACTTCACCGTCGGCGACGTCGAGCAGGTCGAAGTGCTGGGGCTGGCCGACACCCGCTACCTCGACAAGACGCAGGGCTTCGCCGAGGCGCGACAGAGCGGTCCGCTGCGCATCGCCGGCGAGACCGATCGCGTCTACCTCGACACCGAGGCGCGCTGCAGCATCGTCGACCCGCTGCTGCAGCGGCGCGTCGTGATCGACAAGAGCGGGTCGTCGAGCACCGTGGTGTGGAACCCCGGCGAGCAGCGCGCCGCCGACATGGCCGACATCGGCAGCGCGCACTGGCGCGGCATGCTGTGCGTCGAATCGGCCAATGCGCTGGCCAATGCGCTGACGCTGCAGCCCGGCGAGCTGCACACGCTGGCGGTGCGCTACAGCGCCGAGGCGCTGTAGCGCGCGTGCGCGCCGCGGCGTCGCTTCAGCGCGCGGCGTGATCCAGGTCGGGGCGTCGCCACGGGTCGACGTGGGTCATCAGGTCGAGCACTCGGTGGCGCTGCATGACCTGCGCGCGCGCGGCCACCGCGATGTCGTGGCCGGCCTCGACGCTCAGGGCCGCGTCGACTTCGAGGTGGGCGTCGACAACGATCATGTCGCCCATCTTGCGCGTGCGCACGTCGTGCACGCCGAGCACGCCGGGCGTGCCCAGCAGCGTGGTGCGGATCGCCTGCACCTCTTCGTCGTCGACCGCGCGGTCCATCAGGTCGTGCAGCGCGTCCCAGCCGAAGCTCCAGCCCATGCGGCCGATCATCGCGCCGACGATCAGCGCGGCGATCGGGTCGAGCAGCGGCCAGCCGGCCAGGTTGCCGACGATGCCGACACCGACGACCAGCGACGAGGCGGCGTCCGAGCGCGCGTGCCAGGCGTTGGCCACCAGCATGCTCGACTTGACGCGCTTGGCCACCGCCAGCATGTAGCGGAACAGCAGTTCCTTGGCCAGCAGCGCCGCGGCCGCGACCCACAGCGCGGCGACGTGTACGCGCGCGATGTCGGCCGGGTTCTCCAGCTTGCGCAGCGCCGCCAGCAGCATGCCGGCGCCGACCGCCAACAGCAGCACGCCCAGCGCCAGCGACGCCCCGGTCTCGAAGCGCTGGTGGCCGTAGGGGTGGTCGGCGTCGGCGTCCTTCGCGCCGTGGTGGCTGGCCAGCAGCACGATGAAGTCGGCCACCAGGTCGGACAGCGAGTGGATGCCGTCGGCGATCAGGCCCTGCGAGCGCGCGAGCACGCCGACGGCGACCTGCACGCTGCTCAGCCCCAGGTTGACGCCGACGCTGACCCAGGTGCTGCGCCGCGCCGCGGCGGCGCGCTCGGCGGGCGGATGGCGGGTGTCCTCGGTGTCCTCGAAAGCGGGTTCGCGCATCATCGGGTAGCGAATTGAAACACCCGGCAGTTTAGCGTCGGCCGGCGACGCCCGTGTGTCAGGCGTCGGCGGCGATCCAGCGCGCGGCTTTCTCGGCGATCATCAAGGTCGGGCTGTTGATGTTGCCGCTGGGTATCGTCGGCATCACGCCGGCGTCGACCACGCGCAGCCCGCGCACGACGCCGCCGTGGCCGTCGAGCACGCGCAGGTGGCTGTCGACCACCGCGCGGGCGTCGTCGGCGCGGCCCATCGCGGTGGTGCCGGCCGGGTGGAAGATGGTGGTCGCGATGTCGCCGGCCAGCCGCGCCAGTTCGTCGTCGCTCTGGTACTGGGTGCCCGGCTTGTACTCCTGCGGCGCGTAGCCGGCCAGCGCCGGCTGCTGCACGATGCGCCGCGCCAGCCGCAGGCTGTCGGCGGCGACCTGACGGTCTTCGGCCGTGCTCAGGTAGTTCGGCGCGATCGCCGGTGGGTCGCGGAAATCGGCGCTGCGCAGCGTCACGCTGCCGCGGCTGCCCGGGTTCAGGTTGCACACGCTGGCGGTGAACGCGTCGAACGCGTGCAGCGGCTCGCCGAACGCGTCCAGGCTCAGCGGCTGCACGTGGAACTGCACGTTGGCGTGCGCGTAGCGCGTGCTGCTGCGCGTGAAAACGCCGAGCTGGCTCGGCGCCATGCTCATCGGTCCGCGGCGCTGCAGCAGGTATTGCAGGCCGATGCGCGCCTTGCCCCACGGCGACGCGGCCAGCGTGTTCAGCGTGCGCGTGCCGCGCACCTTGAACACCGCGCGGATCTGCAGGTGGTCCTGCAGATTGGCGCCGACCCCGGCCAGCGCGACGCGCGTGGCGATGGCGTGGCGCTGCAGCAGCGCCGGGTCGCCGACCCCCGACAGCTGCAGGATCTGCGGCGAGCCGACCGCGCCGGCGCTGAGCACGACTTCGCGCGCCGCGCGCACGCGCAGCCGCTGGCCGTCCTTGAGCAGCTCGACCCCGGTGCAGCGCGGCGCCGCGTCGGCGGCGCCGTCGAACAGCAGCCGGGCGACCTGCGCGCCGGTCCACAGCGTCAGGTTGGGTCGACCCAGCACCGGACGCAGGAAACCCTTGGCGGCGTTCCAGCGCCAGCCGCTGCGCTGGTTGACTTCGAAATAGCCGACGCCTTCGTTGTCGCCGCGGTTGAAGTCGTCGCTGGCGGCGATGCCGGCCTGCTGCGCCGCCTGCGCGAAGGCGTCGAGCACGTCCCAGCGCAGCCGCTGGCGCTCGACGCGCCATTCGCCGCCGTGGCCGTGCAGCGCGGCGAAGCCGGCGTCGGCGCCGAGGTCGCCGCGCCAGTGGTTCTCGTGCGCCTTGAAGTCCTGCAGGCAGGCCTGCCAGCGCCAGGCGTCGTCGCCGGTGGCGTCGGCCCAGGCCTCGTAGTCGCGCGCCTGGCCGCGCATATAGATCATGCCGTTGATGCTGCTGCAGCCGCCGAGCACCTTGCCGCGCGGGTAGCGCAGCGTGCGGCCGTTCAGGCCGGGGTCGGGCTCGGTGTGGAACATCCAGTCGGTGCGAGGATTGCCGATGCAATACAGGTAGCCGACCGGGATGTGGATCCACGGATAGTCGTCGCGCCCGCCGGCCTCGATCAACAGCACGCGCCGCGCCGGGTCGGCGCTGAGCCGGTTGGCGAGCAGGCAGCCGGCGGTGCCGGCGCCGACGACGACGTAGTCGAAGGCGGCGTCGGCCGCCGGGGCGGGCGCGGCGCTCATTTCGCGGTCGGCATCGCGAACTCGGCGCCCTTGGGCGTGCTTTCCGGCCAGCGCTGCATCACGCTCTTCTGCTTGGTGTAGAAGCGCACGCCCTCGGTGCCGTAGGCGTGCATGTCGCCGAACAGGCTGGCTTTCCAGCCGCCGAAGCCGTGCCAGGCCATCGGCACCGGGATCGGCACGTTGATGCCGACCATGCCGGCCTGCACGCGGCGCGCGAACTCGCGCGCGACGTGGCCGTCGCGGGTGAAGCAGGCGGTGCCGTTGCCGAACGCGTGGTCGTTGACCAGCTGCAGCGCCGCGGCGAAGTCGGGCACGCGCACGCAGCCGAGCACCGGGCCGAAAATCTCGTCCTGGTAGATGCTCATGTCGGGGCGCACGTGGTCGAACAGCGTGCCGCCGAGCCAGAAACCGCCTTCGCGTCCGGGCACTTGCAACTGGCGGCCGTCGACCAGCAGCTGCGCGCCTGCGCGCACGCCGGCGTCGATGCAGCCGCGGATTCGATCGCGCGCCGCGGCGGTGACGATCGGCCCCATTTCGGCGTCGGCCTGCGTGCCGTCGGCGATCTTCAGCGCCCGGGTGCGTTCGACCAGGCGCGGCACCAGCTGATCGGCGACGTCGCCGACCAGCACCGCGACCGAGATCGCCATGCAGCGTTCGCCGGCCGAGCCGAAGGCGCTGCCGATCAGCGCGTCGACCGCCTGGTCGAGGTCGGCGTCGGGCATCACCACCATGTGGTTCTTCGCCCCGCCCAGCGCCTGCACGCGCTTGCCGTGGCGCGCCGCTTCCTGCGCGATGTGGTGCGCCACCGGGGTCGAGCCGACGAAGCTGACCGCCTTCACGTCGGCGTGCGCCAGCAGCGCGTCGACCGCGTCCTTGTCGCCCTGCACGACGTTGAACACGCCGTCGGGCAGTCCGGCCTCGCGCAGCAGCTCGGCCATCAGCACGCTGGCCGACGGATCCAGCGGGCTGGGCTTGAGCACGAAGGTGTTGCCGGCGGCGATCGCCACCGGGAACATCCAGCACGGCACCATGCACGGGAAGTTGAACGGCGTGATGCCGGCGACGACGCCCAGCGGCTGGCGCATGGTCCAGTTGTCGATGCCGGTCGAGACCTGTTCCGTGTACTCTCCCTTGAGCAGTTGCGGGATGCCGCAGGCGAATTCGACGATCTCGATGCCGCGCGTGACTTCGCCCTGCGCGTCGCTGAACACCTTGCCGTGCTCGGCGGTGATCAGCCGCGCCAGGTCGTCGCGATGGCGGTTCATCAGCTCGAGGAAACGGAACATCACGCGCGCGCGGCGCAGCGGCGAAGTCTGCGCCCAGCCGGGGAACGCGGCGGCGGCGGCGGCCACCGCGGCGTCGACGTCGACGGCGTCGGCCAGCAGCACTTCGCGTGCGACCGCGCCGGTGGCCGGGTTGTACACCGGCTGGCGGCGCTGGCCGTGGCCGGTGGCGGGCTGGCCGCCGATGTGGTGGCCGACGACGGCCGAGTCGAGTTCGCGTGCACCCATGGCGTTTGCTCCTGCGGTTTTATGGATTACTGGCCAGTCTAGGCGTCGAAACAAACGCTGAACAGTCGGTTTGGGCTGGCAACATTGTTCGGAATTCTGAACAATCGTGGGTGAAAGGACGAGCACGATGCAAGCTGAACTTCCCGCCCGCGACGATTTGCTGTGGCAACAGGTGCACTGGCTCGGCGCGATCGCCGCCGCCGGCAGCCTCAGCGCCGCGGCGCTCAGGCTGGGCGTGTCCAAGGCCGCGGTCAGCCAGCAGCTCGCGGCGCTGGAGCGACGCATCGGGCTGCCGCTGGTGCGGCGCACGACGCGCGCGCTGCGGCTGACCGAGGCCGGCGAGCAGCTGGTCGACGACACCGCGGCGGCGTTCGCGCAGATCGCGCACAGCGTGGCCGCGCTGCACGACATGGCCGGCGCGCCGCGCGGCCTGGTGCGGGTCAGCGCGCCGGTCGCGCTGGGCCGCCAGCATCTGGCGCCGGGGCTGGTCGATTTCCTGCGCCGCTACCCCGACATTCGCGTCGAGCTCGAACTGTCGGACCGCCTGGTCAACCTGGCGCACGACGGCTTCGATCTCGCGGTGCGCCACGTCGCCGCGCCGCCCGGCAGCCACGTGGCGTGGAAGCTGTGCAGCAGCCGCGCCTGGCTGGTGGCGTCGCGCGCCTATCTGCGCCGCCGCGGCACGCCGCGGCAGCCGCAGGATCTGGCCGAGCACGACTGCCTGGCCTACCTGCGCGCCGGCGCCGCGGTGTGGAGCTTCGAGCGCGCGCGCGCCGAGGACGAGCCGCAGCGGGTGCGCGTCGCGGTGCGCGGCCCGCTGCGCGCGAACACCAGCGAGGTGCTGCGCGAAGCGGTGCTCGGCGGCCTGGGCATCGCGCTGCTGCCCGACTTCAGCATCGCCCGGCGCGGCGCACGCAGCACGCTGCGTCGGGTATTGCCCGACTGGGATCCGGTGGGCTTCTTCGGCGACGCGATCTACGCGATCCGGCCGTGGACCCCGGGCACGCCGCGCGCGGTGCAGTTGCTGGTCGAGCATTGGCGCGCGCAGTTCGCCGGCGGCTTCGACGCCGCCTTGCTATGCTGAGTTCGACGCAAGAAGGGAGGGGGTATGGATCGTTGGGCGGTGGTCACCGGCGCGTCGGGCGGCATCGGCCTGGAGCTGGCGCGCGAGCTGGCGCGGCGCGGCTACGCGCTGGTGCTGAGCGCGCGCAGCGCCGACGCGCTCGAGGCGCTGGCCAGTGAGTTGCGCGCCGCGCACGATGTGCGCTGCCTCGTGTGCGCGGTCGACCTCGGCGCGCCCGGTGGCGCCGACGCGTTGGCGCACCGGCTGGCCGACGCCGGCGTGCGGCCCGAAATCCTGGTCAACAACGCCGGCATCGGCGTCTACGGGCCGTTCGCCGAAGCCGACGCCGACCGCGTGCAGGCGATGCTCGAGCTCAACGTCGTCGCGCTGACGCGACTGACGCGGCTGCTGCTGCCGGCGATGATCGATCTCGGCCACGCGCGCATCCTCAATGTGGCCAGCACCGCGGCGTTCCAGCCCGGCCCCGGCATGGCCGCCTACTTCGCCAGCAAGGCCTATGTGCTGTCGCTGAGCGAGGCGCTGGCGGTCGAGCTGCGCGGCCGCGGCGTGCGCGTGACCGCGCTGTGTCCGGGACCGACCGCCACCGGTTTCGTCGCGCGCGCCGCCGGCGAGCGCGCCGCGATGCTGCGCGGCGGTCTGGCCGACGCCGCCGCGGTGGCGCGAGCCGGCGTCGCCGGGCTGCTGCGCGGGCGCCGCGTCGTCGTCGCCGGCTGGCGCAACCGGATGATGGTGCGCGCGCAGCGCTTCGCGCCGCGCCGACTGGTCACCTGGGTCGCGGCGTGGATGATGCGCGAAGTCTGATCGCCTGATCAGGCGGCGGTGTCGCCGCACACCGGGCAGCGCGCATCGCGCGCCAGCGTCAGCGTGCGCAGGTCCATGTCGAAGGCGTCGATCAGCAGCAGCCGCCCGGCCAGGCTGCGCCCGGCGCCGGCCAGCAGTTTCAGCGCCTCGGCGGCCTGCATGCTGCCGACGATGCCCACCAGCGGCGCGAACACGCCCATGACCGCGCAGCGCACTTCGTCGACCGCGGCCTGCGGCGGGTACAGACAGGCGTAGCAAGGGCCGCGGCTGCCGTCGGCCTGCACGCGGCTGTCGAACACCGCGACCTGGCCGTCACCGCGGATCGCGGCGCCGCTGACCAGCGGCACGCGATGCGCCACGCAGGCCCGGTTCAACGCCTGGCGGGTGGCGAAGTTGTCGCTGCAATCGAGCGCGACGTCGGCCCGCGCGACCCGCTCGTCGAGCAGCGCGGCGTCGGCGCGGCGCGCGATGCACTCGACCCGCACCGAGGGGTTCAGCGCCAGCATCGAGCGCCGTGCCGATTCGACCTTGGCGAGGCCGACGCGGTCCTGCCCGTGCGCGATCTGCCGCTGCAGATTGGTCAGGTCGACGACGTCGTCATCGACCAGCGTGATATGGCCGACGCCAGCCGCGGCCAGGTAGAGCACGACCGGGGAGCCCAGGCCGCCGGCGCCGAGCACCAGCGCGCGACCGTCAAGAATGCGCTGCTGGCCTTCGATGCCGATGGCATCGAGCAGGATGTGGCGCGAGTAGCGCAGCAGCGCGTCGTCGTTCACCGCTGCGGTTGCGGCGCCACGGGCTTCGACGCGGCGGGTTTCGGCAGCGCGCGCCCGGCCGCCGGCGTCGACGTGGTCGTCGCCGGCGCCGCCGCCGGCTTGGCGACGATCACCGGTTTACCCTGCAGTTCATTGAGCGCCTGCTCGAGCTGCCAGTCGGCCTTGCTGCCGTATTCAGGCAGTTTCGGGAACTTGCTGGGATCCTTCGCGATCTCGATTTCGAGCTGCCGGCGCGCCTGCTCCTCGCTCTGCTCACGCTGCGCGTCGGCGGCGCTGGCCGCCGGGCTCGGCGCCGCACCGGTGCCGATCTGGTTGCTGTAGTCGGCTTCGCGCATGCGCAGCGCCGCGTACGGATCGCCGCTGGGCAGCGGATCGACAACGTAGTTCGGCTTGATGCCGCGGGCCTGGATCGATTCACCGTTCGGCGTGTAGTAACGCGCGGTGGTCAGCTTCAGCGCGGTATCGGGGCCCAGCGGCAGCACCGTCTGCACCGAGCCCTTGCCGAAGGTCTGCGTTCCCATCACTTTGGCGCGGCCGTAGTCCTGCAGCGCCCCGGTGACGATCTCCGAGGCCGATGCCGAGCCGCCGTTGACCAGCACGACCAGCGGCACCTTCTTGACCGCCGCCGGCAGCGAGCTCAGTGGATTGACGCCGGGTTCGCGCGAGTAGTCGCTCGGCGTGTTGTGGTAGCTGACGTTGGCTTCCGGAATCTGGCCACGCGTGGAGACGATGGTCGCGTTGACCGGCAGGAACACCGAGGCCACGCCGACGGCGCTTTCGAGCAGTCCGCCGGGGTTGTTGCGCAGGTCGAGCACGATGCCCTTGAGCGACGGATCCTGCTTGTACACCTGATCGACCTTGTGCACGAAGTCGGGCAGCGTGTCGGACTGGAACTGGCTGATGCGCAGCCAGGCGTAGCCCGGTTGCACCAGTTTGCCGCGCACGCTGCGCACGTGGATCTCGGCACGGGTGACGGTCACCGTCAGCGTGCGGTTCTGGCTCTTGCGCAGCAGGGTCAGCGTGACCTGGGTGCCGGGCTTGCCGCGCATGCGCTTGACCGCCTGGTCCAGGCTCAGGCCCTTGACCGGCGTGCCGTCGATGCGTGTGATCAGGTCGCCGGCCTCGATGCCGGCGTGCGCCGCCGGCGAACCCTCGATCGGCGAGACGACCTTGACCAGCCCGTCCTCCGCGGAGATTTCGATGCCGACGCCGACGAACTTGCCGCTGGTGCTTTCGCGGAACGCCTTGTAGTTCTTCGCGTCGAGGTATTCGGAGTGCGGGTCGAGGCTGTTGACCATGCCGCTGATCGCGTCGTGCACCAGCTTCCTGCCGGCGACCGGCTCGAAGTAGTCGGCCTTGATCAGCCCGTAGACCGCCGCGAACTGCTGCAGCTCCTCGAGCGGCAACGGCGACTCCGTGCCGCGCGCTGCGGCCTGCAACTGCAGCGTCGCCAGCGCGCCGGTGAGCATGCCGACGCCAATCCACGCGGCGATCTTGAATTTCCCTGCCATGCCTGATTCCTCGAAGCGCCTCCGCGGCCGGAATGCGCCCGGCCCGCCCGATCCCCGGATGGGGGCGAGTCAACGCGTGGCTGCCCTATGTTGACCCAAGATGCGACAGTATAGGGGCGAGCCGCGCGCTTGTCGGCGGCGGGTGCGGGAACTGCGCCGGCTTAGGTGTTCTCGCTTTCGAGGTAATAACGCCGAATCGGCTTCAGCGACGCATCGAGTTCGTAAACGAGAGGCGTCCCATTGGGAATGTTCAGCCCGACGATGTCTGTGTCGGAAATGCCGTCGAGGTATTTGATCAGCGCACGCATCGAGTTGCCGTGCGCGGCGACCAGCAGCCTGCGGCCGGAGCGGATCGCCGGCGCCAGCGATTCCTCCCACAGCGGCAGCACGCGTTGCACCGTGTCCTTCAGACATTCGCCCAGCGGCAGGTCGATCGGATTGACGCGGGCGTAACGCGGGTCGGCGGCGAGTTCGTGGCGATGGCTCTCGTCCATCGCCGGCGGCGGCACGTCGTAGCTGCGGCGCCACTGCATGACCTGGGCGTCGCCGTACCTGGCGGCCGTCTCGGCCTTGTTCAGCCCCTGCAGCGCGCCGTAGTGACGCTCGTTGAGGCGCCAGCTGTGCACGGTGGGCAGCCACATGCGCTCCATTTCGTCGAGCGTCAGCCACAGCGTGCGCACCGCGCGCTTGAGCACCGAGGTGTAGGCGACGTCGAAGTCCAGTCCGTTGGCTTTCAACAGACGGCCGGCGCGGCGCGCCTGCGCGCAGCCTTCGTCGGTCAGGTCGACGTCGACCCAGCCGGTGAAGCGGTTTTCCTGGTTCCACAGCGATTCGCCGTGGCGGATCATGACGAGCTTGTGCATTTCGGATCGTGTGAGGCGCGAGTGTGGGAATACGGTTCGACTCTGCAGATGGTAGTGCAGCGTGAGTGGTCGATTGCTGCGGCGCACGAACGCGCGCGCGGCACGCGCTGCGGGAAATTCCTAGAATCGACAGTTTTCGCCCCTCGAAGCGGAGCAGGATCTTGAAATTCATCATCGACAACCTCGCGTTGATCGCAATCGCCGTCGTCTCCGGCGGCATGCTGCTGTGGACCAGCTTTTCGCGCGCGGGAGCGGGCGGCGGCGTCGCGCCGGCCGAGGCGGTGCGTCAGCTCAACCGCGAGAAGGGCGTACTGATCGACGTGTGCGAGCCGGCCGAGCACGCCGCCGGGCACTGCGTCGGCGCACGCAACATTCCCTTGGGCCAACTCGAGCAGCGCCTGGCCGAGCTGCCGAAGAACAAGGAGCTGCCGGTGCTGGTGATGTGCCAGAGCGGTGCACGCGCCGGTCGCGCCGCGGCGACGCTGCGCAAGCACGGCTGGGCCCGCGCGCAGGCGGTGGCCGGCGGGCTGCGGGCGTGGCGCGAAGCCGGGCTGCCGGTCGACAAGGGTTGAGTGAAGGAGGACACGCGATGCCGAAAATCCGCATGTACACGACCGCGGTGTGCCCGTATTGCGTGCGCGCGAAGGCGCTGCTGCGCCAGCGCGGCGTGGCCGAGATCGAGGAAATCCGCATCGACCTCGACGCCGACGCGCGCGCGCGCATGATCGAGGCCACCGGGCGGCGCTCGGTGCCGCAGATCTTCATCGGCGAGCGTCACGTCGGCGGCTGCGACGACCTTTACGCGCTCGATGCGCAAGGCGGCCTGCTGCCGCTGCTGAGCGAGGCCTGAGCCGGCGGCTGCACGAGCCGGCGGCGCAGGGGCGGTCGTCGGCTCGTGCCTACAATGGGCGGTTCATCCCGTGCGCGGCGCCGTCGCGCGCGGCATCCCGACGCATTGGAGCCCTCGCATGAGCACCCCCCCGAATCCCGCCGCGCAAGATCAGCAGCCGGTCTTCGCGCTGCAGCGCTGCTACCTGAAGGACATGTCGCTGGAGCAGCCGAACTCGCCGCGCATCCTGCTCGAGCAGACGCAACCGACGGTCGACGTGCAGATGAACATGGCCAGCGAGGCGATCGCCGACGGTGTCTACGAAGTCGCGATCACGGCCACCATCACCGCGCGCGTCAACGAGCAGACCCTGTTCCTGGTCGAAGGCAAGCAGGCAGGCATTTTCGAGCTGCGCAACATTCCGCAGGAACATACCGATCTGCTGCTGGGAATCGCCTGCCCGCAGACGGTCTATCCGTATCTGCGCGCCAACCTGGCCGACGCGATCACGCGCGCCGGTTTCCCGCCGGTGCACCTGGCCGAAATCAATTTCCAGGCGATGTACGAGAGCCAGCACGCGCAGCAGGCCGGCCAGGAGCGTGGCGACCTGATCGGCCCGGACGGCGCGGCGCTGAACTGACGCGCGAGGTGCAGCGGTGATGAAGGTCGCGGTGCTCGGCGCCGGCGCCTGGGGTACGGCACTGGCGGCGCACGCTGCCGGCCACGCCGACACGATGCTGTGGGCGCGTGACGCCGCGCAGGCGCTGCAGATCCAGCGCAGCGGCGAGAATCGCCGCTACCTGCCCGGCGTGGTGCTGCCCGAGGCGCTGCGCAGCAGCGCCGAGCTCGACGTCGCGCTGCGCCATGCGGCGCCCGACGGGTTGCTGGTGCTGGCGGTGCCGCTGGCCGCGTTGCGCGAGCTGGCGCAGCAGCTGCGCGCGCGCGGCGCACGCGCCGCCGGCATACTGGTGCTGGCCAAGGGTTTCGAGCGTGGCAGCGCGGCGCTGCCGCAGCAGGTGCTGGAACAGGTTTTCGCCGGTTGGGCGCAGCACCCGCCGGTGGCACTGCTGTCGGGTCCGAGCTTCGCCGACGAGGTCGCGCGCGGCTTGCCTGCGGCGTTGACCGTGGCCAGCGACGACGACGCGTTGCTGCGCGCCTGCGTGCACGCGCTGCATCGCGACGGCATGCGCATCTACGCCAGCGACGACCAGATCGGCGTCGCCGTCGGCGGCGCGGTGAAGAATGTGCTGGCGATCGCTTGCGGCGTCTGCGACGGCCTCGAGCAAGGCAGCAACGCCCGCGCCGCGCTGATCACCCGCGGCCTGGCCGAAATGACCCGGCTGGGGCTGGCGCTGGGTGCGCAACGCGAGACCTTCACCGGCCTGAGCGGCCTTGGCGACCTGGTGCTGACCTGCACCGGCCAGTTGTCGCGCAACCGCCGCGTCGGGCTGCAGCTGGCCGCCGGCAAGCCGCTGGCCGACATCGTCGCCGAACTCGGCCACGTCGCCGAGGGCGTCTACACCGCGCGCACGCTGCTCGAGCTGGCCGCGCAGCACTCGGTCGAAATGCCGATTTCCAGCGCCGTCGGCGCGCTGCTCGACGGCGCTTGCAGCGCCGCCGAGGCGGTGCGTGCGCTGCTGGCGCGCGAACCGCAGCCGGAGCGCGAAGCTTGATCCGCTTGATCGCCGGGCTCGGCAACCCGGGCCCCGAGCATGCCCAGCAGCGGCACAACGCCGGTTTCTGGTGGCTCGACCAGCTGGCCTTGCGCGAGCGCGTGCAACTGCGCGCCGAACGCGGTTTCTTCGGCGACGTCGCGCGGCTGCGCGGTGCCGACGGCGACGTCTGGCTGCTCGAGCCGACCACCTATATGAACCGATCGGGGCAGGCGGTCGCGGCGCTGGCGCGCTTCTACAAGATCGCGCCCGAGCAGATCCTGGTCGTGCACGACGAACTCGACCTGCCGCCGGGGCAGGCCAAGCTCAAGCTCGGCGGCGGCCATGCCGGACACAACGGGCTGCGCGACATCGCCGCGCAGCTCGGCACGCCGCAGTTCTGGCGCCTGCGCATCGGCATTGGCCACCCCGGCGAGCGCAGCGCGGTGGTCGGATTCGTGCTCGGCCGACCGCAGCGCGGCGAACTCGAGCTGATCGAACAGGCGATGGACCGCGCGCTCGACGCGGTGCCCGATCTGCTGCACGGTCGCTTCGAGCAGGCGACGATGGAGCTGCACCGCGGCAACGCGCCGCGCTGATGCGCCAGGTCGGCGCCGGGGGGCGGTGTCAGGCCGTTGTCTTCGCCCGCTGCAGCTGTTCGTAGCGCTGCAGCAGCACGTCGCGCGATTCGACGCGGTCCGGGCGCACCGGAATGCACGCCACCGGGCACAACTGCACGCATTGCGGCTGATCGAAATGGCCGACGCACTCGGTGCAGCGATCGGCGTCGATCTGGTAGATCAGCTCGCCCATCGAAATCGCCTGGTTCGGGCACTCGGGCTCGCACACGTCGCAGTTGATGCAGTCGTCGGTGATCCACAGGGCCATCGCGGCGTTCCCGGTCTCGTCGGTTCGATTGTGCAGGGTGGGGGCGTTGTCAGGCCCTGGCCGCGAGCTTCGCGGCCAGGCGCTCGGTGACCAATGGAACCACGAATTTGCCGACGTCGCCGCCGAGCAGCGCGATTTCCCGCACGAACGTCCCGGATACGAACTGGTACTGGTCGGCCGGGGTCAGGAAGATGGTTTCGACTTCGGGCATCAGCTGGCGGTTCATGCCGGCCATCTGGAATTCGTATTCGAAGTCGCTGACCGCGCGCAGCCCGCGCACGACGACCTGCGCGCCGTGGCCGACGACGAAGTCGCGCAGCAGTCCGGTGAAGCCCTCGACTTCGACGTTGCGGTAGGGGCTGAGAATCGTGCGCGCGAGCTCGAGGCGCTCGTCGAGCGTGAACAGCGCGTTCTTGTGGTGGCCGGCGGCGACCGCGACGACCAGCCGGTCGCACAGCTTGCAGGCCCGGCGCACCAGGTCTTCGTGGCCGCGGGTGAAGGGGTCGAAGGTCCCCGGATAGACCGCTGTCAGCATGTCGGGCTCCCGTCTCGTGCAGCGCGCAAGTCTAGTGGCTGGCGGCGTCGGCGTCGGCCGCCGGCGCGCGCGGCCGGCGCCGCAACAGCGCGTAATGCACGTCGCCGGCATGGCTGCTGCGCTGCAAGTCCCACAATTGCGGGTCGATGCAGCGCGCGAGTTCGTCGGCGCCCGGCGCCTCGACGTAGGCCAGACCGCCGTCGTCGAGCAGGCGCGCCGCATGCGCCAGCGCGGCGCGCTGCAGCGCGTCGGCGTACGGCGGGTCGACGAACACCAGGTCGTAGCCGGCGGGGGCAGCCTGCGCGGCGAAGGCCAGTGCGTCGCGGGCATGCACCCGTGCGCCGTCGACCTGCAGCCGCGCGCAGGCCTGCGTCAGCGCGGCGGCAAGGCGGGGGTCGCGCTCGACGAGGTCGACGCGTGCAGCGCCTCGCGAAGCCGCCTCCAGGCCGAGCGCGCCGCTGCCGGCGAACAGGTCCAGGCAGCGCCAGCCGGTCAAGGCCTGGCCCAGCCAGTTGAACAGCGTTTCACGCACCCGGTCCGGCGTCGGGCGCAGTCCCGGCGCATCGGCCACCGCGAGGCGGCTGCGCTTGAGGCGGCCGCCGATGATGCGCACGCTGCCTCGCGGCTCGGCGTGATGGTGCGGGCGGGGTCGGGGTCGGGAAGAGCGTGCGGGCATGCTGGAGCGGGCGTCGAAGTCGCCGAAACGACAGCATAGCGGCGGCGTGGCGAGATAATGGCGGTTTGCGGTCAAGCCGCTTCCGCGCCGGCTGTGCGAACGGCCCCGTCCAACAGCCGGCCAGCTCCAGGGTCCGTTCATGTTCCGTTTGTTCAAGCGCAAGCCTGCTGCTCCCGAGCCGCCGCCATCGGTCGACGAGACTGCGGCGGCCCAAGCCCCGCACCACGCCGAGGTCGCCGCGCCGGTCGACGGCGGTTCCGCGGCGAAGGCCGCGCCGAGCGTGGCGCCGTCGCCGGCTGCGGTGGCCGACGCCGGCGTGGTCGACGCGCCACCGGCCGCTGGCTGGTTCGCGCGGTTGCGCAGTGGCTTGCGCCGAACCGGCGCCGGCCTGAGCGGGCTGTTCGGCGGCAGTCGCGTCGACGAGGCGCTTTATGAGGAGCTTGAAAGCGCGCTGATCATGGCCGACGCCGGCATGCCGGCGACGCGTCACGTGCTCGAACAGCTGCGGCGCAAGGTGCGCGCCAGCGGCGCGCAAACGCCGCTGCAGGTGCGCGAACTGTTGCGCGACGTGCTCGCCGAGCTGCTCGCACCGCTGCAGAAGCCGCTCGACATCGGGCGCACGCAGCCGACCGTGATCATGATGGTCGGGGTCAACGGCGCCGGCAAGACGACCAGCATCGGCAAGCTGACGCGCCATCTGCAGCGCGCCGGCTGCAGCGTGCTGCTGGCCGCCGGCGACACCTTCCGCGCCGCGGCGCGCGAGCAGCTCGCCGCCTGGGGCGAACGCAACGCGGTGCAGGTCATCGCGCAGCAGGGGGGCGATCCGGCCGCGGTCGCGTTCGATGCGGTCGGCGCCGCGCGCGCGCGCGGCGTCGACGTCGTCATCGTCGACACCGCCGGGCGGCTGCCGACGCAGCAGCATCTGATGGAGGAGCTGAAAAAGGTGCGCCGGGTGACGGCCAAGGCGATGGACGGCGCGCCGCACGAGGTGCTGCTGGTGATCGACGCGACCAACGGCCAGAACGCGCTGGCCCAGCTGCGCGCGTTCGACGACGCGGTGCAACTGACGGGCATCATCCTGACCAAGCTCGACGGCAGCGCCAAGGGCGGGGTGATCGCGGCGATCGCGCGCGAGCGCCCGGTGCCGATCTACTTCATCGGCGTCGGCGAGTCGCTCGACGACCTGCAGGTGTTCGACGCGCAGGCCTTCGCGCGCGCGCTGCTCGACTGACGAGGGACCCGGAGCAGGCTTTAGCACTCGACGACGTAGAGTGCTAAAATACGCCTTGGGATAGACGGAGGAGTATGTAGATGGCCGACACGAGCGTTCTCAGCCTTCCGGTGGCGTCGCGCAAGCAGCCGGCGCCGTCGTTCGCGGTAGCCTTTCCGGCCCAGGTGCCGAGCCTGGGCAACCTCGATGCCTACATCGCCGCGGTCAACCGCATGCCGATGCTCACGCTCGACGACGAGCGCGCGCTGGCGCAGGCCTGGCGCGAGCAGCAGGATCGCGACGCCGCCGGGCGGCTGGTCATGTCGCACTTGCGCGTGGTTGTTTCGGTGGCGCGCAACTACCTCGGCTACGGGCTGCCGCATGCCGACCTGATCCAGGAAGGCAATGTCGGGCTGATGAAGGCGGTGCGCCGCTTCGACCCGGCGCAGGGCGTGCGCCTGGTCAGCTACGCGCTGCACTGGATCAAGGCGGAAATCCACGAATACATCCTGCGCAACTGGCGTCTGGTCAAGGTGGCGACGACCAAGGCGCAGCGCAAGCTGTTTTTCAATCTGCGCTCGATGAAGCAGGGCTTCGACGGCTTCCACGACGCCGAGATCGACGCGGTGGCGCGCAAGCTCGACGTCAAGCGCAGCGACGTGATCGAAATGGAGCAGCGCATGAGCGGCGCCGACATTGCGCTGCAACCGGTCGGCGACGACGGCGGCGACGCGTTCGGCCCGATCGCCTACCTGTCGGCGCGCGCCGACGAGCCCGACGCGATGCTCGAAGCGCGGGCGCAGGAACGCCTGCAGCGCCAGGGGCTGGAGCAGGCGCTGGGCGAACTCGATGCGCGCAGCCGGCGCATCGTCGAGCAGCGCTGGCTGGCGGTCAACGACGACGGCAGCGGCGGCAAGACGCTGCACGAACTGGCCGCCGAATACGGCGTGTCGGCCGAGCGTATCCGCCAGATCGAAACGCAGGCGATGAAGAAGATGCGTCGCAGCCTCGCGGCCTACAGCTGAAGCGGACCGCCACCGACTGGCGACGGGGTTTCGCGCCCGCGCGCAAGCGGGAAAGCGAGATCGTGGAAATTACTGTACACCGTTTAGTACATCTGAACGCATACTCCTCGCGCTGAGCGGGCGGCGCCGCCGCCCTCAGCCGCGCCAACCGAGGAGTTTCGTCGATGTCCGTTTCAAATCCCCCCCGTTTGTTTGCCCGCGTCGCCATCGCGCTGGCCGTCGCCGGCGCGCCGCTGGCGGCCTCGGCTGCGGCGCCGGCGCTGATGTCGCCGGCATGGACCAGCGCATTTTGCAGCGCGTGGAACGCGACGCCGCAGCTGACCCAGGGCCTGTCCGGCGAATGGCTGCACGACGACAAGGGGCGCGGCTACAAGATCGTCGAGATGTACCGCGACGATTGCGGCAGCGCCGGCGTCGTCGAGCTGAAGATCGTGCCCAGGGACGGCAAGGCGTACTGCAGCTACGGCGGCGTGCCGCAGGCTGCGCCCGATTTCGCGGTCGACTTCCTGATGCACGCGAAAACCGCGGACTGGGAAGCGATGGGTCGCGGCGACCCGGGGCCGATGTGGGCGATGATGAGCGGCAAGCTGCAGTTCCAGGGCCCGAAGCTGGTCGCGATGCGCGCGATCAAGCCTTTCGCCAGCTTCCTGCAACTGGTCGGCAAGGTCGATTACGACGCGAAGACCTGCCCGGCGCGATAGCCGCCGCGCGGCCGCATCACAGCAGCACGATGTCGAACTGGTGCGGGGCGTAGCCGGCCTCGACGCGCAGCGCGATCGGCTTGCCGATGAAGTCCGACAGCTCGGCCAGGTGCGCGCTTTCCTCCTCGAGCAGCAGGTCGATGACCGCGTTGGAGGCGACGATGCGGAACTCGCGGGGGTTGAACTGCTTGGCCTCGCGCAGGATTTCGCGCAGGATGTCGTAGCAGGTCGTGCGCGCGGTCTTGATCTGGCCGCGACCGTCGCAGGTCGGACACGCCTCGCACAGCAGGTGGGCCAGCGACTCGCGGGTGCGCTTGCGCGTCATCTCGACCAGGCCGAGCTGGGAAAAGCCGTTGACCGACACGCGCACGCGGTCGCGGCTCAGCGACTTCTTCAGCTCGTCGAGCACCGCAGTGCGGTGCGCGGCGCCGTGCATGTCGATGAAGTCGAGCAGGATGATGCCGCCGAGGTTGCGCAGCCGCAATTGCCGCGCGATGGCCTGCGCTGCCTCGAGGTTGGTCTTGAAGATGGTCTCATCGAAATTGCGCGCGCCGACGTAACCGCCGGTGTTGACGTCGATCGTCGTCATCGCCTCGGTCTGGTCGATGATCAGGTAGCCGCCCGACTTCAGCTCGACGCGGCGGCCCAGCGCACGCTCGATTTCGGCGTCGACGTTGTACAGCTCGAACAGCGGGCGCTCGCCGCGGTACAGCTGCAGCCGTTCGACGACGCCGGGCATGTATTCGGTGGCGAACGCGAGCAGCTTGTCGTGGTTCTCGCGTGAATCGACCTGGATCAGCCGCGTCGAATCGGTGACCAGATCGCGCAGCACGCGCTGCGCCAGGCTCAGCTCCTGGTACAGCAGCGCCGGCGCCTGCGCGTCGCGCTTGCGGCGTTCGATCGCGGCCCAGGTCTTGCGCAGATAGGCGATGTCGTCGCGCAACTCGGCGTCGTCGGCATCCTCGGCGTTGGTGCGCACGATGAAGCCGACGCTGCCGCCGGCATCGTGCTGGCGCGCCAGTTCGCCCAGACGCTGGCGCAGGCTGTCGCGCAGCGCCGGGTCGTCGATCTTCTGCGACACGCCGATGTGGTCGTCCTGCGGCAGGTGCACGAGCAGGCGGCCGGCCAGGCTGATCTGCGTCGACAGCCGCGCCCCCTTGGCGCCGATCGGGTCCTTGATCACCTGCACCAGCAGTGGCTGGCCCTCGAACACCAGCTTCTCGATCGGCAGCACGGCCTGGCGCTCGGCGCCGAGCATGCGCTGCCACAGATCGGCCACGTGCAGGAACGCGGCGCGCTCCAGCCCGATGTCGATGAACGCCGATTGCATGCCGGGCAGCACGCGAACGACGCGGCCGAGGTAGACGTTGCCGGCCAGCCCGCGCTCGAGCGTTCGCTCGATGTGGATTTCCTGTACCGCGGCCTGCGCGATCAGCGCGACCCGCGTCTCCTGCGGCGTGATGTTGATCAGCAGGTCTTCCTGCGTGCCCTGGGCGTGCATCACAGCGCTCCAGCGTCGCGCAGCAGCGCGGCGGTTTCGAACAGCGGCAACCCCATGATGCCCGAGTAGCTGCCGCTGATGTGCTCGATGAACGCCGCCGCACGCCCCTGCACCGCGTAGCCGCCGGCCTTGCCGCGCGGCTCGCCGCTGGCCACGTAGCCGGCCAGCGCGGCCGCGTCGAGCGCGGCCATGCGCACGCGGCTGACGCTCAGCGCCTGCGTGACGCGATCGCCGTCGGCCACCGCGACGGCCGTCAGCACACGGTGGCTGGTGCCGGCCAGCGCGCGCAGCATCGCCAGCGCATCGGCGTCGTCGACCGGTTTGCCGAGCAGCCGCCGGCCCAGCGCGACCGTGGTGTCGGCGCACAGCACGACGCCGGCGGGCAGGCCGCGACGATGCAGGCGCTGTCGCGCGGCGTGCAACTTGAGCGCGGTGACGCGCTGCACGTAGTGCGGCGCGGCCTCGCCGCGCAGCGGGCGTTCGAGCGCCTCGGCGTCTTCGTCGGCGGCGGGCTCCAGCGGCGCGAAGGCCACGCCGAGTTGGCGCAGCAGTTCAGCACGACGCGGGCTCGACGACGCGAGATAAACGATTTTGTTTGACGACATGAGGGCACGACGCAGGATGAATGACGATCATACCGGCGTGTTGAAGTCCAGGTTGGATCCGGCAAGCTCCACGCGACCGTCTCCAATGACGGAAAATGCCGGTTTCACGAGCCCATCACGATGTCCCTGCTGACCTGCAATGATTTATCTCTGGCGTTCGGCCACGTCGCACTGCTCGACCACGCGGCGTTCGCGCTCGAACCCGGCGAGCGCGTCGGGCTGATCGGGCGCAATGGCAGCGGCAAGTCGTCGCTGCTGAAGATCATCGCCGGACTGCAGCAGCCCGACGACGGCCGCGTCGTGCTGCAACAGGACCTGCGCCTGGTCTACGTGCCGCAGGAGGCCGATTTCGACGCCGCCGCCAGCATCGCCGACGTCGTCGCCGAAGGCGTCGGCGACGCGCGCGCGCTGTGTGAGCGCTTCGCCGCGCAGACGCCCGGTGACGACCACGATGCCCTGCTGGCGCGCATCGAGGCGATCGACGGCTGGAACTGGCAGCAGCGCGTGGCGCAGACCCTCGACCGCCTGGGCCTGGTGGGCAATGCGCGCATCGGCACGCTGTCCGGCGGCATGCGCAAGCGCGTCGCGCTGGCCCGCGCGCTGGTCGCCGAGCCCGAGTTGCTGCTGCTCGACGAGCCGACCAACCACCTCGACCTCGACGCCATCGTCTGGCTCGAAGGCCTGCTGCAGGCGTTTCGCGGCGCCGTCGTGCTGATCACCCACGACCGCGCGTTCCTCGACGCAGTGGCCACGCGCATCGTCGAGCTCGACCGCGGCGCGCTGCGCAGCTACCCCGGCAATTTCGCCGCGTTCGAGGCAAGGCGCGCGCAGGCGCTGGCCGACGAGGAGGCGGCGGCGGCGCGCGCCGACAAGCTGCTGGCGCAGGAGGAGGCATGGATCCGCCAGGGGGTCGAAGCCCGGCGCACGCGTGCGGTCGGCCGCGTGCGCCGCTTGCAGCAGTTGCGCGCGACGCGCGCGGCGCGGCGCGAACAGCTCGGCCGCGTGCGCCTGGAGCTCGACGCCGGCGACGCCGGCGGGCGCATCGTCGCCGATCTGCAGGGCGTGCACCTGGCGTTCGGCGAGCGCACCTTGCTGCGCGACGTGTCGACGACGATCCTGCGCGGCGACAAGGTCGGCGTGGTCGGCGCCAACGGCGCCGGCAAGACCACGCTGCTCAAGCTGATTCTCGGCGAGATTGACCCCGACGCCGGTCTCGTGCGCCGCGGCACGCGGCTGCAGGTGGCGTATTTCGACCAGATGCGCGCCGCGCTCGACCCCGACGCGACGCTGGTGCAGACGATCAGCCCGGGCGGCGACTGGATCGAGATCGGCGGCCAGCGCAAGCACGTGATCGGTTATCTGGGCGACTTCCTGTTCTCACCGCAGCGCGCGATGTCGCCGGTGCGCTCGCTGTCGGGCGGCGAGCGCAACCGGCTGCTGCTGGCCCGGCTGTTCGCGCGCCCGGCCAATCTGCTGGTGCTCGACGAGCCGACCAACGACCTCGACGTCGAGACGCTGGAATTGCTCGAGCAGCTGCTGCAGGAGTTCTCCGGCACCGTGTTCCTGGTCAGCCACGACCGCCGCTTCCTCGACAACGTCGTCACCAGCACGCTGGTGGCCGAAGGCGACGGCGTCTGGCGCGAATACGAAGGCGGCGTCGACGACTGGCTGCAGCAGGCGCGGCGGCGGCAGCAGGCGGTGGCCACCGCGCTCGCGCCGCCGCCGGCCGCGGCCAGGCCGACGGCGCGCGTGGCGCCGCCGCGCACCAAGCTCAGCAACAAGGAGCAGCGCGAACTCGAGCAGCTGCCGGCGCGCATCGCCGCGCTGGAAGACGAGCAGAAGGCGATCGGCGAGCGCCTGGCCGACGCCGATCTGTACCGTCGCGAGCCGCAGCAGGTCGCGCCGCTGCAGGCCAGGCTGCAGCGCATCGACGACGAGCTGCTGGCGCTGCTCGAACGCTGGGAGGCGCTCGACAGCCGTTGAGGCGGGGTGGGGCGCTGCGTTCAGGCGCGGTGGTAGGGGTGGCCGATCAGCAGCGTGTGCGCGCGGTACAGCGCTTCGGCCAGCAGCACGCGCGCCAGCCCGTGCGGCAAGGTCAGGTCCGACAGCCGCAGCTTCGCATCGGCGCTGTCCTTCAGCCGCGGCGCCAGGCCGTCGGCGCCGCCGATCAGCAGCGCGACGTCACGGCCGTCCTCGCGCCAGCGCTGCAACTCGCGCGCCAGCGAGGTCGACGTATGGCGCTGGCCGTGCTCGTCGAGCACGACGCGGCGGCAAGCGGGCGGCAGCGCCGCTTCGATGCGCTGCGCTTCACGCTCCATCGCCGCGTCGGCCGAAATGCCGCCGCGAGCTTCGGGGCGGACTTCGCGCAATTGCAGCGGCATGTCCGGCGGCAGCCGCTTCGCGTACTCGTGCCAGGCCTCGTCGACCCAGCGCGGCATGCGCTGGCCGACCGCGACCAGCCAGAGCTTCACGCCCGGCGCGCGCGCGGCGTCGCGGTCGCCTTCGTCGTCGCCACGGTCGCCTTCGTCGTCGCGGCGGCTCTCTTCGTCGCGGCGGTCTTTGCCGGCGCCCGCTTCACCGCGGCTTTTTTCGCCGCCACCTTCGTTGTCGCAACCTTCTTCGCCGCGACCTTCTTCGTCGCGACCTTCTTCGTCGCGACCTTCTTCGCCGCTCCGGCCTTCGGTGCGGCCTGCACCGCGCCGTCCGCCGCGGCCACCGGCCGTTTCAGGTGCACGGTGCGACCGCCCCAGATGTCTTCGAGCCGGTAATAGGCCCGAATCATCGGTTGCATGATGTGCACGACCGCGTCGCCGCAATCGACCAGCACCCATTCGCCGCTGGCGTCGCCTTCGGCGTTGCGCACTTCGCCGCCGGCGGCCTTGACTCGATCGCGCACGCTGGCGGCCAGCGCGCGTGTCTGACGGTTCGAAGATCCGCTGGCGACGATGACGCGGTCGAACAGGCTGGTCAGAGCCTCGGTGTTGAACACCTGGATGTCTTGCGCCTTGACGTCCTCGAGGGCGTCGACGATGGTGCGTTGCAGCTTACGAATGTCCATGCAGCTTGCGGTTGGTCGAGTAGAGATGATGGTGCTCAATATAGCGCGCGACGGCCTCGGGCACGAGCGCGCGCAGCGCATCGCCGTGGGCGGCGCGCGCCGCGGTAGCCGACAGCGGCATCGGCGTCATCGGCAGCGCGTGCAGCGCGTGGCCGGCGCGCGTCAGTGCGGCGACCAGTTCGGCGTCGGCGCGCAGCGGATGGCCCGGCCTCGGCGCGGCGGCGAGGTCGACCGCGGCGACGATGTGTTCCCAGTCGCGCCAGCTGGTCAGATTGGACAGCTGGTCGGCGCCGACGATCAGTGTGAACGCGCAGTCGGGGTGGCGTCGCTGCAAGTCGCGCACGGTGTCGATCGTGTAGCTCGGCCCGGCGCGCTCGAGTTCGACGGTGCAGATGTCCAGCCCCGGCACGTCGGCGATCAGCCGTTCGAGCATCTGCCGCCGCTGCCCGGCATCGGCCTGCAGCGGCGCGCGCTGCCACGGCTGGCCGGCCGGGATCAGCCAGACGGCGTCGAGCGGCAGCGCGCGCAACGCGCTGCGCGCGAGTTCAAGGTGGGCGCGGTGCGGCGGGTCGAAACTGCCGCCGAGCAGGCCGATGCGCGCGGCGGGCGTCGTCATCATGTCGCGGCGCTCAGGCGGCCCAGTCCCGCGGTGGCAGGAAGTCGGTGTACAGCGCCGCCTCGGCGCTGCCCGGCTCGGGCGCCCAATCGTAGCGCCATGCCGCCTGCGGCGGCATCGACATCAGAATCGATTCGGTGCGGCCGCCCGATTGCAGTCCGAACAGCGTACCGCGATCCCACACCAGGTTGAACTCGACGTAGCGACCGCGGCGCAGCGACTGGAACGCGCGTTCGCGCTCGCCCCACGGCTCGTCGCGCCGACGCTGCACGATCGGCAGGTAGGCATCGAGGAAGGCGTCGCCGGTCGCTCGCATCAGCGCGAAGCCGCGCTCGAAGCCGCCTTCGGCGAAGTCGTCGAAGAAGATGCCGCCGATGCCGCGCGCTTCGCCGCGGTGCTTCAGGAAAAAATACTCGTCGCACCAACGCTTGAAGCGCGGGTAGTAGGCCTCGTCGACCGCGTCGAGCGCACGCTTGCAGGTGGTGTGGAAGTGCACCGCGTCGTCGACCCGGCCGTAGTAAGGGGTCAGGTCCATGCCGCCGCCGAACCAGGTCACCGGTTCGCGTGTGGCCGGTTGCGCCGCGAGCATGCGCACGTTCATGTGCACCGTCGGCACGTGCGGGTTGCGCGGATGCAGCACCAGCGACACGCCCATCGCCTCGAACGGCGCCCCGGCCAGTTCGGGACGGTGCTGGGTGGCCGACGGCGGCAGGCGCGCGCCGCGCACCGCGGAGAAATTGCAGCCGCCGCGCTCGAACAGCGCGCCGTCCTCGATCACGCTGCTGGCGCCGTCGCCTTGCAGCGCCGATTCCGGCGGGCGCGTCCACGCGTCACGGCGGAAGCGGGCGCCGCCGTCGGCGGTCTCGAGGGCGTCGAGGATGCGGGCTTGCAAGCCCAGCAGATAGTCGCGGACCTCGTTTTGCATGGACGACGTCTCCGTGGTCTCAGCGTTGCGCGACGCTGATGTCCTGGCGTGTTGCGCCGCGCACGCGCAGCGCGTGGTGGTGGTCGCGTCGCGAGCGCTCGGCGACGCGCAGCGCGCGGCGGCGCGCGGCCAGTTCCTCGCGGCGGCGCGCGGCCAGTTCCTCGCGGCGGCGTGCCGCGACCAGCGAGCGCTCGTGGCGGCTGCGCGCGACCACGCGGTGACGCGGTTCATGCGCGACGATGCGCTCGTGTCGAGCGCGGTCGCGCTGCGGCAGGTAGACGACGAGCAGCGCGCGTGGACGGAAACGTTCGCTTTCGCGCATGTGGTTCCAGCGCGCGACTTCGAGCGGGCTCAAGTGGTAGCGCCGCGCGACGCTGCGTGGCGTGTCGCCACGCCAGGCGCGCAGACGCACGCGGCGCCCGGCCGGCGGCACCGGCGCCAGCGCCAGCATCGCATGTTCGGCGACGTGGGCACTGACGTTGTGGTCGTCCTGCGGCGGTCGCGGCACCAGCAGCGTCGAGCCGGCCTTGATCAGGATGCGGCCCGGAATGCTGTTCACGCTGCGCAACGTGGCTTCGCTCAGGTGCAGTTCGTGCGCGAGTTGCTGCGGGCTCGCGGTACGGTGCACGGTGTAGGCGGTCCAGCTCGCCAGCGGGCCCGGGTAGGTGGCCAGCGCTTGCTCGAACGCGGTCGCGTTGTCGTAGGGCAGCAGCACGCGCGGGTGCGTCGCGGCGAGGATCACCGGCTTGCGGTAGGCCGGGTTCAGTGCGCGGAACTCGTTGATGCTGATGCCGGCCAGGCGCGCGGCCAGTGCGACGTCGATGTCCTGCGTGATCGCCACCGGCTTGAAGTAAGGATGGTCGGGAACGTCGGGCAGCGTGATGCCGTACTTGGCCGGATCGGCGATGATGTCCTTCACCGCCTGCAGCTTCGGGTAATAGTTGCGCGTTTCGGCCGGCATGCGCAGGTGCGCATAGTCGACCGGAAGGCCATGCGCTTCGTTGTACGCGATCGCGCGCTGCAAACCGCCTTCACCCCAGTTGTACGCGGCCAGCGCGAGCTGCCAGTCGCCGAACATGTCGTGCAGCTTGGTCAGGTAGTCCAGCGCAGCCTTGGTCGACGCCAGCACGTCGCGGCGACCGTCCTGGAAAATCGTCTGCCGCAGTTTGTAGTGCTTGCCGGTGCTCGGAATGAACTGCCACATGCCGGACGCTTTCGCGCTCGACAACGCGTCGGGGTTGAACGCGCTCTCGACGAAGGGCAGCAAGGCCAGTTCGCTCGGCAGGTGGCGCTTCTGCACTTCCTGCAGGATGTAGTAGAGATATTTTCGCGAGCGCATCGTCATGCGCGCGACGTAGTCGGGCTTGGTGCTGTACCACTCGACCGCCTGCTGCACGTAGCGCTGCATGCCGGGGCCGTCCATGTCGGGAATGCCGAAGCCGGCGCGGACGCGCTGCCAGATGTTGGCGTAATGCACGTCGCTGTTGTCGGTGGCCTCGAGCGCGGCCTGCAGGTCGGCCGCGTCGTCGGCTTGCGACTGCGCGTCCGACGCGGCTGCGGCGTCGGGGGCATCGACGCTGAGCGTCAGCTCCGGCGCTGCACCGCTCGCAGCCGATGCCGCTGCGCTCGGCACGGCGGCGACTGGGGCGGTTGCGGACGACGGCGTGTGGCTGGGGGCGGTGGCGCAGCCGGCCGCACTCATCAAGACCGCGGCCAGCGCCCAGAATCTCAGTCCACGCAATCGATGCATCCCGTCGTCCTCGTCAGGCCGGCAAGCGCCGGTCGTGTTCCATTCAAGATTCGTCCTTCCACTGCCGCAGCGATGCGAAGGCATCGACGCTGTCGTGCGGCACGCGGCCGCGCTGCGTCCGCAGGCTGGCCCGCACCTCGGGCTCGTCGACGCGCAGGAACGGGTTGACCTGCCGCTCGCGGCCGATGCTGCTGGGCAGCGTCGGCTCTCCGGCTTCACGCTGCCGCGTGCACTCCTCGGTCCAGGACCTCAGCTCGGCATTGCCGGGCTCGACCCGAGCGGCGAATTGTAGATTGCTCAGCGTGTACTCATGCGTGCAATAGACGCGAGTCGAGTCGGGCAATGCCGCCAATCGCTGCAACGAGGCGTACATCTGCTGCGGCGTGCCTTCGAACAGACGCCCGCAACCGGCCGCGAACAGGGTGTCGCCGCACAGCAGCAGCGGGTCGGCCCCGGCCGGTTCGGCGTAATAGGCAACGTGCCCCAGCGTGTGACCCGGCACGTCGATGACCTCGAATTCGAGTGCGATGCCAGGCACGTGCACCGTGTCGCCGTCGCGCACCGCGTGCGTGCGATGCGGAATGTTCTCGGTGGCCGGCCCCCACACCGGCAGCGCACGTTGCGCGCACAGCTCGGCGATGCCGCCGACGTGATCGTGGTGGTGGTGGGTGACTAGAATGCCGGCCAGATCAAGCCCCGCGGCGGCACATGCTCGCTGCACCGCGCCGGCGTCACCGGGGTCGACGACGAGGGCTCGACCGCCGTCGATGATCATCCAGATGTAATTGTCCCGAAACGCGTTCAGCGCGACGATATGCATTTCAGCCCCGAAGTCCGCGCAAGTATAAGTCTCGAGCCTTGGCTGCAAAGCCCGGCCGGCGCCTATCTGCTCGGCTGGGAGCGTGCGCAACTCGATCGCATCGTCGCCGACATCTTCGGTTTTCACGCCGTTCAGCTCGGCCTGGCGTCGCTGCCGACGCTGGCGCACAACCGCATGCCGCACCGCTGGCTGCTCGAGCAGGCGACGCCCGATGCGACCGGTGCCGCGGCGCCGACGCTGTGGGGTGACTTCACCGACCTGCCGTTCGCCTCCGGCAGCCTCGACCTGGTCGTGCTGCCGCACGCGCTGGAGCGCGCCGGCGATCCGCACGCCTGCCTGCGCGAAGTCGACCGCGTGCTCGTCGCCGGCGGCCACGTCGTCATCACCGGGTTCAACGCGCTGAGCCTGTGGGGCGCGCGCCAGGCGCTGGCACGCGTCGGTGGCGACCTGTACCTGCCGCAACGCGGCGAGTTCATTTCGCCGCGACGGGTGCGCGACTGGCTGCGGCTGTTGAGTTTCGAAGTCACCGGCGGGCGCTACGGCTGCTACCGGCCCGCGGTGCACGCGCAGGCGTGGCTCGATCGCTGGCGCTTCATGGACGCTGCCGGCGACCGCTGGTGGCCTATGCTGGGCGCCGCCTACGTGCTGGTGGCGACCAAGCGGGTGCGTGCGATGCGCCTGGTCGGCAAGGCCTGGGCCGGCAAGTCGCGCAAGGCCGCGGTCGCGCGACCGGTCGCGCACGGCCGGCGCCGGCTCTAGCGCTCACGGCGGCCGCGGCCTTGCTCGTCAACCTTTTTCCATTTTTTCTCCCGGACCCTCCGCTTCGATGTCGAACCCTGCCGAGAACCCAAGCCCTGCGACTGTTCATGCCTACACCGACGGTGCTTGCCGCGGCAACCCCGGCCCGGGCGGCTGGGGGGTGCTGCTGCGCAGCGGCGATACGCAAAAGGAACTGTTTGGTGGTGAGGGGCAGACGACCAACAATCGCATGGAGCTGACCGCGGCCATCGTCGCGCTGGAAAGCTTGCGCCGACCGTGTCGCGTGCAACTGTTCACCGATTCGCAATACGTGCTCAAGGGTATTACCGAGTGGCTGCCGGGCTGGAAGGCGCGCGGCTGGAAGACCGCCGAGCGCAAGCCGGTGAAGAACGTCGATCTGTGGCAGCGCCTTGACCAGGCGCGCGCAGCGCACGCGGTCGAGTGGGTCTGGGTGCGCGGGCACAACGGCGACGCCGGCAACGAGGCCGCTGACGCACTGGCCAACCGCGGTGTCGACAGCGTCGCCGGCGGAGCGCGGCGATGACGCGGCAGATCATTCTCGATACCGAGACGACCGGGCTGAACGCGACCGGCGGCGATCGCCTGATCGAAGTGGCCGCCGTCGAGCTGCTGAACCGCCGCCCGGGCGCGCATTTCCAGCGCTACGTCAACCCGCAGCGAGCCAGCCATCCCGACGCCTTGCGCGTGCACGGTCTGACCGAGGAGTTCCTGGCCGACAAGCCGCTGTTCGAGCATATCGCCGACGACCTGCTCGAGTTCGTGCGCGGCGCCGAAGTCATCATCCACAACGCTGCGTTCGACCTCGGTTTCCTCGACGCCGAGCTCGAGCGCATCGGGCGCGCGCCGTTTTCCCGTCATTGCGGGCCGATCACCGACACACTGTTGCTCGCGCGCACCCAGTTCCCCGGCAAATTCAACAGCCTGGACGCCTTGTGCAAGCGTTTCGGCGTCGACAACACGAAGCGCACGCTGCACGGAGCGCTGCTCGATGCCGAACTGCTGGCCGAGGTCTACATCTGGCTCACACGCGGGCAGGACAGTCTGGTCATCGAGCCCGACGCGTCGGCCCAGGGCAAAGCGGCTGCGCCGGCGGACCTTTCCGGGCTCGCGCTGGCACGCGTCGCGGTGTCGGCCGACGAGCTCGCCGAACACGAGCGCATCCTGCAGGACCTGGAAAAATCTTCGTCCGGCAAGGCGGTATGGCAACCATCCTCCAAAACTGTGGCATAATGCATGGTTTCGGGTGGTTAGCTCAGCGGTAGAGCACTGCCTTCACACGGCAGGGGTCACAGGTTCAAACCCTGTACCACCCACCAAATCAGCGCGGCGGTCGTCACGGCGACCGCACCAGCGCACAAAAGCCCCCCTCCTGGGGGCTTTTGTTTGTCCGGCAACGGCAAGCGGCGTGGGAAACATTCTCAATTGTCTGGATCAAGCGCTTGATCTTGCGCAGTTTTTGCCGCTTTGTTACGCTCACTGACAAAGCCAACATCAATCAATCATGCTCGACCTGCGGCGAATCAAGTGGTCATGGGGCTGCGCCTTTGCGCTGCTTTGTTCGGCGCTGATGCCTGCGGCGCAGGCTCAATCGAGCACACCCGACACCGCAGCATCGGCGGCGCAGCATAGCCACCGTGCCCAGGCCGCGCACCGTCGCGCCGTGCATCGTCGGCGGGCTGCAGCAGCGGCCAGGCGCGTGCAGCACAAGGTCATGCACCGTCGCGCCGAGCATCGTCGCGTCGAGCACCGTCGCGTCGAACACCGTCGCGTCGAACACCGTCGCGTCGAACACCGTCGCGTCGAACACCGTCGCGTCGAACACCGTCGCGTCGAACACCGACCGATCCGCCATCGGCACGTCGCGCCTCCGGCGCACACGAGTTCGGCGCGGGTACACGATGCGATCGCATTGAGCGCGGCGAGTTCGCTGGATCACCGCGGGGTGCCGGCGCACCCGGCGTCGGTGGCCGTCGCCGACGCGGCGGCGACGCGTCTGGTGGCCAGCGACGCGCTGCACCCGGTGAGCGTCGGCGACCCGGTTGCGCTGCGCTCGGGATCGGCTCTGGTCGTCGACGCCAAGACCGGCCAGGTGCTGCTGAGCAAGGATGCCGGCGCGGTGCGGCCGATCGCGTCGCTGACCAAGCTGATGACCGCGGCGGTCACGCTCGACGCGCATCTGCCGATGGACCAGCCGATCACGATCACGCGCGACGACATCGATACCCTGAAGTGGAGCAGCTCGCGGCTTCGTCCGGGCATCACGCTGAGCCGGGAGGAATTGCTGAAGCTGGCGCTGATGTCGTCCGAGAACCGCGCCGCGCACGCGCTGGCTCGCACCTATCCCGGCGGCACCGCGGCCTTCGTCGCGGCGATGAACGCGAAGGCGCGTGCACTGGGCATGATGCAGACGCACTACATCGACCCGACCGGACTGTCGCCGCAAAACGAGTCCAGCGCGCATGACCTCGCGCTGCTGGTCAAGGACGTTCGCCAGTATGCGCTGATCCGCGAGTTCTCGACCCACCCGAAAAGCGCGGTCGAAGTCGGTCGCCAGGAGCTGCAGTACCGCAACACCGACCATCTGATCTTCGATCGCGGCTGGGACATCGTGCTGCAGAAGACCGGCTACATCAACGAAGCCGGACACTGCCTGGTGCTCAATACCGTCGTTCAGGGGCGCAACGTGATCGTCGTGCTGCTCGACGCCTGGGGCAAGTATTCGCACTTCGGCGACGCCGAGCGCATCCGCTACTGGATGCAGCACGCCGGGCGCACCGTGTTGTCCAGGCTCGACGCGCAACGCGCGGTCGAGGACTGACGCGGCCGCGGGTCAGCCGCGGCGCACGACCTCGTCGTGGCGTGCGTGGTGGCCGAGCGCGGCCGAGATGCGCGCTGCGGTATCGACGACCTTCGCCAGCCAGTCCTCCTGCAGCCGGTCGGCGGGCGCCGACAGCGACAGCCCGGCGACCAGCCGGCCGCTGTCGTCGTAGATGCCGGCCGCCATGCAGCGCACGCCGAGCTCGAGCTCTTCGTTGTCGCGCGCGTAGCCGAGCTGGCGCACGCGCACCAGTTCGTTCTCGAGCTGCGGCAGTTGCGTGATGCTGTTGCGTGTATGGCCGACCAGTCCGGTGCGCAGCGCATAGGCCTTGACGCGCTGCGGCTCCTCGCTGGCCAGGAACAGCTTGCCCACCGAGGTCAGGTGCAGCGGGGCGTGGCCGCCGACCGTGCGCACGACCTGCATGCCCGAGCGTTCGCTGTAGGCGCGCTCGATGTAAACGATTTCGTCGCCCTGGCGCATGCTCAGGTTGACCGGCTGGTGCGTCAGCCGGTGCAGCTCGCGCATCGGCCCCAGCGCGACGTCGCGCACGTTGAGCCGGGCCTTGACCAGATTGCCGAGCTCGAGCAGGCGCATGCCGAGCTGGTAGACGCCGGGCTCGCAGCGGTCGATGATGTGGGCGGTCGCGAGGTCGTTGAGGATGCGATGCGCGGTCGACGTGTGCAGTCCGGTGCGCTCGGCGATCAGCTTCAGCGGCATCGGCTCGGCGTGGCCGGCGAGGACGTCGAGAATCGCGAACATGCGCTCCAGCACCTGGATCGCCGGTTGTTCGCGCGGCGGGGTCGGCGCGGTCTTCATGGCGCCGACCATTTTAAATGGCGAAAAGCAGCTTTGTCATCCGGAAAGCTGCGCCGGATGCGTTCAATACCGGAGGCCGCCGAACAGGAACACGACGTTGCCGTTGTTCGGTGAGCCGTTGAATCGCGGAATCAGCGTGCTGTAAAGCGTGAAGTTGTGGTAGCCGATTGACAGCAGCGGCAACGCGATCGGGAACGGAAAGTTCTTCAGTGTGTCGGCGCGCGACGTCACGCCGATGGTGTAGCCGATGCCCAGGTGCAGCTTCGGCGTGAACGGCCGCCACATCCACTGCTTCGCATAGCCGACGACGGGCTCGACGTCATGGTGCGAATCGGAGAACGCCAGCGCGTAGACCTGTTCGGTGTTGCCTTCGTCGTCGGTGCGCAGATGGCCCCAACCCAGCCCGATGGCCCAGTCGTTGAGCTGCGCGCGCTTGGTCGCGGTATAGGTGTGCGGGTCGTGCCACGAGTAACCGGGAATGAGAAATTCGGGCTGGCCGTCGGTGTAGGTCCGGTGCAGTTCCTGCATCGCGGCGCTGCCCAGCGAGCCGAGCGAGTCGGACAGTGCGAAAGCGTGGCACGGGGTCAGCGCAGCGGCGCCGAGCAGCGCAGCGAGAGTGGACAGGCGCATGGGAGAGAGTGTGTGTGCGTGTTGTTATCGCCCAGATTCTACCCAGCAGTCATCAAGGAATTTTTCGTGGGGAAGATAGCGGGCCTTATACGACATCTTCGCGCTCGCCTCGATCCAGTAGCCGAGGTAGACGTGCGGCAGCCCGAGCGCACGCGCCTGCGCGATCTGCCACAGCACACCGTAGCTGCCGTAGCTGGCGCGTGCGTCGTCGGGGTCGTAGAAGGTGTAGACCGCCGACAAGCCGTCGCCGAGCAGGTCGACGATCGCGACCATGCGCAGCACCGCGTCGGCGTCGCGGAACTCGACCATTCGCGTGTTGACGCGGCTGTGCAGCAGGAACTGGGCGTACTGTTCGACGCTGTCCAGGTCCATGCCGCCGCCGGCGTGGCGGGCGCGCTGGTAGCGCAGGTACAGTTCGTAGTGCTCGGTGACGAAGCCGGGCTCGAGCACGCGGGCGCGCAATCCGGCGTGGCGTTGCCAGGCGCGCCGCTGCGCCCGGTCGGGTGTGAAGCGTGCGGCCAGCACGCGCAGCGGCACGCAGGCCCGGCAGCCTTCACATTGCGGTCGGTAAGTGAACAGGCCGCTGCGGCGAAACCCGCGCTGCACCAGCTCGTCGTAGACGTCGGCCTGGATCAGATGCCCGGGCGTGGCCACTTGCGAGCGCGCGAGCCGCTCCGGCAGATAGCTGCACGGATAGTCCGCGGTGGTGTAGAACTGCAGCGCGGTGAACGGAAGTTCGATCGGGTGGGTCACAGCCAGGCGGCGCAGTCGCTGCGCATCTGCGTTTCATCATAGTGCCAGCTCGCCGGCCCCGGGCGCTCGCGCGCGGCGCGCAACGCGTGCAGGAATTCGCTGCGCGGCCACGGCGTGGCGCCCAGCGACGCCAGGTGCGAAGTCTGCTGCTGGCAGTCGATCGGCCCCAGCCCGTGGCGCCGAGCGAAGCCGCACAAGGCCATCAGCAGCAGTTTGGAGCCGTCGGGCACGCGCGTGTACATCGATTCGCCGAACACCATGGCACCGATGCCGACCACGTAGAGCCCGGCGACGCGTCGATCGTCGAAATACAACTCGAAGCAGTGCGCCAGCCCGGCGTCGTGCAGCGCGCCGTAGCCGTCGACGATGTCGCTCCCGATCCAGCTGCCGGCGCCGTCGCGTCGCGGCGCCGCACAATCGCGCATGACGCCGCGGAAATCGGCGTCGACGCGGATCTGCCAGCGCGCGTCGGCCAGCCGGGCGCGCACGCTGCGACGCAGGCTGCGGTGCACGCGCAGCTCGCTCGGGCGCAGCACCATGCGCGGATCGGTGCTCCACCACAGCACCGGCTCTTCCGGCGAGTACCACGGGAAGATGCCGGCGCCATAGGCGCGGCGCAGGCTGTCGGCGTCGACGCGGCCGCCGACGGCCAGCAGTCCGGGGTAGGGCGAGGCGGCGGGCAGCGCCGCCGACGGCGACGGGAACGCGTCACCGGGGCGCAGCTGGGTCAGGGTCCAGGTCATCGAGCATCGAGGCGCGGCCGCATGTCATGCGCTATTCTCTTCGAAAGACTTGCACGAGATCGATCCATGAGCTTGTACCAATTGGGCCACGTCCGCCCCGAAGTCGGCCGCGACGTGTACGTCGCCGACACCGCGCGCGTCATCGGCCGCGTGCGCCTGGCCGACCACTCCAGCGTCTGGTTCGGCGCGGTGCTGCGCGGCGACAACGAACCGATCGAGATCGGCGCCGGCAGCAATGTGCAGGACGGCGCGGTGCTGCACACCGATCCCGGATTCCCGCTGCACGTGGGCAGCGGCGTGACCATTGGCCACCAGGCCATGCTGCACGGCTGCACGGTCGGCGACGGCAGCCTGATCGGCATCCAGGCCGTCGTGCTCAACGGTGCGCGCATCGGCCGCAACTGCCTGGTCGGCGCCGGCGCGGTGGTCACCGAAGGCAAGGAATTTCCCGACGGCAGCCTGATCCTCGGCGCACCGGCGCGCGTCGTGCGCACACTCGATGAGGCGCAGATCGAAGGCATGCGCGCCAATTCGCGCACTTACGTCGAGCGCGCAGCGCGGTTTTTGGTCGAGTTGAAGGAAGTGCAGGCGTGAGCGAGGATGTGCTGATCAAGTTCATGCTCGGCAGCGGCCAGGTTCGCGGCGTCGTCGTCAACCTGAGCGGCAGTTGGCAGCAGATGCGCGAGCGCCGTCGCCACGACGACGCGGTGCAACTGCTGCTGGGCGAAATGGCCGCGGCGTCGGCGCTGCTGGCCGGCAGCTTGAAGTTCGACGGCACGCTGGTGCTGCAGCTGCAGGGCGACGGGCCGCTGCGGCTGGCGGTAGCCGAATGCCAGCCCGATTTCGGGCTGCGCGCCACCGCGCAGGTGCACGGCGACGCGCGCGGCGATTTCGCCGCGCTGGTCGGGGCGAGCGGCGGCGCACGCTGCCAGATCACGCTCGACCCGCGTCGCGCCGGGCAGCAGCCCTACCGCGGCGTGGTCGGGCTGACCGAGGCCGACGGCAGCCCGATGCCTGATCTGGCCGCAGTGCTGGGCCACTACCTGCAACACTCGGAGCAGATCCCTTCGTGGCTGCTGCTGGCGGCCGACGCCGAGCGCGCCTGCGGGCTGCTGGTGCAGCGCATGCCCGGCGACGGCGGCCATGCGGTCGCCGACGACCACGACGAGGCCTACGCCCGCGCCGTGCACCTGGCGTCGACACTGGGGCGCGACGAACTGCTGCAGCGCAGCCCCGAGGACCTGCTGCACAAATTGTTCTGGCAGGAGCAGCCGCGCGTGTTCGAGCCGCTGCATCCGCGCTTTCACTGCACCTGCTCGGCGCAGCGCGTATCGGGCATGTTGCGCATGCTCGGCCGCGACGAGGTCGAGTCGGTGCTGGCCGAGCGCGGCGAAGTCGAAGTGACCTGCGAGTTCTGCGGCGCGGTCTACACGCTCGACGCGGTCGACGCGGCGCAGCTGTTCCACGCCGCGGTCGACCAGCCGCCGACGCCCGGCGCCGCGCAATAGCGGCACTCGCCGCGCGCCCTCAGTGCGCGGCGGAGGCCGGCGCCTGCGGCGGCAGCGGCGCCGATGCCGGCAGCACCTGCACGTAGATCTCGTCCGGGCGCATCATGCCCATGTCGCGGCGGGCGCGGTCCTGCACCGCCTGCATGCCGTGGCGCAGGTCGTCGGCTTCGTCGTGCAGCGCGGCATTGCGCTGTTGCGCGGCGGCGTTGGCCGCCTGCTGCGCGAGCAGCTCGGTGCGCAGCTCGCGCACCTGCGGCAGGCTGCGCGTACCGAACCACAGCGACCATTGCAGCAGCGCCAGTGCGCCGAGCAGCAGCAGGCTGACCCAGCGCACGGCCGCGTCAGCGCAGGTTGTAGAAGGTCGCGCGGCCGGCGAAGCGGGCGACGTCGCCGAGGTTCTCCTCGATGCGCAGCAACTGGTTGTATTTCGCGATGCGGTCCGATCGCGACAGCGAGCCGGTCTTGATCTGGCCGGCGTTGGTCGCCACCGCGATGTCGGCGATCGTCGTGTCCTCGGTTTCGCCCGAGCGGTGCGAAACGACGGCGGTGTAGCCGGCGCGCTTGGCCATTTCGATCGCGGCGAAGGTTTCGGTCAAGGTGCCGATCTGGTTGACCTTGATCAGGATCGAGTTCGCGATGTTCTGTTCGATGCCGCGCTTGAGGATCTCGGTGTTGGTCACGAACAGGTCGTCGCCGACCAGCTGCACCTTCTTGCCCAGCCGCTCCGTCAGGTGCTTCCAGCCGTCCCAGTCCTGCTCGGCCAGGCCGTCCTCGATCGACACGATCGGGTACTTGCCGATCCAGCTGTCGTACAGCGCGACCATTTCGGCCGAATCGAGCACCAGGCCCTCGCCGTCGAGGTGGTACTTGCCGTCCTTGTAGAACTCGCTCGACGCCGGGTCGAGCGCGATCGCGATCTGTTCGCCGGGCTTGTAGCCGGCGCGCTCGATCGCCTCGACGATCAGCTGCAGCGCGGCTTCGTGGCTGGCCAGGTTCGGCGCGAAGCCGCCTTCGTCGCCGACCGTGGTCGGCATGCCGCGCTTGTGGATGATGCCCTTGAGCGCATGGAACACCTCGGCGCCGTAGCGCAGCGCTTCGCGCAGCGAAGGCGCGCCGACCGGCATGATCATGAACTCCTGCATGTCCAGGCTGTTGTCAGCGTGCGCGCCGCCGTTGATCACGTTCATCATCGGCACCGGCAGCTCGCACGCGGCGAAGCCGCCGAGGTACTGGTACAGCGGCACGCCGGCTTCCTCGGCGGCGGCCTTGGCCACCGCCATGCTGACCGCCAGCAGCGCGTTCGCACCCAGCCGCGACTTGTTGTCGGTGCCGTCGAGCTCGATCAGCGTGCGGTCGAGAAAGGCCTGCTCGGACGCGTCCAGCCCCATCACCGCCTCGGTGATCTCGGTGTTGACGTGCTCGACCGCGCGCAGCACGCCCTTGCCGAGGTAGCGCTCGGGGTTGGCGTCGCGCAGTTCGACGGCTTCGCGCGTGCCGGTCGACGCGCCCGACGGCACGGCGGCGCGGCCGACGAAGCCGGTCTCCAGCACGACGTCGCATTCGACCGTCGGGTTGCCCCGGCTGTCGAGGATTTCGCGGGCGTTCAAGTCGACGATGGCACTCATGAAGACTCCAGGAAATGACGGAAAGGGGGGAAGGGGCGCGTCAGCGCAGGCGATCCTCGAGCCAGGGCTGGCGCTTGACCACGGTGTCGATCGCGACCAGTTGCTCGAGCAGCTCGCGCATCAAATGCAGCGGCATCGCGTTGGGACCGTCCGACAAGGCCTTGTCGGGGTCGGGGTGGGTTTCGGCGAACAGCCCGTCGACGCCGGCGGCGACCGCTGCGCGCGCCAGCAGCGGCACGAATTCGCGCTGGCCGCCCGACTTGTCGCCGAGGCCGCCGGGCTGCTGCACCGAGTGCGTGGCGTCGAACACCACCGGGCAGCCGGTGCCGCGCAGCACCGCCAGCGCGCGCATGTCCGACACCAGCGTGTTGTAGCCGAAGCTGACGCCGCGCTCGCACACCATGATGTGCTCGTTGCCGACCGCACGCGCCTTGTCGACGACGTTCTTCATGTCCCACGGCGCGAGGAACTGGCCCTTCTTGATGTTGACCGGAAGACCCTGGCGAGCGACGTTCTGGATGAAATTCGTTTGCCGGCACAGGAAGGCCGGCGTCTGCAGCACGTCGACGACCGCGGCCACTTCGGCCAGCGGCGTGTCCTCGTGCACGTCGGTCAGCACCGGCACGCCGATCTGGCGCTTGACTGCGGCCAGGATGCGCAGGCCTTCGTCGATGCCGGGGCCGCGGAACGACGCCGACGACGAACGGTTGGCCTTGTCGAACGACGACTTGTAGATGAAGGGCACGCCGAGCGTGGCGCAGATTTCCTTGAGCTGGCCCGCGGTGTCGAGCGCGAGCTGCTCGCTCTCGATCACGCACGGTCCGGCGATCAGGAACAGCGGCCGGCGCTCGCCGACCTCGAAACCGCACAGCTGCATCGCGTCAGACCTCCGCGGCGGCGTGCGCCGCGCCGTGGCGCTGCAGCGCTGCGCGCACGAAGGCGATGAACAGCGGGTGGCCGTCGCGCGGCGTCGACTTGAACTCGGGGTGGAACTGCACGCCGACGAACCACGGATGCACGCTTTGCGGCAGTTCGACGATTTCAGTCAGATGCTCGTGTGTCGTGTAGGCCGAGATCACCAGGCCGGCGGCCTGCAGCCGCTCGAGGTAGTCGACGTTGGCTTCGTAGCGGTGGCGGTGGCGCTCGTTGACGAGGTCGCCGTAGATCGCGTGCGCCAGCGTGCCGGCCTGCACCCGCGCCTGCTGCGCGCCCAGACGCATCGTGCCGCCGAGGTCGGACTCGGCGCTGCGCGCGTGCAGCGCGCCGCTGCGGTCCTTCCATTCGGTGATCAGCGCGATCACCGGGTAGGGCGTGTCGGGGTCGAATTCGGTGCTGTTGGCGCGCGCCATGCCGGCCATGTGGCGCGCGTACTCGATGGTCGCGACCTGCATGCCCAGGCAGATGCCCAGGTAGGGGATGCGCTGCTCGCGCGCGTAGCGCGCCGCCAGGATCTTGCCTTCGACGCCGCGCTTGCCGAAGCCGCCGGGCACCAGGATCGCGTCGAACGCGGCGAGCTGGTCGATGTTGTCGGGCTCCAGCGTTTCCGAATCGAGGTAGGTGATGCTGACCTTGGCCGCGTTCTTCAGCGCGGCGTGGCGCAGCGCCTCGTTGAGCGACTTGTACGAATCCGACAGGTCGGTGTACTTGCCGACCATCGCGATGCGCAACTGGTGCTTCGGGTTCGCTTCGGCCTGCACCAGCGAGTCCCACGCCGACAGGTCGGCGTCGCCGCAGCGCAACTGCAGCTTGGCGCACACCAGCGCATCGAGCCCCTGTTCGTGCAGCATGCGCGGGATCTTGTAGATGCTGTCGGCGTCCCATACCGAGATCACCGCGTCCTGCGGCAGGTTGGCGAACAGCGAGATCTTCTCGCGTTCGTCGTCGGGGATCGGGCGGTCGGCGCGGCACAGCAGCGCGTCGGCGGTGATGCCGATCTCGCGCAGCTTCTGCACGCTGTGCTGGGTCGGCTTGGTCTTCAGCTCGCCGGCGGCCGGGATGAACGGCACCAGCGTCAGGTGCACGAAGGCGCTGTGGTGGCGCGGCATGCGCAAGCTCATCTGCCGCACCGCCTCGAGGAAGGGCAGCGACTCGATGTCGCCGACGGTGCCGCCGATTTCGACGATCGCGACCTGCGCCTCGTCGGGCGTGCCTTCGCCGGCGCCGCGGCGGATGAAATCCTGGATCTCGTTGGTGATGTGCGGGATCACCTGCACCGTCTTGCCCAGGTACTCGCCGCGTCGCTCCTTGCGGATCACGCTGTCGTAGATCTGGCCGGTGGTGAAGTTGTTGGTGCGGCGCATCGAGCGCCGGATGAAGCGCTCATAATGGCCGAGGTCGAGGTCGGTCTCGGCGCCGTCGTCGGTGACGAACACCTCGCCGTGCTGGAACGGCGACATCGTGCCGGGGTCGACGTTGATGTAGGGGTCGAGCTTGATCAGCGTGACGTTGATGCCGCGCGACTCGAGGATCGCAGCCAGGGACGCGGCGGCGATGCCCTTGCCGAGGCTGGACACCACGCCGCCGGTGACGAAAACGTATTGGGTCATGACGCGATTTCGGGCCGGTAAACGCGCATTATAGGGAGCATCCGGGCGCGTTCCGCGTGCCGCTGACGTCGCCGCCGGGATCCGCTGGGCGCCCGGCCTCGAGTTCGGCCCACAGCTGCTCGATCAGCTCGGCGGTGCGCTGCGGCTGCTCGAACGGAAACAGGTGGGTGCCTTCGATCCAGCGCAGGTGCGCGCCGACCAGCCGGCGCGTCGCCGCCGTCCCGGCCAAGCGCAGCTCGCGCGATTCGGTGCCGCCGATGAAGCCGATCGGCAGCTGCGGCGGGCGGCGCAGCAGCCGGCCCAGGCCGTGCGGCAGCGTCGCATAGATGCGCGCCTCGACGTCGCGGCGGAAGCGCAGCACGCGCTGTCCGTCGTGCGCTTCGGTCGCCGCGGCCGCGTAATCGGCGAGCATTTCCGGGTCCCAGCGCGCGAACACGTCCTTCGCCGCGAAGTGTTCGCGCACTGCGTCGAGGTCGGGCCAGCGTTCGCGCCGCCGGCGCGCGGCCGCCGCCGGCGCCACCCGCCATACCAGTCCGCTGCGCTTGCTGCCCCACAGCAGCGCGGCACGCCAGCCGGCCACCAAGGGCGAGTCGAGCAGCACCAGGCTGCGCAGCGCGGCCGGGTCGCGTTCGGCCAGCATCAAGCCGAGCAGGCCGCCGAGCGAATGGCCGACGAGCACGACGGGGCGGCCGCGGGCGACGCCGCGCACGAACGCGCGCAGTTCGGCGAGCAGCTGCGGCCAGCTGTCGCTGACCGGGTAGGCCGGGTCATGGCCGAAGCGGTCGGGCGCGACGACGTCGAAGCGTTGTCGCAGCAGCGCGAGCAGCTTGCGGTAGCTGGCGGCGGGAAAGCTGTTGCCGTGCGCGAACACCAGCAGCGGGCGCTCGCCGCCGGCGGCTGCAGGCGCTTCAGCCGCGCAAGGCATCGCCGGCCTCGCGCTGCAGCGCGTAGAGCAGATCGAGCGCGTCGCGCGCGCTCAAGGTGTCGCAATCGACCGCCGCCAGGCGCTGCAGCAGCGCCGCGCCCGGTGTCGGCTCGGCCACCGTGTCGTCGCCACTGCCGCTGCCGAACAGGTCGAGCTGTGCGCGCTGCGCGTCCTGCGCCCGCTGCAGCGCGTCCAGCCGGCGCTGCGCATCGCGGATCACCGCACCGGGCACGCCGGCCAGACGCGCGACCTGCACGCCGTAGCTGCGGTTGGCCGGGCCCGGCTGCACCTCGTGCAGGAAGATCACGCTGTCGCCGCTCTCGGCCGCGCCGACGTGCACGTTCAGCGCATCGGCGTGGTGCGCGGGGAACTCGGTCAGCTCGAAATAATGCGTCGCGAACAGCGTGTAGGCGCGGCAGCGCTCGTGCAGGTGCGCGGCGACCGCCGCGGCCAGCGCCAGCCCGTCGAGCGTCGAGGTGCCGCGGCCGATCTCGTCCATCAGCACCAGGCTGTGCGGCGTGGCGCTGCGCAGGATGGCTGCGGCTTCGGTCATTTCGACCATGAAGGTCGAACGTCCGCCGGCGACGTCGTCGGCGGCGCCGATGCGGGTGTGGATCGCGTCGATCGGGCCGATGCGCGCGGCGGCGGCCGGCACGAAGCTGCCGATCGACGCCAGCAGCACGATCAACGCGGTCTGTCGCATATAGGTCGACTTGCCGCCCATGTTCGGGCCGGTGACGATCTGCGTGCGGCTTTGCGGCAGCAGCACGCAGTCGTTGGGCACGAAACGGTCGACCTGCGCCTGCACCACCGGGTGGCGGCCGCCGCGGATCTCGATGCCGGGCGCGGCGCTGAGCTCGGGACAGACCCAGTTCCAGGTCTGCGCGCGCTCGGCCAAAGCCGCCAGCACGTCGAGTTCGGCCAGCGCGCGCGCGGCGCGCAGCCACGGCGCGACGTGCACCTGCAGTGCGTCGAGCAGTTCGGCGTAGAGCGCGCGCTCGCGCGCCAGCGCGCGTTCCTGCGCCGACAATGCGCGGTCCTCGAAGGCCTTGAGCTCGGGCGTGATGTAGCGCTCGGCGTTCTTCAAGGTCTGCCGGCGGCGGTAGTCGGTCGGCACCTTGTCGGCCTGGCCGTGGGTGACCTCGATGGCGAAGCCGTGCACCTTGTTGTACAGCACGCGCAGGTTGGCGATGCCGGTGCGTGCGCGCTCGCGCGCCTCGATCTCGAGCAGGAAGCTGCTGCAGTCGGCGCCGATCGCGCGCAGCTCGTCGAGTTCGTTGTCGAAGCCTCCGGCGATCACTCCGCCATCGCGCAGGTTCAGCGCCGGCGGGTCGGCCAGCGTGCGCTCGAGCCGCTGCACCGCGTCGGGAGGCAGCGCGAGCGCGGCCTGCAGCCGGTGCAGCAATGCATCGTCGAAGCCGGCGCAGGCTTCGACCAGCGCGGGTGTGCGGCGCAGCGTGTCGCGCAGCGCGGCGAGTTCGCGTGGCCTGGCCTGACGCAGTGCCACGCGCGCGGCGATGCGCTCGATGTCGGCCAGCCCGCGCAGCTGTTCGCGCAACTCGGCGAGTTCGCCGCGCAACAGCGCGGCAAGCGCCGCCTGGCGCGCGCGCGCCAGCTCCTGGCGCCGTGGCGGCGCGCTCAGCCACTGGCGCAGCAAGCGGGTGCCGGCGGCGCTGCGGCAGCTGTCGAGCAGCGACAGCAAGGTCGGCGCGGCTTCGCCGCGCAAAGTCGCGAACAGCTCGAGGTTGCGCCTTGCGCCGGCGTCGAGCAGCACGCTGTCGGCGCCGCGCTCGACCTGCAGGTCGACGACGTGCGACAGTCCGCGACCCTGCGTCTGCTCGGCGTAGCTCAGCAGCGCCGCGGCGGCGGCATGGGCGCGCGCCAGCTCGCCGGCGTCGAAGGCGTCGAGCTTGGCCACACCGAGCTGGGCGCACAGCTTGGCGTGACCGGCCGCGGCGTCGAACTGCCACGGCGCGCGAGCGGCCAGTGGCACGCCGTGCAGGTCGAGCGGGAACGGCTGGTCCTGCGGCCACAGCACTTCGGCCGGCTGGATGCGCTCCAGCCAGGCGTCGAGCTCGTCGGGCGCGCACTCGGCCAGGCGCAGCGCGCCGTTCGACAGCACCAGCCAGGCCAGGCCGATGCGTGGCGTACGCCGCGACGTGGCGGGCGCCACCGCCAGCAGTGCGCTGTCGGCGCGCTCGTCGAGCAGGCCGTCGTCGACCCGCGTGCCCGGCGTGACGATGCGCTCGACGCGACGCTGCAGCGGTCCTTTCGCGCTGGCCACGTCGCCGACCTGTTCGCAGATCGCCACCGATTCGCCCAGGCGAACCAAGCGCGCCAGATAGGTGTCCAGCGCCTGCGCCGGCACGCCGGCCATCACGATCGGTCGGCCGGCGGATTGGCCGCGCCGGGTCAGCGTCAGGTCGAGCAGCGCCGCGGCGCGCTCGGCGTCGGCATAGAACAGTTCGTAGAAATCGCCCATCCTGTACAGCAACAGGATGTCCGGGTGTTCGGCCTTGATGCGCAGGTACTGCTGCATCATCGGCGTGTGACCGTCGAAGTCCTCCGCCACCACGGCAGAGGGCGTGTTCGCGTTGTCCAAAAGCAGCCTCGAGCAGGGATCGGGCGCAACCATCGTTGCGCGTCCCGACATTGTGCGCGACATCGAGGCCTGTCGCGCCGGCGACTCCGTCGGCGTCAGATCACGCTGGAGTCGAGGTCGGCCTGCATCGATTCGTGGTAGTCGCTGTCGTGCTGCAGGGTCAGGATGTCCATGTGCAGGCGCTTGGTCTTGGTGTCGGGTTCGATGCCCAGGCTCTCGCGCATGTTCTTGCGGAAGCCTTCGTAGGTCTCGATCGCCGCGGCGCGGCAACCGCTGAGCACGTGCACGCGCATCAGATGGCGGCACGCGGCCTCGTTGTGCGGCGACAGCAGCAGGATCTGGCTGAGGAATTCAATGGCCTGACGATAATCCTTGGCCAGCGCGCAAGCCTTGGCGTTTCTATATAACAGTGACGCTGATTTATTGATGATTTGCTGGCGATAGTGCGTAATCATCGAATTTAATTGAGGATTGTCAGGAAATTCCATCGATCCGATCAAATGCCCACGGTGCGCCGCGAGTGCCACCTGTAAGGGTATTTCCTGATCCTGTGTCAGGAAACCGAGGTCATGCTTGACCGCCGGGTGCAGCGCGATCGAGTTCAAGTGGCTCTGGATCAAGCCGGGGCAGATCCGGTTCAACTTGTGGATGCGCAGTCGCAGACTGCCCTGCGAGCGTTCGCTGTCGGTGCCCGGCCACAGCAACGACGCCATCTGCTGGCGGCTGGTCGAGCCGCGTACAGCAAGCACGAACAGCATCAGGATGGCCTTCTTGTCGTTGGCTTCGCAGACTTGCTGGTCGACGCGGATGCGTACCGGTCCGAGGAAGTCGATATCGACGACAGGATCCTGTTCCATGCAATTCCCCCATTGCTTTCCGGGCGCCTTGACATCATCTCATGCGGAACCTCGACGCCCGTTGAAGGGTCCGCAACTTGTTGAAATCACGGCAAATGATCTACAACAAGGCCATTGTGGCATGTATCAACGTATTTTTGTATATTTCTAGATGATACCTATCGCAACAAGTGTATTTATTTGTAAAGTGTTGCAGCAAGCTCGCGCAACTGCCTGATGCGTTCGATGCTAATTTTCACCAAGCCGAGTTTCAATCGCCGAATCCGGGTTTTTCGTGGAAAAACCGCAGGGTAACGCGAGCCTAAGGCGGCGTTGAGTTCGGGTGTGCAAAAGCCACCGCCAAAACCATTGGGGGTGGATATTCGA
>JAJZHH010000184.1 GCA_021804595.1 Pseudomonadota bacterium
TTTGGGAGCAGAGGGTCGCAGGTTCGAATCCTGTCGCCCCGACCAGTTTGATCAAAGGCCACAGTTCCCGCTTGCCGCGTCGTAGATCAACGCCGGAAGCGCGAGAAGGCCGCCAAGCGGCCATCCATCGCGCCCGCCGGCGGGCGATTTGAGGCAATCGGGCCTGGCCGCGCGCTCGATGCCGGCGGCCAGCGGGCTGCGCGCTGGCGTGGTCGGTATGTTCCCGCGCGGGTCCCGGGCGATGTCGCGGATGACTTGGCGCGTGGCCTCATCGTCGGCGGGAAACAGCGGAACGCGCAGGTTCGGCGACGCCGGCAGCATCGGCCCGGACGGGCGGGATGCGGGCTGTGCGGGGCCGCCGGGCAAGGCCGGCGCGCGTTGTGCCGGCGGCGGCAGCGAGGCCTTCCTGCGGCGTGCGGTCATGGCGCCGTCGCGGAACGCTGGTCGCCTGGCGGGCGCACGCGGGCGATCGGCGCGGGGCGCGTTCGCGGCCTCGACCGCGGCGGCTTGCAAGGTCCTGAAGCTCAACTGCAGCGAGCGGGGCTCGACGAAGGGGGCGGTCCGCGGACCCGGGCGACCGTGCATCCAGACCAGCACGCCGACGTGCAACAGCAGCGACGCGACCATCGCCCACAGCAGCACGATGCCGGACCGATGGTGCGGCGCTGGAGCTTCACACATCACAGACATGTGATGCATGGTAGGCGCATGGCGCGGCACCGTTGCGAGCCGGGGTTTGCGGCCCGCGCCCGCCTCGGGGCGGTGCGGCAGGTGGTCGAACGGCGTCGGCGCGACGTCGGTGTGCGGTGCCGGATTAAGCTATGGCGCTTTCGCACCGTCGATTTCCCGCCATGACCCAGAAAACCCTGCTGTCCTGGAGTACCGGCAAGGACAGCGCCTGGGCGCTGCACCAGCTCAGGCGCGACCCCGACGTCGAAGTCGTCGGTCTGTTCTCGACCGTGAACGAGGCGTTCGACCGCGTCGCGATGCACGGCGTTCGTGTCGAACTGCTGCGCCGGCAGGCGGCCAGCGCCGGGTTGCCGCTGCAGCTGATCCGGATTCCCCATCCGTGCAGCGACGCCGAGTATGCGCAGGCGATGGACACCTTCACCGCGCAGGCTCGACGCGACGGTGTCGACCGCTTTGCATTCGGCGACTTGTTCCTCGAGGACATCCGCCGCTACCGCGAGCAGCGCCTGCACGGCAGCGGCATTGAGCCGCTGTTTCCGCTGTGGGGCCTGCCGACCGCGGAGCTGGCGGCGGCGATGGTCGACGGCGGCCTGCAGGCCGTGCTCACTTGCGTCGACCCGCGGCGCATGCCGGCCGCGCTGTGTGGCCGCCGCTTTGATGCGACGCTGCTGGCCGAGTTGCCCGCCGGCGTCGATCCGTGCGGGGAATACGGCGAATTCCACAGCTTCGCGTTCGCCGGACCGATGTTTCGCGAGCCGGTGGCGCTGACGCTGGGCGCCACCGTCGAGCGCGACGGCTTCGTGTTCACCGATCTGCTGCCGGCCGCCGGCGGCTGTTGAGGGCGTAGGCGGCGCTGTCGCGCCGCCCACGCCGCTGCTCACAAGCCAGTCTTGAAGCGTGTGTACATGCGGTTGACCAGCCGGCGTTCGCTGCTCGTATAGACCTTCGACGCGCGCAGCTTGGCCATCATCGCGGGTTTCAGGTAGACGTAGTCGTTGTCCTTGATGTCGGCGTTGACCATCGGCAGCGACGCCGGCACCGGGTTGGCGTACGACACGGTGTTCGTGTCGGCGGCGCAGACCTTGGGCTGCAACCGGTAGTTGATGAACTTGTAGGCGTTGTCGACGTTCTTCGCGTCGGCCGGGATCGCCATCGTGTCGACGAAGATCACGGCGCCGTGGGTCGGCGGGAACACTTCGATGTGCTGGCCGTTGTGCGCGGCGGCGGCGCGCGCGGCGGCGATGCCCATGTCGCCCGACCAGCCCAGCGCGACGCAGATCGAGCCGCCGGCCAGGTCGTTGATGTAGCCCGACGACGAGAACTCGCTGATGTCGCCGCGGACTTTCTGCACCATCGCCCACGCCTTGCTGAAGTCGGCGGTGTCGTGGCTGGTTTCAGGAATGCCCATGTAGACCCAGGCCGACTCCATGATGTCGCCGGCCGAATCGAGGTAGGAGATTCCGCACGATTTGAGCTTGTTGGCGTAGGTCGGGTTGAACAGCAGGTCCCACGGATTGGCCGGCATCGGCGTGTTGCCCAGCGCCTGCTTGACCTTGTCGACGTTGATGCCGACCGTCGTGTAGCCCCACATCCACGGGATCAGGTATTTGTTGCCCGGATCCATCTGCGCGAGGATTTTCATCAGCTGCGGGTCGAGATTCTTGTAATTCGGGATCTTCGACTTGTCGAGCGGCAGCAGCAGTCCGCCCTTGATGTCGATCGGGCCCCAGTTCGACGACGGCACGACGATGTCGTAGCCGGTGTCGCCGGCGACCATTTTGGCGAACAGCGTGTCGTTCGAGTCGAAGGTGTCGTAGCGCATCTTGATGCCGGTGGCTTTCTCGAAGCCCGGCACCGTGGTCGGCGCGATGTAGTCCGACCAGTTGTACATGTTCAGCACGCCGCCGGCGTGCGCCGGGGCCAAGCCCAGCGAGGCGGCGGCGAGCGTGAGCATCGACAGCAGCTGGGCGGTAAGGCGCGATCGTTGATGCATGGGTACTCCCGAATTCGGCGTGTTGGAGGGCGCAGCGCTTCATCGTTGCCCCGGGCAGGGGCCGGCGGCGTACGCCGTGTCACGAAGCCGGGTCGGCGGCGGGCATCAGCCCGTCGGCGACCGACGATGAATCGAGCCATTCTCGCCGCTTCGATACTGGCATCAATATAGAAATATCGAGATTCACTTCGATGTCCGTGCAAGCGGACGAGGCGCCGTGCGCCGCGGTCGTGTCACCAGAACTTCTTCTGCAGCGTCGGGTCGTGCGCGGGCCGCCGCTGCAGCTCGTCGACGCCGCTGGCGAGGTAGCTGGCGATGCGGCGCCGCGCCAGCTCGACGGCGCGCGCGGAGACGTCGCAGCCGATGAAGTCGGCGCCCTGGCGCAGCGCCGCGATGGCCGCGCTGCCCGAGCCGACGAAGGGGTCGCAGACGGTGAAGCGGGTGTCGGCGGCAGCCTTGCTCGACGCGATCATGGCCTCGAACAGCTCGACCGGCTTTTGTGTCGGATAGCTGGCGCGGTGCAGCCGCTTGATGCGCCAGACGTCGGGAATGTCGCG
>JAJZHH010000005.1:0-3450 GCA_021804595.1 Pseudomonadota bacterium
CCGACCCGCCGCGCGCCGAGTCGGCCGCGGTCGTCGCCGAACTGCGCCGCGCCGGGCTGCGGCTGGAAATGGTCAGCGGCGACGCGCCGGCCGCGGCGCAGGCGATCGCGCGCGCGGTCGGCATCGACGCGGTGCACGCCGGCATCACGCCGCAGGGCAAGGCCGAAGTCGTGCGCGCGCTGCAGCAGCAGGGCCGGCGCGTGGCCTTCGTCGGCGACGGCATCAACGACGCGCCGGCGCTGGCGCAGGCCGAAGTCGGTGTGGCGCTGGCCGGCGGCACCGACATCGCCATCGAGGCCGCCGACGTCACGCTGGCGCACGGCGGCCTGGGCAGCCTGGTCGACGCGCTGCGCGTCGCGCGCGCGAGCATCGCCACCATACGCGGCAATCTGTTCTGGGCGTTCGGCTACAACGTGCTGCTGATTCCGGTCGCCGCCGGCCTGTTCAGCCGCTGGGGCCTGCACCTGAGCCCGATGCTGGCCGGCGTCGCGATGGGCCTGTCGTCGCTGTTCGTGCTGGCCAACAGCCTGCGCCTGCGCGCGCTGCGCGGCTGGTCGAGCGGCGTCGACGACACCGCGCACGACGATGCGCAGCCGTCCGCGCCGGCGCCCAACCCCGTTTCCCCACCCAAGCGGAGTCCTGACATGAACGAAACGACGATCGAAGTCACCGGCATGAGCTGCCAGCACTGCGTGGCTGCGGTGACCAAGGCCTTGCAGGCGGTGCCCGGCGTGCAGCGCGCCGACGTCGACCTGGCGCAGGCGCGCGCGCGCGTCGCCGGCGACGCGCCGGCGCAGGCGCTGCTCGACGCGGTCACCCAGGCCGGCTACGAGGCGCGGCTGCCGGCGTGAGCCGCGGCTGCCGCGACACGCCCCGGTAAACTCCGGGGCCTGACTGCCCGTAGCTCAGTTGGATAGAGCAACAGCCTTCTAAGCTGTGGGTCGGGGGTTCGATTCCCTCCGGGCAGGCCAATCGAATCAAGGGGTTGGGCGCGGTAGCTGATGGCCGCCGCCCGGCCGTTTGCGCACCTGTTGCCGATCTGTTGCCAATCGAGGCTCGGTGTGGTGTAGCCGAGACAATCGGGCGATGTTGTGAACATCGCGTGGCGTTTCGCGAGGGTGGACCCGGCACCTGGCCCCTGCCGCCGGGGAAGGCGAACTAGCTAGCCGGCAATGTCCTGCTGATGCTCGCGGCAATACTGCAGGCCGCCAAAGCGCGTCGCCCTGTTCCAGCAGTACTGGCCCTCGGCGTACGAGATCTTGCTGCCGCAGGTGGCGCAGATCAGGCGCTTCTTCGGGCTGTCGGCGGGAACTTCGCTCGGGCTTTGCGCCCGCGGCGTCGGGGCCGCTCGTGGCGCTTCGGGCGCCGGCGCAGCTTGTCGCGGCTTCATGAAATCCGGGAGCGCCAACAGATCCTGCGGGCGGTGCTGACGCTTGAGCATCTGGCCCCATTCGGCGATGGTGTCCAGGCTTCGCAGGTTCAGCATGGCCGTCAACCCGGGCACTGGAACTGGACTATCCCCCAGTCGCCAACAGCACCACTTGCGCCGCCCCTCGAATGTGTAGACTTACACAATGAATAGCGCCCAGGTCATCAAGCTTCTGAAGGCCGACGGTTGGCTGCTTGTCCACACGGTCGGGTCGCACCACCAGTTCCGCCACCCGGCCAAGCCCGGGAAAGTGACTGTGCCGCACCCGAAGAAGGACCTCCCGCTGCCGACCGCACGCTCGATCATGAAGCAGGCCGGGATCAAATCCTAGGAGGTTCGATGCTCTATCCTGCCTACGTCCACATTGGAGATGACAAGCACGCCCATGGCGTGACCTTCCCCGATTTTCCGGGGTGTTTCTCGGCCGCCGATACTTGGCAGGATCTGCCGCGCGCGGCCCAGGAGGCCGTGGAAGCGCACTTCGCGGGTGCCGAGGAAAACATTCCGGAGCCGACGCGACTGGAGGACCTGGCCAACGACCCCGACTATTCGGGAGGCGCCTGGATGCTCTTCGACATCGATCTGTCACGCATCAACGCACGGGCCGTCAGGCTGAACATCAGTCTTCCCGAGCGCCTGGTGCAGCGCATCGACGCCGAGGCGGGACGGCGCAAGCTGTCGCGTTCGGCGTTTCTGGCGCTCGCCGCTGAACACGAAATGAGCGTGGCCTGAACCCGAAGAAAACAGGATGAACCGAGCGACCGTCGCCGCACTGTGCATCCTGTCCATGACAGCGGTGAAGGCTGGCAATCCCGCATCGATCTTGCCCTGAAAGACTGGCTCAAGTCCCATACTCCGGCGTGAGTCGCCCACCGCGCCCTCGTGTGCGGACACGCCAATTGATGTGACAGGTGCCATCACGTTGCCGCCAATGAAAGCGGCCCCTGCATCGCTGCAAGGGCCGTCGTCTTTGGCTCGCCAATGAAGGCGAAACTGGGCACTGGGCTGTCACGCTCGCCGTATGTCCCTGATTGTTCGCGGGCGCGCGTTCGGGATGCACAACAGGCTCAGTGGTGCGCGCGAAACGCCTCGGGAGCCTGCGGCCTGGCCAAAAGATGGCGAATCGCCTTACGCCTTCCGGATCGGATGTTCGTCCAGGAACTGCCGCAGCGCTGCGTTCATCCTCGTCTGCCATCCCTTGCCGGTGGATTTGAAGGCATCGACGATGTCCGCGTCGAAGCGGATGGGGGTGTAGACCTTCGGGCGCTCCAGCTTCGGGCGGCCGATCTTGAGCCGCGGCTTTGCCGCTTCCCACTCCGCATCCGTGAACGGCATGGCGTCCGGGTCAGCCATCGCGGCTGCGGTGATGGCCGCATCCTCCGCGGGCGTATTGTCGATGTGGTCAGCTTTGAGCTTCGGCATAACGATTCCTCTCTCGGTCATTGGCCTTGCGCAGGCTGATGATGCGGCGAACATCGCCACGGTCTGCAAAGACCACGACATGCAAGCGGCGGCCAATGTAGGCAATGGCGTAGTGCCGGAGTTCGCCGTAATCGTGCCGGCAGTCGGGCACCACCACTGCGCCATCCCACTCGACCTGCTTCGCCAACGCCAGCGACACGCTGTGCTTCGCGACGTTGGCTGCATCCTTGGCGGGATCGAACTCGATCTCCATTCGACTTTAAGTGTATACAAAAAGACAGGGGGATCAAGGCGCCTGGTTTAAGCGAGGCGTGCCGTCCCGAAGCGGCCCAAAGGCATTGAGCCGCCCAAGTCGATGACGAACCAGACCGCACTTCAGCAAGCCGCGGGCGTGAGTTCCATGCGAATCTGCCCGTCTTCGGCTGGGCCGGCGTCCGCGATGCCGAAGGCGACGACCCCGCCCGAGTCCTCGATTCACCCAACCACGGCCGGATTCCTCGTTGGCGCACCGCACATCCGCCTCCGCGACCTCCCATGGCGCGAGGAGGCTCTCTGGCGCGGCAAGGCGAAGGTCAAACATCGCCCGGATGTCGTCGCGC
>JAJZHH010000005.1:3550-47969 GCA_021804595.1 Pseudomonadota bacterium
CGTCGCGCTTCCTTGGTGGTCGGTCATGGCAGTTGGATCTTCGCCGTCAATGACCGACTTGACCCGCAAGCGTGAGAAAGGTTCTCGAATCCCGAAAAAGATCAGGCCCTCGCGCGCAGGGCCTGGCATCCTGGAATCTGTATGACAGGGCCGAAGGCGAAAAAGGCCGAGTTGAGCCGATTCGCAACAAGCGCGGCGGCACCGCGCTTCGTCGAGTTTCTCCTCCGCAACAATCGCTTTGTCGACACCGCCGGCCACCCGGTCGTCAACGACGTCGGACTCGCTGCGCTGACGCTGCGGGTCGCCGAATCCGACCCGAAGGACAAGGACATCCTGATCCGCCTGATCATGCACATGATCGGAACGGCACCGCCGACCGCGGAGCGGGCGCAAAAAAGCCCCAGGCTTGTGACCTGGGGCTTCGTATTTGGCTCCCCGACCTGGGCGAATCCGGGCGCTGGACCATCACCCTGTTGCCAACAACGCCACTTGCGTCGCCACTTCGGATGTGTAAACTTACACAATGAACAGTTCGCAGGTCATCAAGCTTCTGAAGGCCAATGGCTGGTTCCTCGTCCACACGGTCGGATCGCACCACCAGTTCCGCCATCCGACCAAGTCCGGGAAGGTGACCGTGCCGCACCCGAAGAAGGGCCTGCCGCTGCCGACCGTGCGTTCGATCATGAAGCAGGCCGGGATCCAGTCCCAGGAGGTTTGATGCTCTACCCCGCCTACGTCCACATCGGAGATGACAAGCACGCCCACGGCGTGGACTTCCCGGATTTTCCAGGATGCTTCTCGGCCGCCGATGCGTGGCAGGATCTGCCGCGGGCCGTCCAGGAAGCCGTGGAAGCGCACTTTGCCGGCGGCGAGGAGCGGATTCCAGAACCGACCCGCTTGGAAGATCTGACCAGCGACCCCGACTATTCGGGGGGTGCCTGGATGCTCTTCGACATCGATCTGTCGCGTATCAACGCCCGGGCCGTGCGGCTGAACATCAGCCTGCCTGAGCGCCTGGTCCAGCGCATCGACACCGAGGCGAGACGGCGCAAGCTGTCGCGTTCGGCCTTCCTGGCGCTCGCCGCGGAACACGAAATGAGCACGGCCTGAGCACCGCGGCGCCACCATGACCCGAACGGCCATCGCAGCCCTTTGCGTCCTGACCTTGATCGCCGTGATCGTCGGCGTGGACGTCCTGTTCCTCAGACACCGATTCTGGGCGCGACTGTGGGTGAACATCGGCGTCGTCGCGGTGTTCGCCGTGGCCTACCTGCGCTTTGTGAAAAGGCACTGAAGCTGGGCCACAAACCCAGAAGCGATGAAGCCCCAGGCTTGTGACCTGAGGCTTCGTATTTGGCTCGCCGAACAGGGCGAATCTGGGCACTGGGCGATCACGCTAGCTTCAGGGCGCTGAGGCATTCCACGGCACCTGTACGGGATGCCGAACACGTAGAGCAGCGCGCGTAACATGCCTCGGCGGCTTGCCGTCTGGCCACACTCGCTTTCCTGGGACACCTCGGGTCGGAATAGCGCGGTTCGCCGACGCCGCGCACCGCGTCGTACGTGGCGAAGCGACCGTCCGGCACGAGCAGCCGCCTGATCTCCCGGTACAGACCCGCGCGATCGGCGATGTTCATGGCCACGTGCTGCAGCAGCACGATGTCGAAACTGGCGTCGATGAAGTCCAGCGCCAGCGCGCTGCCGCCGTGGAATTCCACGCGCTCCTGCCGGCCGGTGCGCTGGCTCAGGTAGCGCGTGGACTCGACAAGGTCCTCGCTGAGGTCGACGCCAACGACCCGGTAGCCGCGCCTCTCGGCAATCAGTCGCGCCGGTCCGCCGATGCCGCAGCCCAGATCGAGCACGCGGTCGGCGGGACCAATCCCGGCCAGCTCCGCCAGGTCGGCGGTGGCGGCATGCCCGCGGGTATGGAACTGGTCCATCGCGCCGAGCTCGCGAACCGTCAACGTCCGGTCTTCCGGGGCCCGCGCGGCCAGCGCCGCTCGAAGGCGCGCGACCTCTCAGGTGGACGCGTCGTGCTCGCGAACGCCGTCCAAGTCCTGCGCCATCGCCGTCGCCCCCGTTGTCAGGCCCTTGCTCGAGGCTCCAAGCCTACGCGTGATGCGCGGCGACGGTTCTTGCAGCCGTGGCCGCGCGGTGGCGCGTCGATGGCCTTGGCCGCCTGCAATCCTGCTGCAAGGGGCCTGGTATCCAGGAGCAAGGCAAAACAGGGAGATGTAACGACGCCGAGACATGCCAATTAGTTGGCATTCGATACCAGGGCTTGTCTCTACGCTATCGGGGCGTGATTTGCATATTGCATATTACGAATATACGACCGCCTTCGTGCGTCCGGATTGCAAGCGCCGCCTGAAAGCCGTCGACCCAATAAGACGAATAGGAATCCGCACTGCTCATGTTTACTAATCTGAAAATCGGCCAGCGCCTGGGCATGGCCTTCGGCATCGAAATCCTCATGCTGGTGCTCGTGCTCGGCCTCGGGCTGCACGGGATGACGACGATGAAGTCGCGGATCGACGACATCGTCGGCGACAACAACGTCAAGATTGCGCTGGCCAACGATCTGCTCGGCACCCAGCAGCAGGAGTCGATCATCGTGCGCAACGTCGGACTGCTCACCGATCCAGCTGCAATGAAACGGCAGCAACAGCGCCTCGCATCCATCAGCACCGAGTTTCAATCCGACATCGAGCGCCTGCGCGCCAAGGGCCTTGCGCCGCAGGCGCGTGCGCTGGTGGATCAGATCGATCAGCTCGAAGCCGCGGGCACGCCTGCCATCAACCAGGCCATGCAATACGGCTTGACCAACGACACGACGGACGCGGTCAAGACCATCATGACCGTGGTCAAGCCGGCGCAGGAACATGAAAGCAGCGTCGTGCAGAGCTTCGTGGCCTTCCAGAAGCAGCAAAACCAGCAGGCTGCCGCCACCGCATCGACCGCCTATCAACGGGCCTGGATGGTGATGCTGGTGGTCGGCACGCTGGCGCTGGCGGTGTCGGTCGCGTTCGGGGTATGGATCACGCGCTCGATCACCCGCCCGTTGCGCGATGCGGTGGCCGCGGCGGACCGAGTGGCCGCGGGCGACCTCACGGTGGACATCAAGCAACGTGGCACCGATGAAACCGGCCAACTGTTGGCGGCCCTGCGCCATATGGTCGACAAGCTCACGGCGACGCTGACCGCGATCCGCGGCGCCGCCAATAATATGGCGACTGCCTCGGAGGAAGTGTCGGCGACGTCACAATCCTTGTCGCAAGGTGCCTCCGAGCAGGCGGCCTCGGTCGAGGAAACCTCGGCGACCCTGGAACAGTTCGGCGCCAGCGTGCAGCAGAACGCAGGCAATGCGCAACAGACCGCGGTGATGTCGCAGGAAGCGGCATGCCAGGCGCAGCAAGGTGGCGAGGCCGTGCGCAAGACCGTCGAGGACATGCGGGCGATCGCCGAACAGATCTCGATCATCGACGACATCGCCTACCAGACCAATATGCTGGCGCTCAACGCCGCCATCGAGGCGGCGCGCGCCGGCGAGCACGGCAAGGGCTTCGCCGTGGTTGCTGCCGAAGTGCGCAAGCTGGCCGAGCGCGCGCAGGCGTCATCGAAGGAAATCGGCGAACTCTCGCGCGGCTCGGTCGAGCAGGCCGAGGCCGCCGGCAAGCTGCTCATCGCGATGGTGCCGGCCATTGGCAAGACCGCGGACCTCGTCGCCGAAATCAACGCCGCGAGCAATGAGCAGAGCAGCGGCATCGGACAGATCAATGCCGCAATCGGGCAAATCAATACGGCGATACAGCAAAGCGCATCGGCGGCCGAGGAACTCGCGGCAACGTCCGAGGAAATGAGCGCCCAGGCGCAGGAGCTTCAGCGCAACGTGGCGCTGTTCCGCCTCGCAGGCGATGCCATGGACGCCGGAACCCGCACGGCGGCGCCGCGCACGCCGGCGGCGCCGGCCCGGCCGCCGCGCAGCGCGGCGAGCGGCGACGGCGCGTTCGTGCAATTCTGACCAGGAGCGACGATGAGCCAAACGAATGCGCCAGCCATCGCGGCGGCACCGAGCGACGAGGATTCCAGCGCCGGTCAGTACCTGGTCTTCACGCTGCAAGGCGAGATGTATGGCGTCGGCCTGACGAATGTGCGCGAGATCATCGGCTACGCCAAGCCAACCCCCGTTCCGACGATGCCGGGCTTCATGCTGGGGGTGATCAACCTGCGCGGCCATGTCGTTCCGGTGATCGATCTGGCGCAGCGCTTTGGCGCCGGCGCCACGCAGATCCACCAACGCAGCGGCGTGGTGATCCTCGAGACCGCCGGTCAGGTGCTCGGCGTCGTCGTCGACGCGGTCAACGCGGTGATCGACCTGGCTGCCGCGCAGATCGAACCCCCACCGCGTTTCGGCGCCGGCGTGCGCCGTGCATTTCTGAAAGGCATGGCCAAGACCGAGTCCGGGTTCACGGTGTTGCTCGAGGTTGGCAAGCTGTTCCAGGCCGATGAGTTCGCGGTGCTGGCCGAGACCGCCGAGACCGCCGAACTCGCGAGCGCGGTACCGGCCCTCTGACGCAGGCGGCGCGCGGCCCCGGGTGCGCCGCCCCGCGTTGGCGCTCGCGCCTCCAGGCTCGCGAGGGAAGCCGCGCTGGCAAAACCGTTTTGGAGGCTGATGACGGCTCGCGAGTTCGCGCGTCGGCGAGCTGCTGCCCTCGATCTGTTGCGACTACCTATCCCTCGTAACTCGTTTGGCTCAGCGTCGACGACAGCCAGCACCCGCGTCGCGTATTCAATGGCGGTGGCGCTACGGCGGCAACGCCTCGACTGGCTCGGTCGACTGATCGAACAGCCGTTGAGAGCGCTGCGCCTGGCGTCCCGCACGAGGCTGAGTCGAAGTCCGGCATCGCCGGCGGTTTTGTACCAAGCGGCTCGATATGAGAATGGAACCACACGCGCGATCGGCACCACCATCCTGGCGATGCCAGCCAGGGTGGTTAGTATCTGGGGTGTGCCGACTCAAACACTGTTGACGTCGGGACGATCAAGTTCGCGCATGCTGCGGTGCTGACCGTTGCTGACCATGGGGGAGTAGGCCGCGTGCGCGAGCGACTGCATTCCCCATGCATCGCGAGGCAGGATGATGATCAACGATACAGTGCCCGACGGTGAATCAGACGCAGTGTTGGCACTGGTCGACGGCCTTTTGATGCGCTCGCCGGACGCTCAGGTTGTCATTGCGCGTGACGGATCGATCCGGTGCTGGAACGCTGCGGCGGAGCGCTTGCTGGGCTACTCGGCCAGGGAGGCCATGGGTCGTGGAGTGCAGATCCTGGAGCCAGCCCCTGGCCAGACGTCAGGTGAATCGGTTCGAGTCGACCTTGCGCTCGACGGGGCCGACGTGCCCCCTTACGAAACCACCCTCATGCGCAACGGCGGTGGGCCAGTCGCCGTTTCGATCTGCCAGACCGCGTTGCCTGCGCCGAACGCACCGTCCGCCCCACCCATTGGCGTCCTCCTGAGCATGCGCGACGTCTCGGCGCGGCACGCCGCCGATGCCCTCGCGCGAGATCGCGAATTCAAGCTGAAGGCCATCGTCGATTACTCACCGTCGGTCCTTTCGCTCAAGACGCTCGATGGGCGCTATGCGCTGGCCAACCCCAACCTTCAGCGCATCCATCACCTGAGCGAGGCGGCCATCCTCGGCAAGACGGACTTTGACCTCTACCCCGCGGCGACTGCGCGCGCGTTCCAGGAGAACGATGCAACGGTCCTGCGCACCGCGACGCGGCAATCCATTGAAGAAATCGTCCCCGTCGACGGCGAATTGCGCAGTTACATGTCGCACATGTTCCCGGTCGTGGACTCTGAAAGCGTGATCCGCTTCATCTGCCGCATCTCGCTTGACGTGACCGATCGCACGAGAGCCGAACGCAATCTGGCCGCGTCGGAAGCGAGATACCGCGGCCTGTTCGAAAACATGAATGCGGGGTTCGTCCTGTTCGAGGTCGTGAGTGACGATCACGGCTCGCCCATCGACTTATTGATCCTGGACGCCAATGCCGGCTTCGAGGCCGTGACGGGACTCAAGCGAGAGCAAGCCATCGGCCAGCGGCTGACGGTCGCAGTGCCGGGCATCGATCACGACCCCGCGAACTGGATTGGCGTCTACGCCGAGGTCGCCATCACCGGCCGACCGAAGAGCTTCGAGCAACGATCGGAGTTGTTGGGGGTGGACTTCTCGGTCTCCGCCTTTCAGCCGGCGCCCCTTCAATGTGCCGTGACCTTTGTCGACGTCACCGAACGTAGGGCAGCTCAAACCCAGGCCAGGTTATGGATGGAAGCGTTCTCGCACAGCGACCTCGGCTTTGCGATCAGCGACGTGGACAGCAATCTCCTGGTCGACGTCAATCGTGCCTTTGCCGAGCGCCGCGGCTACACAATCGACGAGATGCGAGGCATGCCGCTGGCAGCGCTTTTTGCCCCCGGCCATCGGCCGGCGTTTCATGACACGAACCTCGGTGTGGATCGCAAGGCACACGTCACCTTTGAATCGGAGCATGTCTGCAAGGATGGCTCCGTCTTTCCCGTCTGGGTGGATTTGACGGTGATCGCGGCCAGGCAACCACGCGCGTGGCATGTGCGGTGGATGTGACGCAGCGTCGCCGGGCCGAATCCGAAATGCGGATTGCCGCGATTGCGTTCGAAGCCCAGGACGGCATCATGGTGACGGATTCAGCCGGGGTCCTGCAAAGGGTGAACCGGGCGTTCACGCGCATTACCGGGTACGCCGAGGACGAGGTGGTCGGCAAGACGCTCGCCATGCTGCATTCAGGACGCCAGGATGCGAAGTTCTACGCGCAGATGTGGGCGGCCATCGCAAGCGAGGGTTATTGGCAAGGTGAAATCGTCAATCGGCGCAAGAGCGGCGAACTGTTCACCGAGCGCCTGGCGATCTCGGCAGTGAAGGATCCAGGCGGCACGGTGACGCATTACGTGGGGTCGTTCGCCGACGTGACGCAGCAGCGCGAAGCGGAGTCGAAGGCCGAGCATCTGGCGTATTTCGATGCACTGACCGATCTGCCGAACCGCATGCTGCTGAACGACCGCCTTGAGCACGCCCTCGCGTGGAGCGCGCGCAGCCAAGACTATTGTGCGCTGCTGTTCGTCGATCTCGACAACTTCAAGAAAGTCAACGACTCCATCGGGCACCAAGCTGGAGACCAGTTGTTGGTCGAGGCGGCCCGGCGGCTGAAGCTTGCCGTGCGCGATGGCGACACCGTGGCCCGATTCGGCGGCGACGAATTCGTCGTGGTGCTCGAGGAGCTTGGTGCAGATGCCCACGGTGCGGCGATGCGCGCGGGTATGGTCGCCGAGAAATTGCGCACGAGCATGGCTGACACGTATGAACTCGACGGCCAGACCTTCTATTGCTCGGCAAGCATCGGTGCGACGCTGTTCAAGGGAGGGGTCGACTCGTCCGAGTCCATCCTGATGCACGCCGACCTGGCGATGTATCGCGCCAAGCAGGACGGGCGCAACGCGCTGCGTTTCTTCGAGCAGAGCATGCAAGTCGAGTTGGCCAAGCGCACCGCGCTGGAGGCCGAACTGCGCGTGGCGATCGCAGCCGGACAACTCGAGCTCCATTACCAGCCGCAGTACGACCGCGACGGGCGGCTGATCGGCGCCGAAGCGCTCGTGCGCTGGAATCACCCGACCGCCGGCCTGGTGCTGCCGGCCGAGTTCATCGGCCTGGCCGAGGACACCGGCATCATCGTGCCGCTGGGGCAATGGGTGCTCGACGCCGCGTGCACACAAATTGCGGCCTGGAGCCGGTCGGCGCCGACCCGCGACCTCGTGCTGGCGGTCAACGTCAGCGCGCGCCAATTCGCGCAGGGCGATCTCGTCGACACGGTACTGGCGTCGGTGCACGCCGCGAGCGCGCGCGCGGACCGGCTGAAGCTCGAACTGACCGAAAGCACCGTGCTGGACAACGTCGGCGACGCCTTCGACAAGATGCGCGCGTTGAAGCGCGAAGGCATTTCGTTTTCGCTCGACGACTTCGGCACCGGCAGCTCGTCGCTGTCCTACCTGACGCGCTTGCCGCTCGACCAGCTGAAGATCGACAAGTCCTTCGTCGACGACCTGCCGCAGGATCAGCAGGACGCCACGGTGGCCCAGACCATCATCGCGATGGGCAAGGGCCTGGGGCTGCAGGTCGTCGCCGAAGGCGTCGAGACCGAGGCGCAATGGAGCTTCCTGCTGCAGCACGGCTGCGATGCCTTCCAGGGCTACCGTTTCGGCAAGCCGCTGCCGATCGAGGAATTCGGTCGATTGGCCGCGGCGTCATGACACGGGTACGGTGACATGGAATTCGTACCGCCAATGTCGGATGCTCGGCCGAAGCGGGCGCTGGGCGCAGGTTGTGGCGGCGACCGCAATGCTTCAGGCAACGGTCGCCGAAATCGCCAGCCCGTGCACCAGACGCCACGTCTGAAGGGAGGCGTTGCCGTCAAGCTTGGCACTGTCGCTCCACTGACCGGCGCGTCAGGCCAAGCCGAGCGTCTGTTGGATGGCGCCATCACGAGATGAACGCGGGGTCAGGTGTTCAGGCTTCGGGCCGGCGGCAGCAAGTCCCGCAGACGCCTATGCCCAAGGCGGTCGAGCCAAGTGGCTTCGGCGTCGGCCATGGCTTGCAAGAGGAATGCGTTGACCGCCTGCTCCACCGGGCAGTTCGGGTTGTCCTGCGCCGGTCCGATCGCGAATAGCGTGTTCGGCGCCAGGGCCGCATGCACTTCGCGGACCGTCAGTTCAAGGATGTCGCCGTCCAACGCCCAACCGCCGCCGCGCCCTCCCGTCGAGCGTACATACCCAGCGTCTCGCAGCGCAGCCATGGTCCGCCGCACGACGACCGGGTGGGTATGAAGCATGAGTGCGATGGTCTCGGACGTGGTCGTGCCGCCACGCAAGTGCATGTGCACGAGCACATGCAGCATGCGAGCGAGTCGTGTGTCTTGGGTCATGAGTCGCAAGAATGGCGTTGCAATAGCGTCACAAGCAATGTTACGGTATATCAATCGCACTCGACTCTTCGGGATCCGCCGACAATGACTCTGCCAACCAACAGATTCCTCAAGGTCAATGGCCTGAGACTGCACATCACCGAACAGGGCAAAGGTCCGCTGATCTTGCTCTGTCACGGATTTCCCGAGACATCTCATGCTTGGCGACATCAGTTGCCTGCGCTGGCGCAGGCCGGCTATCGCGCAGTAGCTCCCGATTTGCGCGGATATGGGACGAGCGACTGCCCCGAAGCAGTCGAGGCCTACGCGATGCGCGAGCTGGTGGACGATCTCCTCGGACTTCTCGATGCCTTGGGTGAGGACCAGGCCGTGGTCATCGGGGGTGACTGGGGCGCCGCGCTCGCATGGCAGGCAGCGCGCGTGCATCCTGATCGCTTTCGAGCGGTTGCGGCCCTTGGCGTCCCCATGATGCAGCGCGCACCGGCGAAGCCGAGCGAGATTTTCCCGAAGACCGATCAGGTCTGGTTCTACACGCACTACTTCGCAATACCAGGATTGGCCGAAAGGGAATTGGAGATCGACGTTGGCATGAGCCTGAGCAAGATCTACTCCGCGGCTTCGGGTGCCGCGGGGCGCCGCGACGATCCAAGCACTCCCAATCCTTTCGGCATGCTGCCGCGCAGTGGCGGATTGCTCGATGTCTTGCCTGAGCCTCGCGGTCTGCCCGATTGGCTGCCAGCCGAGGATATGGAATGTTTCGTGAAGTCTTTTGAAACCAGCGGCTTCCGGGGAGGGCTGAATTACTACCGCAACCTGGATCGCAATTGGGTGAATGAGTCCACGCTGGAAGGCAGGCGGGTTGAGGTGCCAGCCCTGTACCTCGTTGGCGAGCGCGACACCGGGCTGGCGATTCCGGGCATGCGGGAGCTCATCGAGGCGATGCCCGTGGCGGTTCCCGATCTGCGTGTGTCGCGAACGATTCCGGGTGCCGGTCACTGGCTGCAACAGGAAGCACCGGGGGCGGTCAACGCGGCTTTGCTTGGATTTCTGGCCTCGTTGTGATGACCTCAGCGACCGCTGAGCACACCAGGGCAGTCATTGCCGCGGTGGGGTGTAAGTGCCCGGAGGCCGAACTCCCGTCATTCGCAACGCGATGCATCTGTAGCCTTCCGACCGCGGGCAGCGATGCGGTAGCAGCCTAGGCCGACCTGGCCGGTGAAGGCCGTGCGAGATGCCGCCTGGGGCTCTCGGATACGAACTTGCGCACGCGGAAGGCGTTCAGTGTCGCCGCAGCGACGCGCGCAACGCGCGCGTCCCTCAGAGACTTGGAAGGCAGCCGGGTCTCATGTGCGCTTGCGCTTCAAGCGGACTTTGCGCTGAGACAAATCGATCAGTTTTCAAATCGCATGTCGCACACTAGCCACCTTGGCTACGCGAATTGACATGTATCCTGTCAGTCACCGGCATCGCTGGCGTACGCGATGAGGTAACCGGACGGCGCTCTGACTGGAACAGATGGGTACTGATGGCAAGCCGGGAGACGGCGGCGGGAGGCACGCGCGACTTCTTGGGGTCTTGATCGCTCTCGCAGTGATTGTTTTGAACCTCGCAGTGGCCGGCACGGCAGAGCTTTTTCTGCAATCTCGCCTGGATGACGCGGAGAGTTCAGCGGCGGCCACGACGCAAAGCATCGCGCATGCATTGGATGGATCCGTCAGCAACGCGGCCCAGGTCACCAAGCTCGCGGTGCGCATGCTCGTGACTGAATGCGAGAGCGAGATGCAGTCAACCGGCGAGATCGAACCGGCGAAACTGAACGCGTATTTCAGAGCTATGCGAACCTCTTTGCCTGCCGGGACGCTGCTGCACGTGACCAATGCATCAGGCCGCGTGATCTTTGGGCCGATGGTCGGCAACGCAAGACCGCTGTCCTATTCGGACCGCGACTTCTTTGCCGCGTTGATGGGGGGGCGAGCAAGTCCCAGGATCTGGGTCACCAATCTTCTCCGCGGGCGTGCTACGCAAGAGGAGGTGATCGCATTTGTCGCGCGCTATGACGACACAGAAGGCCGTCCCGAAGGGGTTGTCTCGGTTGCGATTCCACAGTCATACTTCCAGGCGCTTCTTCAAGTACCAAGCCTCGGGCCGCACGGCATCGCGCTGATGAGAGATGCCAGCACGGCGTTGATCGCAAGCTATCCGGCATCGAAAGTTGAGAAGTTGGGCAATCGACACTTTTCTTCGCAGTTGGCACAGGTCATCAAGTCGGGGGAGCGTGCGCAGACCTTTCATGCCGTGCACACCGGTGACGGCATCGAGCGCATCGATTCGTTCAGGCGACTTTCCGGTTTGCCGTTCTACCTCGTTGTCGGCAAGTCGGCAGAAGATTACTTGGCGACCTGGCACAGTGCCCGCCGATGGGCCATCTTCGCGCAACTTGGTTTTCTCGTCGTCAGCACCAGCTTCGCGGCCATGCTCTGGAGCGTTGTGCGCCGTCTGCATGGGATCCAGCGCGACGAAGCACGGCGCGCGCGACGCGACGTGCTGACGGGCTTGCCGAATCGTCTGGCGCTGATGGAGCATTTGCCAAGCGCGATCGCACGCGCCAGGCGCAGCGGATCGTGGATGGCAGTTGGGTTGCTTGACCTTGACGACTTCAAGGCGATCAACGACGGATATGGTCACGCAGCCGGGGACAATCTGCTGATCGCACTGGGGCGTCGGCTGCAGGGCCTGGTGCGTGCGGGGGATTTCGTTGCGCGTCTGGGGGGCGATGAGTTCCTCTTTGTGTTCGAGGGTCTTTCCCCGTCCGAGGCGCAGTTGCAACTCGATCGTGCGTTGCACCGAATTCACCAAGCCGGCGATGCTTCAATTGGCCTCGGTGCTGGCCAGCAGGTCCGGATCGGCATGAGCATGGGAATCGCACTGTTCCCGCATGACGGCGACCATGCCGATGCGCTGCTGCGTCACGCTGATGCGGCAATGTACGAGGTCAAGCAGAAGAAAGGCAAACGGTTGACGTGGTGGAGCACGACGGCGCCGCAGGTGGGCGCAGCGACCTGATCCTGGGAGCGGTCCGGCGTTTCCTTGAGCGTGGCTCCTCGTTCAGCGGCCGCTTCCCGATTCTCGCGCAAGCGCCGGGTCTGGTTGGTTCCGGGGATCGGCACGATCCAGGGGCGGCGCCTATCATCTGCGCGTCATCAAGGAACTTCGACCCCGTCCATGAAACGTTTCCTGCTCCTGCTCGCCAGCCTGTTCGTGACCGACGCAGCCCTCGCGCTGCCTGCCCACGCCGCCGATGCGGCGGCCGCCGCACGTCTCGCGCACCAGGCCATGCAGAGCAAGGCTTTCACGCTGGGCAGCGCCGGGCCGCTGATCGTGGCGTACGAAGACCCCAACTGCCGCTTTTGCAACCAGCTCAGCCGCGAGAGCGCGCCGCTGATCGCCGCCGGCAAGCTGCGCATGCGCGTCGTGCTGGTGGCCTTCCTCAAGCCCGACAGCGAAGGCCGCGCCGCCGCCATCCTGCAGGCGACTGACCCGGTCGCCGCATGGGAAAAGAACGAAGCCGCCTTCAACGCACTGGCCGAGGAGGGCGGCTACCCGGTCGCGCAGCCCAGTTTCGAGACCGACCGCACGCTGCGCACCAACCTGGACGACCTCGAGGCCAGCGGCCAGGTCTCGACGCCCACCGTGCTGGTGTGCGAGAAGGGCCAGTCCACCCCGTCGCTGCTGCGGGGCATCGACAAGGGGCAATTGCCATCGCTGGTGGCCACGGCGGGTTCTCTCACCGCTGCCGGCGGCTGTGCTGCGCCCTAGGCCGGCGGCTTCGCGCCCGGCCTTCCGGGCCGCCCGCGCCTCGGGTGCCTGCGCGGCGCTCACCCGCCGCGCGTGGCCAGCGCGAAGACATAGCCGAGCAGTACCCCGGCCGCGGGCCCGATCACCCAGCCGCGCAGCACGCCGACGATGACCTGGGTGTCGATGGTTTGGCGGCCACGCGCGACGCCGGTTCCGGCCATCGCGCCGATCAGGGCCTGGTTCATCGACGTGAAGTAGCCGAACAACACTGCGGTCAACACCACGATGGCTTGCACCAGCTGCGCTGCGGTGGCCATCGGCAGATCCATCCTGACCAGACCGAAGGCGACGCGTTCGAGCAGCGGGCGTCCCCAGGTCAGCGCCCCGAGCGCGAGACCCAGGCCGCCGATCAGTCCCGCGAGCAGCGGCCCGCACAGCCCGGTGGAAAGGAACACCGCGGTCGCGTTGGATACATCGTTCGCGCCCATGGCCAGCGACGCGACGCCGCCGACCACAACCAGCGCGCGGCCGGCATGCATGGCCGCACCCTCGGCGGCGCTCAGCGCCGGCAGCGCATCGAACAACCTGGTGAAGGCGTAGCCGAGCACGAAGGCCGCCGGCGGGGCCAGGATCCAGAGCACGGCCAGCCGCGCGACGGTGTCCCAGCGTATGCGCAAGTGCAGCGCGGAGGCCGCACCGACGATGCAGAACACCAGGATCTGGATCGTCGACGTCGGAATGCGGCGCTGTGTGAACAGCGTGGTCAGCACGAAGGCGGCGGCAATCACCGCGATCGCCGCCGGCGTGCGCAGCTGGCCGCCGGCGACGATGTCGTGGCCGACATGGCCCAGCACCCGGTGGCTGAAGAAAGTGGCGCCGAGCAAGGTCAGCGGAGCCATCAGCACCAGCGCGGCGCGCGCGCCGATGCTGCGGCTGGCGTAGGGCATGCCCATGCAGGCGCCGGTGTAGTGCGCACCCATGCTCCAGGCGAACGCGAGCGCGAGAAGCACGAGAACGACGTCGAGCCAGGTCAAGGAGTTCGGTTCCGGAAGCGTTCGTTCGGGGCGGGCGGCAGCGAGCACGCGCGCGGCCAAGCGCATGGCCAGGCGGCCGCGGGCGAAGGAATCGTAGCGAAATCGCCGCATCCGCTGCGGTGTCCGTTCGGCCGACCGCTGCCGGGCCATCTTGTCACGAGCACGCGTCGCGCGTTTCGGTTTTCGTGTACCATGGACTTGCTGATATGCACAAGACCATCCGCTCGTAGGTCTTTCTTCCCGCTCCGGCTTGCTTCCGGCGTTCGTGTTGAATCCCCTGTTGAAGATTTTCTTGGCGTTTCTTCGCTGGGCGCACCGTTGCGCCTGATAACTTCTTAAGGAATTCGATATGACGACCGAAACCGGTACCGTGAAGTGGTTCAACGAAGGCAAGGGCTTTGGCTTCATCGCCCCCGATGGCGGTGGCAAGGACCTGTTTGCCCACTTCAAGGAAATTCAAGGCAGCGGCTTCAAGACGCTGACCGAGAACCAGCGCGTGCAGTTCGAAGTGACCCAGGGCCAGAAGGGCCCGCAGGCGTCGAACATCCGTACGCTGGACTGACCCAGGCAGTACTGCCGGACGTCGGGCATGCCCCGACATCCGCCGATGAAAGCGCGGCATTGCCGCGCTTTTTTCATTTGTGCTGCAGGAGCTGACCGTGAAGAATCTGCAAGAGGCCACCGAGCGCATCTGCGAACTCAAGGGCAGCCTCGTCGCGCTGGACGCCCTGGTGCCAGCGGTCATCCAGGCCCTCCCGGCGTCGATCCGCGCGCGGCTGATGGATGCGTTCGACGCTCACGCCGAAGCTGCGCGCACGGCATTGCTGTACGCGGACGTGTCCGATTTCGTGTTGGCCACCTTCGAGCGTGACATTGCTCGCGACCGCGCCTTCGTGCTGGCGCGAGTTCAACCCGAATCCCCAGCGATTTCGCGGCTCACGGTCGACACGCTGCTGCTGGCGACGACCTGCATCACCGTGTTCGCCGGGGCGCGCTCGATGGCGAGCGCCAGCGGGTTCTTCTTTCGCGGCGCCCATGGTCTGTTCCTGGTGAGCAGCCGCGATGTGTTTGCCAACGCTGTGGGCGATCAGCGCCCTGATCGCATCGAGATCGGTGTGCATGTGGATCCGCTGGATCTGATGCAGCACCGGGTCGTCTCGCTGCCGCTGCATCGCGGCGGCTTGCGGCTGTGGCGCGAAGCGCGCGACGCAGCGGGCGATGACGCCGGTGACGACACCAGCGACATCGCCGTGCTGGAGATTCCCGCCGCCAGCCTGCCTGCCGACGCGACCGTGCAGGCGTTCGACGAAACGCATCTGGAGACCCGTGGCGAGCAGATCGTGGCTGGAGACGTCCTCACCATCGCCGGTTTCCCGGCGGGCTTCCACGATGCGGTCCACCACCTGGCCGTCGCGTGCAGCGCCGCCGTCGCGTCCGCGTATGGCGTGCGCTTTCAGGGCCGCGGCGGCTTCCTGACCGACACGCGCACGCCCTGTGGCAGCAACGGATCACCGGTCGTGCGACGGCGCCTCAACGATGGTGCATCGGCCCCGTCGTGGCAACTGCTCGGCGTCCATGCGTCGCGCGCGGACCTGGGCGAGCGCGATGGGCTCGATGACGCATCGCCGGGGCTGAACTTCGCCTGGTATGCCGACGTGCTGCCGACGCTGATCGGCCGCGCCTGACAGGCGCCGGGGCCGCGCGCACCCACGCGCGGTCGGACCGGCCCACAGTTCCCTGATCAACCGGTCGTCGAGTTCGCGCGCCCACTTGCGCTGCAGGAACTCGCGCACCTGCTCGCGCCCGGACGGGAACTCGGCGCGATTGCGCCACAGCGTGTCGGCGGTGTAGACCTGCACGACGCGCTCCGGGTCGCGCGAGTTCCACGCGTCCTCGGCCAGGCGCACCTTGGTGCGCGCCGTGTCGGCATCGAACGGCGGGTAGGTCGGCTGGCCTGGCATCGGGGGCTCCTGCGGCGGCTTGAGGTCGAACCACGCGATCGCCGTTCCATGTACCTAAGCGGCGCGGCTCGCGCGTGCTCAAGCGACATGGCGCGCCGAGTCCAGCGCGAAGCCGCGCAGCACCGCATCGGCGTCGAGGCTGCGGATCGGCACCGCCAGCGCGCCGGGGATGCGTTGCTGCGCGATCAGCGCCTGGTAGCGCAGCGCGCTGACGCGCAGGAACGAGGCGAAGTTGCCGACTTCGCCGCGTTCGCGCGCCAGCTCGTCGTACAGCCGCTCGATCAGCTGCACGACGGTCATCGCGTCGCGCGCGGCGATTTCCTCCAGCACGGCCCAGAACAGGTTCTCCAGCCGGATGCTGGTGACGACGCCGTGCAGCCGCACCGAGCGGGTTCGCGCGGCGTAGGCCTGCGGATCGGCGCCGACGAAGATCTTGCACATGGGGGTCTCCGATGCCGGTGGGCACGCCCCCGACTTTACCCGCTCGCGCTTCAGTGCGTGATGCGGGTACCGAGCACTTCGAGGAACTTGGCCAGCCACGCCGGATGCGCCGGCCACGCCGGTGCGGTGACCAGATTGCCGTCGCGCACTGCGGCGCCCAGCGGAATGTCCATATAGGTCGCGCCGGCCAGTTCGACCTCGATGCGGCACGCCGGGTAGGCGCTGACCTGGCGGCCCTTGAGCAAGCCGGTGGCGGCCAGCAACTGCGCGCCGTGGCAGACCGCGGCGAGCGGCTTGTCCGCGGCCAGGAAATGCCGCGCGATCTCGACGACCCGTGCGTTCAGCCGCAGGTATTCGGGGGCGCGCCCGCCGGGAATCAGCAGCGCGTCGTAGTCGGCCTCGCGCACCGTGGCGAAATCGGTGTTGAGCGCGAAGCGGTGACCCGGCTTCTCGCTGTAGGTCTGCGCGCCCTCGAAGTCGTGGATCGCGGTATGCACCCAGTCGCCGGCCTTCTTGTCGGGCGCCACCGCGTGCACTTCGTGGCCGACCGTCAGCAGGGTCTGGAACGGGACCATGGTTTCGTAGTCTTCGGCGTAGTCGCCGCACAGCATCAGGATCTTGCGTGCCATCGTCGTCTCCTCGTCTGGGTGGCAGCGCCATGCGCGTCGCCTGCGCCGATTCTCGGCAAGCTTGCGCCCGGCGAGGTAACAGCGGGCTGTTGCGCGCCCGTGTCGCTTGCGGCGGCAGGCACTCGGCTGCGCGGCGCCGGCCGAAATCGCCGACCTCAATCGCCGACCGGCCGACGTTGCCGCACCGCGTCGAGCAAGGCGTCGCGCACGCGTTCGACGACGGCGTCCCAGCCGCCGTGCGGCCCTTGCCGGAACAGCCGCATCACGCCCGGGTACCACGGCGAGTCGTCGCGGTCGTCGAGCCAGCGCCAGTCGGTCGTCGGCCATGGCAGCAGCACCCAGCACGGCCGCGCCATCGCGCCGGCCAGATGCGCAGCCGCGGTATCGACGCTGATCAGCAGGTCGAGCTGGTCCAGGATGGCTGCAGTGTCGTCGAAGTCGGCGATCGTCGCGCCGAGCGGCTCGAGCGGGAACGGCGCGTTCGCCGTGTCGTCGGCGCCGTGTTGCACGCTGAACCAGCGCACGCCGGGCACGCCGGCCAGCGGCGCCAGCGTGCGCAGCGACGGCAGCGAACGCTCGGCATCATGGGCGAAGCGCGGGTTGCCGCGCCATACCAGGCCGACACGCAGCGCGCGCGTGTCGTCGTCGATGGCGCGCGCCCAGCGCGCGACGCGCGCCGGGTCGGCGGTGACGTAGGGCAATGCCGCGGGAATCGTCGACAGCGAAGTCGCGCACAGCTGTGGCAGGCTCAGCATCGGGCACCAGACGTCCCAGGCGACCTCGGGCAGCGCGGTGCCGGGCACGCCGGCGGCGATCGCGTGGTCGATGCCGTCGATGCGCGCGAACAGCGTTTGCAGCGCCGGGTGGCACAGCACGCCGACGCGCGCGGCGCCGCGCAGCTTGAGCTCGGCGGCGTAGCGGCAGAACTGGATCATGTCGCCGTGGCCCGCGTCGATGCCGACGAGGATCGACAGCCCCTGCGGCGAGCCGCCGCGCCAGCGCGGCAGGCCGATGCGCGCGTCGACGTCGCGATACCAGTCGCGCGCCTCGAGCCGGCGCCAGCCTTCGTCGCAGCGCCCGCGGCGCAGCAGCAGCACGGCGAGGTTGAACTCGGCGTGCGCCCAGCCCGGCGCCAGCTCCAGCGCGTTGCGGTGGCAGCGCTCAGCTTCGTCGTCCCGGCGCAGCGTGTCGAGCAGCACGCCGAGGTTGGTCCACGCCGCGGCCGATTGCGCGTTGATCGCCAGCGCGCGCCGTTGCGCCTGTTCGGCTTCGGCGTAGCGCTTGAGCCGCTCGAGCAGCGCGCCGAAATTGGTCCAGATGCCGTCGTGCGCCGGCTGCAGCTCGAGCGCGCGACGGTAGTGGCGCTCGGCCGCGGCCGCGTCGCCGCGCCGCTCGAGCAGCAGCGCGAGGTTGGCGTGCGCTTCAGCGAAGCCGGGCTGCTGCGCCAGCGCCAGCCGCAGCGCGATTTCGGCGCGCGTCGCGTCGTCCTGCGCCAGCAGCCGTGTGGCGTCGTCGAACAGCGTCTGCGCGGACGGGCAGGGCGGGGACATCGCGGCGGCCTGGAGCCCGGCGGCGGCGCCGCTCAGGCGCCGCCGCCGGCGCGCGGACTCAGCGCAGCCGGACCGGCCAGCGGATCGTCCGGCTGCCAGTTCAGGCGCCGGTTCGGCAGGTGCTGCGGCCACTCGCGCTGCAGGTAGGAGACCATCGCTTCGCGCACACGGCAGCGCAGCTCCCAGGCGCGGGCCGAGTTCGCCGCGCTCATCAGCAGCCGCACCTGCAGCGCGTGGTCGTTCGATTCGGTGACGTGAACCAGCGCATAGCGCTGGTCCCAGTCGGGGTCGGCGGCGCACAGGCGCTTGAGTTCGGCGCGGATCGGCTCGATCGGCATCGTGTAGTCGACCCACAGGAACACGGTGGCGAGCAAGCTGGCGCTGGTGCGGGTCCAGTTCTCGAACGGATGCTCGATGAACCATTGCAGCGGCAGGATCAGCCGGCGGTCGTCCCAGATGCGGAACACGACGTAGGTGCCGGTGATCTCCTCGACGCGGCCCCATTCGCCCTGCACGATCAGCACGTCGTTGAGGCGTATCGGTTCGGTCAGCGCGATCTGCAGCCCGGCCAGCAGGTTGCTGAGCACCGGGCGCGCGGCGAAGCCGACGACGACGCCGGCGATGCCGGCCGACGCCAGCAGGCTGGTGCCGATGCGGCGCACGCCGGGAATGCTCATCAGCGCCAGGCCGACGCCGATCAGGATCACGATCAGGTTGACCACTCGCGTCAGCACCCGCGCGCGCGTCAGCGCGCCGCGCGCGTGCAGATTGGTGTCGAGCAGCTTCGGATCCTCGGGCAGTTCGAGGCCGCCGCGGCGCAGCGTCACCGCTTCGCCGCCGGCCTGCACGATGCGCATCGCCAGCCAGGTGAAGCCGGCGATCAAGGCCAGCTGCAGCGCGAACACCAGCCACGCCGCCGCTGCGCCGTCGGGCTGCAGCAGGCTCAGATCCAGCCGCGCGACCAGCAGCACCCAGGCCACGCCCAGCGGCGTGCGCGTGCGCAGCCAAAGCAGCGGGCCGATGCCGCCGGCGTGCAAGGCGCGCAGCGCCAGCCGTGACGCCAGCAGGAACGCCGGCAACGCGATCACCGACAGCACGATCGCGGTCGTTTCGGGAACATGAGAGCCGATCCAGGCTCCAGCGTCGATCACGAAGTCATCGTGCATGCCGTGCGAGGGGGCGTCGGGTTCGCCGTGGGCGAACGCAAGACCGAAGAAACGGCGCCATCGACGCCGGCAGGGCCGCACGGACGATCGACGTCGCGAAGATTCGAGCGAGAAGCACTCGCTGCAGGCTGCATTTTAGAGGTGCATCCGCGAAGCCGCCAAAAGCCGCGCTGCGAACAGCATGTTGAAACATGCGCCGCGTCCCAGCCGCTCTAGGATGAACGGTGCGTCGCAATTCGCGGCGCGTGGATCGAGGACGGGGAGGGCAGGGTTTGACGCAAGCACATCGAGCGGGCAGCCAGCGGAGCGCGCGCATCGCGGCATTCGGCGCCGTGGCCGTGGTGGTCGCGGCCGCCGCGGGGGCGGCCGGTTGGTGGCTTGGGCGAAGCGCAGCGCCGCAGCGCGCGGCGCTGCCGGTGATGTTCGACGCACCGCACTACCAGCAACTGATCAACCAGAACGGCGTGCGCGTGTCGTCGGACGCCTTTCGCGGCAAGGTCCAGGTGGTGACGTTTCTGTTTCCGTACTGCAACACCTATTGCCCGGTCGTCGCCACGCACCTGGTCGGTTTCGCCAATATGCTGGCCGGCACGCCGCTGGCCGGGCGCGTCGAGGTGGTCGCGTTCGACGTCGACCCGGGCGGCACCGGCCCGCGCCAGATGCGCGCTTTCCTGCACGAGTACGGCTGGAACCCGGACCGACCGGACTGGCAGTACCTGACCGGCACGCCGGCGCAGATCCGCCGGGTCGTCACGCAGGGCTACCACGTCGACTACCAGAAGGTCGTCGACAGCGGCTCCGGCGACGACGCGCCGAGCGCGGCGCTGGCCGTGGCCGGCAGCGACCCGCAAGCCATCGTCGCCAACCCGCTGGCCGACCAGGCGCACGTCGACTACGACATCACGCACGAGGACGTGATGATGCTGGTCGACGCGCAGGGTCGCGTGCGCCGCATCTACGACCAGGCCGACGCGGTCGGCAAGATGCGCCTGCTGGCCGACGTGCGCGCGCTGCTCGGCGGCGCGCGCTGACACCGGGGCCGCCGGCGCCGGCTAGCCGCCGGTCAGCGCCTGGAACACGTGCACGGTGCTGGCGTCGCCGACGCGGTCGGACAGCGTGTCGCGGTCGACGACGATGCGCCCGTCGATGCTCAGCGCGACGTGTCGACGCAACGCGCCGCGTTCGTCGAGCACGTAGTCGGTGAAACCCGGCGCGAGCGCGTCGACCGCGCGCAGCACGTCGCGCACCGGGCCGGCGGCGACGTGGACCGCGCGCCCGCGCAATGCCGGGAAGAAGCGGTGCAGGTGGGGCGTGATGTCGACCGTGGCCATCGGCATCAACCGAAGCGTACCGAATAGATCGGCGGGAAATGCTGGCCCAGGCAGCTCCACGAATCGCCGCGGTCCTCGGACAGGTAGACGTTGCCGGTCGAGCTGCCGAAACACAGGCAGTCGCCGCAGGCGTCGAAGCCGTGGCGCAGCACGACGTCGTAGGCGTGGCGTTGCGGCAGGCCGCGGCGCAGCGCGGTCCAGCTGCGCCCGCCGTCCTCGGTGCGGGCGACGAACACGCCGCCGTCGATCGCCGTGCGCTGTGCACCGCTGTGCGCCGGCACGACCCAGGCGCAGCGGCCGTCGCGCGCGTCGACCGCGACCGGGAAGCCGAAATGCACGCCCGCGTCGGGCTGGCTGACCCGGCTCCAGCTGCGCGCACCGTCGGCGCTGTGGAACACGCCGCAGTGGTTCTGCTGCCAGACGTGGTCGGGCTGCGTCGCGCACGCGGCCATGCAGTGCGGGTCGTGGCCCCAGTCGGCGCGCGGGTCGGGCAGATAGTCGTTGAGCATGCCGGCGTTGCGCCCCGACCAGCTGAGCCCGCCGTCGCGCGTCTCGAGCACGCCGGCCGAAGACGCCGCCAGCAGCAGATGCGTGCCGTCGCGCGGGTCGACGACGATCGAATGGATGCCGGGCTCGAACACGCCGTAGTCGACGCTGGCCGGCGTGCCGAACCAGCGGTTGGCGTGGGTCGCGTCGCCGGCGAACAGGTCGCCGCCGCGGCTGTCGTGGTTCCACAGCGGCCGGTTCAGCGCCCAGCTGTCGCCGCCGTCGTCGCTGACGAACAGCCCGCCGGGGATCGTGCCGGCGTACAGCCGCCCGGGCTGGTCGGCGTTGCCGGCGGCCAGGCACCAGATCTTGTAGACGATCGCGCCCTTGTACTCGGGCCGCGCGGCCGGCGCCGCCGGGTCGAAGTCGGGCGTGGGCATGTACTTGACGATGTAGCGCGCGCCGGCCGGGTATTTCAGCGTCGACACGTCGTGCCAGCTGACGCCGCCATCGCGCGAGCGCGACAGCTTCGGGCCCCAGTGGCCGTGGTCGAGGTTGGCCCACAGCGTGCCGTCGCGCGCGTCGCGCATCGCGAAACAGACCGGAATGCCGGCGTGTTCGATCGCGCGCGGTCGCCATCCGTCGGCGCCGCGGTCGACGATGACCGTTCCCTTGCGCGTTCCGAGCAGGATCATCGTGGCCTTGCGGTCGGTGGGCATGGCGCTCTCCATCGGGGGAACATGCGACGACGGCTGAAGTCTAGTCCGTTTGGAATGTGTGGTTTCGCCGTTATGCTGGCGCCGCAGGAGACCCCCACGATGAAATCGATCCATCTGTTCGCCGCCGGTGCTGCGCTGGTCGCGCTGTTCGCACTCGGCAACCCCGGACGCGGCGCCTACGCGCGTCACGAACTCAAGCGCCTCGAAGGCGGCGGCGGCGTCACCGGGCTGGTCTCGGGGGCGATGCCCGGCGCCACGCGCGCCTATCTGATGAGCAACACCGAGCGCAGCAATTACGGCCTGTTCTCGGTCTACCGGCTGCATCGCCCCGGGCAGGACGACGAAGTCACGCTCGGCGTGCTGTGGAGCTTCGTCCACGTGAGCGGAACCGAGCACGACGGCGACTGAGCCGGCGCTTTCATCGACGTCTCAAGCGTGCTCGAAGCCGATGCGGAAGTTGCCCCAGAGGCGCTTGCCGAGATGGATCGGCGCATCGACTTCGTGCACGATCTCGCCGGTGTCGCGGGCGTAGACCTGGCACAGCAGCGGCTTGGTGTTGCGCGCCGCGCTCAGCCCGGCAGGGTCGCCGAAAATGCGCTTGACGCGGCTGCGCGAGACATCCTTTGCGTCGTCTCCAGTTAGAGACTGGTCGAACTTCGAATTGTGTGTCGCCGCGTAGCCATTGCGGTCAGTGGCCAGCGCGAAGCGGAAATCCGCCGAACGCGCCAGGATCTCGTCGTACAGCGGCTGCATATGTTTGGCGAACAGCGCGGTGTGCTGGGCATCGAAGCGCATCGACCCGGCGACGACGCCGAGCTCGCGATAATGATCGTCGAACAGGGCGGCTTCGCTTGTTTGCCCCGACTCGATCAGCTCGAGCATGCGCTGGCGCACCTTGTTCGCCCCGTCGACCGCTGCGGCGCTGGCTGCCGTCAGTGGTGACACGTCCCCCGGCGCGCGCTGCTCGTTGCGCTGGCCGCGCAGGCGCTGGCGCGCGGCGATCGCGTCGGCGTTGAGCCGGAAATGCCCGAGTGCCTGCGCCAGATCGTCGGTATAGACGCGGATCGACTCGGCGGCGACGGTCAGCTCTTCGGACGCCGCCGCGCTGCGCTGGCTGGCGTCGCTGATGTCATGGATCACCGCGGTGATGCGGCCGATGCCGCTGGCCTGTTCGCCGTTGGCCGCGTTGACTTCGCCGAGCAGGTCCGAGGTGCGCTGCACCGATGGGATGATCGCGGCAATGCGCTCGCCGGCGGCTTGCGCCTGCTCGAGCGATCCGGCGGCGAGTGCGTCGATTTCGCGCGCCGTGGCTTGCGTGCGTTCGGCAAGCTTGCGCACCTCGGCGGCGACCACGCCGAAGCCGCGCCCCTGGGCTCCGGCGCGGCCGGCTTCGATCGCGGCGTTGAGCGCGAGCATGTGGGTCTGTTCGGCGATGTCGCTGACCACCGAGATGCGTTCGACGATCGAGCGCATGCGCGCGAGCGTGTCGCGCACCGATGCGCCTCCCTGCTCGGCGCGAGCGGCGGCGTCGGCGGCCAGCGTCGCGGTCTGCTGCGTGTTGTGCGCGGTCTCGCGAATGGTGGCCTCGAACTGCTGCAGCGTCGTCGACGTTTCGACCACCGAGCGGGTCTGCTCGAGCGCGCCGCGCGACAGCGACTGCGATGCATCAAGAATTTCACGGGCGATGCGCAGTAGGTCGTCGTGGGCGATGTGCACGTCGGCCATCGCTTCGGTGACGCGCTGTGCCAGTGTGTGCACCGCGCCGAGCACACCGCGCGGCGCGGGCGTCGTCGCGGGCAGCGTCAGCTCGCCGGTGGCGACGGCGCGGGTCAGGTGCAGCAGTTCGGCGGGCTCGGCACCCAGCGCGCCGACGACGGCCACCCAGACAGAGCGGCTCGCCAATGCCGCGACGAGCACCGCGGCCAGCGCATAGGCGGCGCAAACCCAGACCGATGACGCAAGGCCGAAGTGCACGGCGCCGGCGAACGCCAGCGCCATCACGGCCGGAACGCCGCAGGCGCCGGCCAATCGCCACCGCAGGCGGCAGGCGCCCTGGGGCTCGATCATGCGAATGTCTCCTTGTCCTGCTGTTCTGCGCGCGCGTACTCGACGCGTGCTGCCACGTTCTTGATACCCCGGCAACGGCGCCGGGCACGCGTGGTATTTGAGCGCCGATTCTTCACCATCGGTCTGACAGCAGACTGTCGTCGTGCCAGCCGTCGCGGCGCGCCGCCGACCCAGTTCGGCCATGCAGCCTTGCCGAGTGCGCGGGCGGCGCAACCGTACCGGCCGAGTTGACCGGATTTCAATGTGCCGTCACCTCGTAAGACTTATGACCCGGCTGACTGTATTTCAAGCGAACTCCGGTCAATTCCGCGACGCCGTTCGCGGTGATGAGATATTTATAGGTTATCGTGTCCTTCGCGTCGGTCTCGTGGTCTCGGGTTTGCCGGGTCACGTCGAAATTCAAGCCACCGCTCGGATTGGCGCTGGTGGTATACGTGAGCTGTTGTGTTTGGACAATCGTCTGCATTTTGTCCCCGTTCCTGCGGCATACGAGGTCGGCAAGCGTGCCGTATTCGCCGGCCTTTGCCGCGGTCGGGTAGCCCGAAGCGAGCGTCGCCGAGCAATCGTGGGCTCCTGAGCTGGTCGCGTACAGAAGCATTTCCGTATCGTAAGTATTGCTATAGAGTGCTTCCTGCGCATAGGTGGACTTGCCGTGCATAAAAATCTGCAGCCCTGTTACGGCGAATCCTACGTTAAATTTTGTCTCGTCGTACTTTACAGGTGGATTCACCTCGACCGTGACAGTCCCGAGCACAGGCGCGCGGTGTTCATCCGGGTCGAAATTGCCTGAGCTTATGCGCAGATGTTTATGGTACCCCTTCATGTACAGGCTTTTCATGGCCTTGCGAACGTCGTAAGTCGCGTTGGCAGGCGCGCCCTGACTTTGCGCGCTGTCGCCCGGGGCGTTGTTGCCGGTGTCGGTTTGAGCAATTTGTTCGACCGTGCTGCGTACGGCCGGTTCACGGGTCAGGTTGGTCGGATGGTGCGGATCCAGCGGGCTGAATGTGGCCGCACCGTTGCCACCCCCGCCCCCGCATGCGGCCAATGCCGCGGGGAGTACGCATGCAAATATAATCGTCAGTTTGTTCATGGCGTTTCGTCCGGTTTTTTGCAAATCAAGTGGAGATTTTTTGAGGCGGGCGCCTTGACGAGGGCGCTGGTAACAGCTTGCACAGAACTATATTTCCAATTTTCTTCATGAAATGAGCCGGAATGCTTTAAGAAGAGAAGACGGTTTGGGTGTGCGAAGCTTCGGGCCTGCCGGTGTTGTCGGCGCATGCCGCAATGGCAGAGTTTTCCGGGGCAGCCTTCGATCGAGGCCAACGCCCGTGCCGGAGTGCGGCGAGACTGTGCAAAACAGTGTGTCAGTATATTGAACGTGGCAGACAGGAAGTGTTTTTCCGTTGCAAGTCGTGGGGCCTTAAAACAGCACGGCGCGCATGGAAAATTTGGCCGATGTGCCCATTAAATTGGTGCTGGACGCGGGTTGTAAAATATCTATCCATACTGACCGGAGGCCTGCGGATCATGCGGTTGCTGGCCGGCGACAATTAACTTGAGCGGCGGCAACGGCAACTGGCGCGTGACCTTCACCTTCGACGGTGAGGACGCGATCCTGGTGGATGACCAGGACTACCACTGACGACGAGGGATTGGAGAAAACGGATGAGCAAGATGCACAACCCGCCCCACCCGGGGCTGACGCTGCGTGACGACGTGCTGCCCGCGCTCGGGCTGACGGTCACCGATGCGGCCGAGCAACTCGGCGTCGGCCGCCAGGCGCTGTCGCGCGTACTCAACGGGCGTGGGGCGATTTCCACCGAGATGGCGCTGCGCATCGAGCAGTGGCTCGGTGTCGACCGCGGCGGCCGAGCTGAGGTCTGGCTGGCGCAGCAGACTGCCTACGATCTGTGGCAGGCCCGACGGGCTGGCGCGCCGACGAAGGTCAAGCCGGCGCCGGCAGAGCCGGAGCACGCTGCAGCCTGATGGGGCAAGCATCAGCGGATTCGCGCCGAAGTGGCTGCGCTCACCACAAGTTCACCACAAGGCCGCGTTCGCCATGTGCCGCACGATCGGAAAGGCTGGGCGGAAACAAAGCGGAAACGATGCGGTCATCGATGATCGACCAAACTCTCAATAAACGACGCCAACGCGTTGTTTCCTGGTGCCCGGAGGGGGAATCGAACCCCCACGACCTGATTAGGGTCGGCGGATTTTAAGTCCGCTGCGTCTACCGATTTCGCCATCCGGGCCGGCCGCCATCCTAGTCGATGCGGGGCCGGCGGCGGCCGAACCCAGACGCGTCGATACCCGCGAATCCGGGGGTGGAGCGGCGCGCGCAAACGCTTTGACCCGCATAGCATCATGGGAATAGTCGCGCGGACCGATTCAGCGCGGCGCAGCGGTTCATTCGCCGAAGTCCTGCATCGATGTCTATGGCGTTCCGATGGGTGTTGCGTCGTTGGCTGAGTGGCGCGTCGGCGAGCGGGCCGCGGGAGGTCGCGCGCCGGCCGCTGGACGCCGCCGGCGCCGGCGCCGGCGACGCTGCCGCGCCCGCCGCCGAACTGGCGCCGCCCGACTCGGTCGAGCTGTATCAGCGCCTGACGGGTGACCGCTGCGCAGGCGCCACCGACACGTCGCCGCGGCAGCACGAAGGCGCATTTCTCGACTGGATCCACACGCTGCTGGAGTCGCGCCAGCCGCTGGCGCACTGGGTGCCGCGGCCGCCGTCGATGCTGCCGCGTCTGCTGGCGTGTCTGCGCGGCGAGGAGCCGTCGCTGCGCGAGGCCTCGGCGCTGGTGCGCGCCGATCCGCAACTGGTCGCCGAGATCGTGCGCCAGGCCAATTCGGCGCGAATGCAGCACGGTGCACCGGTCACCGACCTCGAGCAGGCGGTGTTGCGCTTGGGGGTCGACGGCCTGTTGCGCGTGGCTGGCGCCAGCGTGATGCGCCCGCTGTACGACGCGCGGCGCGACGTGCTGCTGGCGCAGGCCGCGCCGAAGCTGGCGCGCCTGGCGCTGGCGAAAAGCCTGCTGTGTTTCATGCAGGCGCCGCGTTGTGGGGTCGACGCGTTCGACGCCTATCTGGCCGGGCTCACGCACAACGTCGGCTGGGTCGGCGTGTTGCGCGCGCTCGCGGTACAGGCGCCGCAGGCGCCGCGACCTTACAGCTGCGGTTTCGTGGTGCAGTTGTCGCGACTGAGCGAGCGCATGTACGGGGTCAGCGCCGAGCAGTGGCAGATCAACGACGCGCTGACCGGGCTGGGCAGCGCCTTGCGCGCATCGCCGCTGGGCGAGTCGACGCTGCCGCTGGCACGCGTGTTGTGGCGCGCCGAAACCGAGGCGGTACGCAAGCTGCTGGTTGCTTGACCCGGTGCGCGTCAAGCGGGTGCGCGGCGGGTCAGGGATCGATGACCTTGGCGCAGACGTCGGTCGGCACCGCGGCGACGTGGCCGACCACCGGCACCGCTTTCAATCCGGCTGACGCGATGCGGCACGGCAGCGCGAGCACGCCGCAACCGCCGAGCGCGCTCAGCGCCAGTGCAGCGCCGAGCAAGCGCAGCCGGACATGGGCACGGGCGACTCGTCGCATCGGTCGATCGCTTGCGAAGCAGGGAAAGGTGGGTGGAGGCGCGGGCGGGAGTCGAACCCACCTGGAAGGATTTGCAGTCCTCTGCATAGCCGCTTTGCTACCGCGCCGTCGAATCCAGACCATAGCAGCAAGCGCGCTGCGCTTGCTGCGTGTCGAATATTCCGACGAAAGTCCCGTCGAAAAAAAAGGGAAGAACGGGCTTCCCTTTTTTCCTCGGTCCGCGTTCGCCGGCATTGCACCGACGACCGTGGAAAATATGGAGCGGGAAACGAGTCTCGAACTCGCGACCTCAACCTTGGCAAGGTTGCGCTCTACCAACTGAGCTATTCCCGCGAAAACTGAAATTCTATACCTTCCAGAGATTCTGTCAACACCCTGCAGCGAAGATTCTTCGTCACAGCGCTGCGGCAAGGCCGCCGACGACCGCGTGCATGCCGCTGTCGACGTGCAGCACTTCGGCGGTGATGCCGGCGGCCAGATCCGACAGCAGGAAAGCGCTGGCGTCGCCGACCTGTTCGATGGTCACGTTGCGGCGCAACGGCGTGCTGGCCTCGTTGAACTTGAGCATCTTGCCGAAGTCGGCGATGCCCGACGCGGCCAGCGTCTTGATCGGCCCGGCGCTGACGCCGTTGACGCGCATGCCGCGCGGTCCCAGCGCTTCGGCCAGGTAACGCACGCTGGCTTCGAGCGCGGCCTTGGCCACGCCCATCGTGTTGTAGTTCGGCACCACGCGCTCGGCGCCGAGGTAGGTCATCGTCAGCAGCGACGGCATGCTGCCGGCGGCCACGCTGGCCTGCAGCAGCGGCAGCGCGGCCTTGGCCAGCGCCGGGAACGAATACGCCGAGATGTCGTGCGCGATGCGGAAGTTGTCGCGGCTGAGACCGTCGAGGAAGTCGCCGGCGATGGCCTCGCGCGGCGCGAAGCCGATCGAGTGCACGAGACCGTCGAGCTGCGGCCAGTGGCCGGCCAGCGCGGCGAACAGGTCGTTGATCTGCGCGTCGTCGGCGACGTCGCAGGGGAAGGTCAGCGTCGAGTCGAATTCGGCGGCGAAGCCCTTGATGCGCTCCTCGAAGCGCTCGCCGACATAGGTGAACGCCAGCTCGGCGCCTTCGCGCCGGCAGGCCTGCGCGATGCCGTAGGCGATCGATCGGTTGGACAGCAGTCCGGTGATCAGGATGCGTTTGCCTGTGAGAAAGCCCATGGTTTGCTCGTTCCTTTGCTGTGGCCGCTTGACGGCATGTCGAGTCGCGCGCCCGTGGCGCTCGCGCTTGTTGCAGAATTCTCGCATGGTGCCGAGCCCCAGCCTCACGCGCCGCGGCCTGTTGCAGGCCGCGTTGCTTGTGCCATGGCGCGAGCCAGCGGCCGGCTTTGCCTTGTTCGGCCCGCCGAAATACCCGTCGGATTTCAGCCATTTCGATTACGTCAACCCGCAGGCGCCGATCGGCGGCGAGCTGTGGCTGACGCCGGCGACGCGCAACGCCAGCTTCGACAAGCTCAACCCGTTCACCTTGCGCGGCACCGCGCCGCCGGGGCTGATGAGCCTGGTGTTCGAGACGCTGATGACGCCGAGCTGGGACGAGCCCAACAGCGTGTACGGCCTGCTCGCCGAGCGCATGGAAGTCGACGCCGACCGCCTCGGCGTGCGTTTCTGGCTGCATCCGCTGGCGCGTTTCGCCGACGGCAGCGCGGTCGACGCCGCCGCGGTCTGCCACAGCTTCGCCGCGCTCAGCGGCGACGGTGCGGCACCGTCGCTGCGCGCGCAGTACGCCGACCTCGTCGCGGCGCGCGCGCTGGCGCCGCGGCTGGTGCATTTCACGTTCCGCCGCGCCGATCGCGAGTTGCCGCTGATCGCCGCGGGGCTGCCGGTGTTCTCGCCGCGCTGGGGCGGCGGCGCGGCGCTGCAGGAGCTGGTCGGGCAGCCGCCGCTGGCCTCCGGGCCTTATCGCATCGAGCGCCAGCGCGGCCAGCGCGACATCGTCTACGCGCGCCGCGCCGATTACTGGGGCTGGCAGCTGCCGAGCCGGCGCGGCCAGTACAACTTCGCGCGCATCGGCTACAAGCTGTACCGCGACGGTACCGCGCAGCTGGAGGCGTTCAAGGCCGGCGAGTTCGACCTGATCCAGGCCTTCGTCGCGCGCGAATGGGTGCGCCAGTACCGTGGCGGCGGCTTCGACGACGGCGCGCTGCTCAAGCGCGAGCTGCCCAACCACAACCCGGCCGGCTTCCAGGGCTTCGTGATGAACTTGCGTCGGCCGCTTTTTCACGACGTGCGCGTGCGCCACGCGCTGGCGCTGGCGCTGGATTTCCAGTGGCTCAACCGCATGCTGTTCTACGGCCAGTACAAGCGCATCCACGGCTACTTCGCCAACAGCCCCTACGAGGCCCGCGGCCGCGCGGCGGGGCCCGAGCTGGCGCTGCTCGAGCCGTGGCGCGCGCAGCTGCCGGCGGCGGTGTTCGGCGAGCTGCCGACGCTGCCGTCGACGGCGCCGCCGGGCAGCCTGCGCGCCAATCTGCTGGCCGCGCGCGCGCTGCTGCGCGAAGCCGGCTGGCACTACCGCGACGGCGCCCTGCGCAACGCGCGCGGCGACGCGTTCATCTTCGAATACCTCGAAAGCCAGGGTTCGCTGGCGCCGGTGATCGCGCCGTACGCGCGCGCGCTGGACATCCTCGGCATCCGGCTGATCTATCGCCAGGTCGATTTCGCGGTCTATCAGCAGCGGCTCGAGGTTTTCGACTTCGACATGACGACCACCGGCTACGCCGGCAGCCCGAGCCCGGGCAACGAACTGGTCGACCTGTTCGGCTCGGCCGCCGCGATGCAGGACGGCTCCGACAATCTGTGGGGCGTGCACGAGCCGGCGATCGACGCGCTGATCGGCGCGGTGCTGGGCGCGCGCACCGACGAGGCGCTGCGCGCGGCGTGCCACGCGCTCGACCGCGTGCTGGTGTGCGGCTGGTATTCGGTGCCGCACTGGTACGCGGCGGCGCACCGCGTGGCCTGGCGCGCGCATCGTTTCGGCATGCCGCAGCGGCTGCCGCTGTATTACGAGCCGCAGGCCTGGGCCGCGGCGTGCTGGTGGCGGGAGGGCGAAGCGTGAACCTGGGTCTGTACGTCGCCAAGCGACTGGCGCTGATGATCCCGACGCTGTTCGGCGTCGTGCTGCTGACTTTCGTCGTGATCCAGTTCGTCCCCGGCGGGCCGGTCGAGCAGATGGTCGCGCAATTGCGCAGCCACCGCGCCGAGGCGGCAGGCGGGCTGGCCTACCGCGGCCGCCAGGGCATCAGCCCGCGCCAGCTGGCCGAGATCCGCAAGCTGTACGGCTTCGACAAGCCGCCGGCGCAGCGTTTCTGGCTGATGCTGCGCCGCTTCGCGCGCTTCGACCTGGGCCAGAGTTATTACTACCACGAGAGCGTCTGGCGGCTGATCCGCGAGCGCATGCCGGTGTCGATCAGCCTGGGCCTGTGGAATTTCCTGCTGACCTACCTGATCTCGATTCCGCTGGGCATCGCGAAGGCGGTGCGCGACGGCACGCGCTTCGACGTCGCCAGCAGCGTCGCGGTGCTGGTCGGCTACGCGATTCCGGGCTTCGTGCTCGGCGTGGCGCTGCTGGTGCTGTTCGCCGGCGGCAGTTTCTGGCAATGGTTTCCGCTGCGCGGGCTGACTTCGGACGGCTGGAGCACGTTCACGACGTGGCACAAGCTGACCGACTACCTGTGGCACATCACCTTGCCGGTGCTGGCGATGGTCGCCGGCAGCTTCGCGGTGATCACGATGCTGACGAAGAACGCGCTGCTCGAGGAAATGCACAAGCAGTACGTGCTCGTGGCGCGCGCCAAGGGCGCCGGTGAGCACCGCGTGCTGTGGCACCACGTGCTGCGCAACGCGCTGATTCCGCTGGTCACCGGTTTCCCGGCGGCGTTCATCGGCGCGTTCTTCAGCGGCTCGCTGCTGATCGAGACGCTGTTCTCGCTGCCCGGGCTCGGCCTGCTGTCGTATGAATCGCTGGTGCGGCGCGACTATCCGGTGGTGATGGGCACGCTGTATCTGTTCACGCTGATCGGGCTGCTGACCAAGCTCGTCTCCGACCTGTGCTACGTCTGGGTCGATCCGCGCGTGCAGTTCGAGAGCCTGTCGTGAGCGGCGTCGCAGCGGCACCCGCGGGGCTTTCGCCGGCGGCGGCGGCGTGGGCGCGCTTCCGGCGCCGGCGTCTGGGTTACTGGAGCCTGTGGCTGTTCGGCGTGCTGTTCGCGCTGTCGCTGGCCGCGCCGGTGCTGTGCACCGACCGGCCGCTGTTCGTGCGCTACGCCGGTCACGACTACTGGCCGCTGCTGCACGATTACCCGGACGCGGCGTTCGGCGGCGATTTCCGCAGCCCGGCGCGCTACCACGACCCGCTGATCCGCGCCCACCTCGACGCGCCGGGCAACCTCGTCGTGTTCGCGCCGGTGCCGTGGAACTATGCGACGATCAATTACTGGGCGACGCAGCCCAACCCGGCGCCGCCGTCGGCGCAGAACTGGCTGGGCACCGACGCGCAAGGGCGCGACGTGCTCGCGCGGCTGGTCTACGGGTTTCGCGATTCCGTGTTGTTCGCGCTGGCGCTGACCGCGGTGGGTACCGTGCTCGGGCTGCTGCTCGGCGCTCTGCAGGGGTATTTCGCCGGTCGTGTCGATCTGACGCTGCAGCGCCTGATCGAGGTTTGGGGCGCGCTGCCCGAGCTCTACCTGCTGATCATCCTGGCGTCGCTGTTCGCGCCCAGCTTCGCGCTGTTGCTGGTGCTGCTGTCGCTGTTCGGCTGGATGGGCCTGGCCGACTACACGCGTGCCGAGTTCCTGCGCAACCGGCAGATGGACTACGTGCGCTCGGCGCGCGCGCTCGGCGCCGGGCATTGGCGCATCGCCACGCACCACATCCTGCCCAACAGCCTGACGCCGATGCTGACCTTCCTGCCGTTTCGCATGAGCGGCGCGATCCTGGCGCTGACCAGCCTGGACTTTCTCGGCCTGGGCGTGCCGCCGCCGTCACCCAGCCTGGGCGAGATGCTGGCCGAAGCCAAGGCCAATCTCGACGCCTGGTGGTTGTCGCTGGCGGTGTTCGTCACGCTGGTGGCGACGCTGCTGCTGCTGACCTTCATCGGCGAGGCGCTGCGCGCCGCGCTCGACCCGCGCCATGGCGACTGAGGCGCTGCTCAGCGTGCGTGGCCTGCGCGTCGAGCTCGGCGGGCGGCGGCTGCTCGACGGCGTCGACCTCGACGTGGCGCGCGGCGAGAAGGTCGCGCTGGTCGGCGCGTCGGGTTCGGGCAAGACCTTGACCGCACTGGCGATCATGCGCCTGCTCGACGCGGCGCGCGTCGACGGTTCGGTGCGCTTCGACGGCCGCGAGCTGCTGGCGCTGCCGCCGCGGGCCATGCGCGCCGTGCGCGGCCGCGACATCGCGATGGTGTTCCAGGAGCCGATGAGCGCGCTCAACCCACTGCACACGATCGGCGCGCAGATCGACGAGGCGCTGCGCCTGCACCAGCCGTTGACGCGGCGCCAGGCGCGAGTGCGCACGCTCGAGCTGCTCGAGCGCATGGGGCTGGACGACGCGCCGCGGCGCGCCGCCGCGTACGCGCACCAGCTCTCCGGCGGCCAGCGCCAGCGCGCGATGATCGCGATGGCGCTGGCGTGCGGGCCGCGGCTGCTGCTGGCCGACGAGCCGACCACCGCGCTCGACGTCGGTGTGCGCGCGCAGATCCTCGCGCTGCTCGACGAGCTGCAGCGCGAGCGCGGCCTCGGCGTGCTGCTGATCAGCCACGACCTGCAGCTGGTGCGCGGTTTCGCGCAGCGCGTCGCGGTGATGCAGCACGGCCGCGTCGTCGAGCACGGCGCGCTGGACGCGGTGATGCGGCAGCCGGCGCATCCCTACACCCAGGCCTTGCTCGACAGTGTGCCGCGACGCAGCGGGCTGCAGCCGGCGCCGGCCGACGCGCGCGACGTGCTGGTCGCCGAGCACGTCGGCGTGGCCCATCGCGCGGGTTGGGGACGTCGCCTGCGGCCGGTGCTGAGCGACGTCTCGCTGCAGCTGCGCGCCGGCGAGACGCTGGGCCTGGTCGGCGAGTCGGGCAGCGGCAAGACCACGCTGGCGCTGGCGCTGCTCGGCTTGCAGCGCATGAGCTCGGGCTCGGTGCGGTTGCCCGGGCACGGCGAGCTGGCCGCGCTGGACGCGCGCGGCTGGCGCGCGGCGCGGCGGCGCATGCAGGTCGTATTCCAGGATCCGTTCGCCTCGCTGTCGCCGCGGCATACCGTGGAGGCCATCGTCGGCGAGGGACTGGTGATTCACGAGCCGGCGCTCGACGCCGCGGTGCGCCGCGCGCGCGTCGTTGCGGCACTGGCCGACACCGGCATCGACGCCGACGCGTTGCCGCGCTATCCGCATGCATTCTCCGGCGGCCAGCGCCAGCGCATCGCGCTGGCGCGCGCGCTGATCCTGGCGCCGCAGCTGCTGGTGCTCGACGAACCGACCAGTTCGCTCGACGTGTTCGCGCAACAGCAGATCCTGCAACTGCTGCGTCGGCTGCAGCGCGAGCGCGGCTTGAGCTACCTGTTCATCAGTCACGACGTCGGCGTCGTCGCGGCGATGGCGCACCGCATCGCGGTGCTGCGGCAGGGCCGGCTGTTGCTGTGCGGCGACGCGGCGCGACTGCTCGCCGACCCGCCGCCGGGCTATGTCGGCACGCTGCTGGCGGCGGCGCCGCCGGCAAGCGGCGAGGGCGCCCGGTGACGCGGCGCGCGGCGGGTGTGGCTTGCTCGCCACGCTTGTTGGGCCTATAATGAGCGGGTATTCCCACCCAACGCACAAGGAAACCAGGCGCGAGCGCAGCTGCTGGGCGTGGTCGCCGTGGCGCGTGCGGGTCGTTTTCGGCTTCGTGGCCGGCGCGGCGTGAAAGCTGGCGCGGCGGCAGGGCGGGAATCTGGATGCCGGGTTGACCAGAAACGGGGCGACACCAATCGCCCTTTTTTTTTGCGGGTACGGAGAGCGAGTGACGGAATTGGCGCAAGGTGCGCACGATTTGATGCGAACGATCGAGACGGCGGTCGAAGGCCTGGGCTATGCCTTCGTCGAAGCGGCCTGGGTCGGTGGCGGGCTGCTGCGCGTGACCATCGACCGCACCGACGACGAGGCGCTCAATGTCGACGACTGCGAGCGCGTCAGCCGTCAGTTGCAGTACGCGCTCGAAGTCGACGGGGTCGATTACCAGCGCCTTGAAGTGTCGTCGCCGGGGCTCGATCGCTTGCTGCGTACACCGCAGGATTTCCAGCGTTTTGCCGGACAGCTCGTTGACGTGACGCTGCGGGCTCCGTTCCAGGGACGGAAGAAGTACCGCGGCGTGCTGCAGCAGCCGCTCGACGGCGACGCGACGCAGGCCGTGGTGTGGGACGAGGCGCTGCTGGCCGAACTCGCGGCCAGCAAACCCGGCGCAAAAAGGCCGGCGCCACGCAAGGTCGGCGTGGCCAAGCCCGCGGCGCCGTCGCGCGTCGCGCACGAATTGCGTTTTTCCATGGCCGAGGTGCGCGAAGTGCGTCTCGTGCCGGTGCTTGATTTCAGGGGTCGAAAATCATGAATCGCGAGTTGCTGATGCTGGTCGATGCGCTGGCGCACGAGAAGAACGTGGACCGCGAAGTCGTCTTCGCCGCGGTCGAAGCTGCGCTCGCGTCGGCGACGAAGAAGCGCTACAGCGGCGAAGTCGACATTCGCGTGGCGATCGACCGCAATACCGGCGGCTATGACTCGTTTCGGCGCTGGCTGGTGGTTCCCGACGAGGCCGGGCTGCAGCAGCCCGACGCCGAAATCCTGCATTTCGAAGCGGTCGAGCAGATTCCCGGCATCGAAGTCGGCGAGTACATCGAGGAGCCGGTCGAGAGCGTCGAGTTCGGCCGCATCGGCGCGCAGGCGGCCAAGCAGGTGATCCTGCAGAAGATCCGCGACGCCGAGCGCGAGCAGATCCTGAACGATTTCCTCGAACGCAACGATCGCATTTTCCTCGGCACCGTCAAGCGCATGGACAAGGGCGACGCGATCGTCGAGTCGGGCAAGGTCGACGCCCGCCTGCGCCGCGGCGACATGATCTCGAAGGAGAACCTGCGCGTCGGCGACCGCGTGCGCGCGGTGATCGCCAGGATCGACCGCGCCGCGCGCGGTCCGCAGATCGAGCTGTCGCGCACTTCGCCCGAGTTCATGAAGGAACTGTTCAGGCTCGAAGTGCCTGAAATCGAGCAGGGACTGCTGGAAATCAAGTCCTGCGCGCGCGACCCCGGCATGCGCGCGAAGATCGCGGTGCTGTCGCACGACCGCCGCATCGACCCGATCGGTACCTGCATCGGCGTGCGCGGTTCGCGCGTCAACGCGGTCAGCAACGAGCTCGGCGGCGAGCGCGTCGACATCGTGCTGTGGTCCGACGACCCGGCGCAGTTCGTGATCGGCGCGCTGGCGCCGGCCAACGTGCAGTCGATCGTCGTCGACGAGGAACGCCACGCAATGGACGTCGCGGTCGACGAGGAAAACCTGGCGCTGGCCATCGGCCGCTCGGGTCAGAACGTGCGCCTGGCGTCCGAATTGACCGGCTGGCAGATCAATCTGATGTCGGCCGAGGAATCGCAGAACCGCCAGAACGCCGAAATCGAGGCGATGCGTGAGCTGTTCCGCAGCAAGCTCGACGTCGATCAGGAGGTCGCCGACATCCTGATCCAGGAAGGATTCACCAGCCTCGAGGAAGTGGCTTATGTTCCGCTGGCGGAAATGCTCGAGATCGAATCGTTCGACGAGGAGACCGTGCAAGAGTTGCGCAAGCGCGCCCGCGACGCCCTGCTGACGCAGGAAATCGCGCGCGAGCAGAAACTCGAGGAGGTCTCGCAGGATCTGAAGGACCTCGAAGGCCTGACGACCGACGACATCGCGAAACTGGCCGATGCCGCCATCCACACGCGTGACGATCTCGCCGACCTCGCGGTCGACGAACTCACCGACATCATCGGCGGCGACGCGGAGCGCGCCAGCGCGCTCATTCTCAAGGCTCGCGAACACTGGTTCAACGCCTGAGACCGCACGAGCAAGGAATTTCTCTATGGCACAGACAACCGTCGCGCAACTCGCCACCGAGCTGCACATTCCCGCGTCCCAACTGCTTGAACAGTTGGCTGCCGCCAGCGTGCACAAGCAGTCGCCCGACGACCCGATCAGCGAGGCCGACAAGGCGCGGCTGCTCGACCACCTGCGCGTGGCGCACGGCGCGGCCAGCGAGCGCAAGAAGATCACGCTGACGCGCAAGCAGACGACCGAGATCAAGCAGGCCGATTCGACCGGCAAGGCGCGCACCATCCAGGTCGAAGTACGCAAGAAGCGGGTCTTCGTCAAACGCGACGATTTCCCGGTCGAGGCCGCCGCCGAGCCGGTGGTCAGCGAAGCCGAGCTGTTGCGTCGCGAGGAGGAAGCCAAGCGCCAGTCCGAGTTGCTCGCGCGTCAGGCGGAGGAACTCGCGCAGCGTCAGCGCGCCGAGCAGGAAGCGGCCGAGGAGGCCGCGCGTCAACAAGCCGAGCAGGCGCGCGCCGAGCAGGAGCGCCGCGAAGCCGAGGCACGGGCGGCCGAGGAAGCGGCGCGCGCCGCGGCGGCTGCCGCCGGCGCCGCGCAGCAGGCCGATGCCGAGGCCACGGCGTCGAGCAACGCCGACGCGGAGCGCGAACAGCAAGCGCGAGCCGAAGCGGCCAAGGCCGAGGCGGCGAAGGTCGAGGCGGCCAAGGCCGAAGCGGCGAAGGCCGAGGCCGCGCGCCAGGAAGCGGCACGCGCCGAACTGGCCGCAGTGCAGGGCCGTCGGCTTGCCGCCGAGCGCGAAGCCGCGGCGATCCGCGACATGCTGGCGCGTCCGCGCACCGTGTTGCACGCGCCCAAGCCAGAACCGAAGCCGGCCGAGGCGATCAAGGGCACCATCCACAAGCCGGCCGCCGCTGTGGCCAAGCCGGCTGCCGCTGCGACGGCAGCCCCGGGCACCGATGCCAAGGGCAAGAAGCAGGTCAAGAGCGAACAGCTGTCGTCGTCGTGGGCCGACGAGGCCGCCAAGCGTCGCGCGATCAAGACGCGCGGCGACGCCAGCGGCGGCACCTCGGCGTGGCGCGGCGCCAAGGGTGGCTCGCGCCGCGACTCCCGCGACAAGGATCAATCGCGCTTTGTTGCGCCGGTCGAGCCGCAGGTGCGCGAAGTCCACGTGCCGGAGACGGTCACGGTCAGCGATCTCGCGCACAAGATGGCGGTGAAGGCGTCCGAAGTCATCAAGACACTGATGAAGCTCGGCCAGATGGTCACGATCAACCAGGTCCTCGACCAGGAGACGGCGATGATCATCGTGCAGGAAATGGGCCACACCGCGATCGCCGCCAAGCTCGACGACCCTGAAACCTTCCTCGAGGAAGAAGGCCAGGCGCCGCAGGAAGTCGAGGCGCTGCCGCGTGCGCCGGTGGTCACCGTGATGGGTCACGTCGACCACGGCAAGACCTCGCTGCTCGACTACATCCGTCGCGCCAAGGTTGCCGCCGGCGAGGCTGGCGGCATCACCCAGCACATCGGCGCCTACCACGTCGACACGCCGCGCGGCATGATCACCTTCCTCGACACCCCGGGCCACGAGGCGTTCACCGCGATGCGCGCGCGCGGCGCCAAGGCCACCGACATCGTGATCCTGGTCGTCGCCGCCGACGACGGCGTGATGCCGCAGACCAAGGAGGCGATCGCCCATGCGAAGGCCGCCGGCGTGCCCATCGTCGTCGCCATCAACAAGATCGACAAGCCCGATGCCAACCCTGAGAGGGTCAAGCAGGAGCTGGTCGCCGAGCAGGTCGTGCCCGAGGAGTACGGCGGCGATTCGCCGTTCGTGCCGGTGTCGGCGAAGACCGGGCAGGGCATCGACGAGCTGCTGGAGAACGTGCTGCTGCAAGCCGAGGTGCTCGAGCTGAAGGCGCCGATCGACGCGCCGGCCAAGGGCCTGGTGATCGAGGCCCAGCTCGACAAGGGCCGCGGCCCGGTGGCCACGGTGCTGGTGCTGTCGGGCACGCTCAAGCGCGGCGACGCGGTGCTGGCCGGTTCGTGCTGGGGCCGGGTGCGCGCGATGCTCGACGAGAACGGGCGTCCGGTGCAGGAGGCCGGCCCGGCGATTCCGGTCGAGATCCAGGGCCTGAGCGAAGTCCCCAGCGCCGGCGAGGAGCTGATGGTGCTGGCCGACGAGCGCAGGGCGCGCGAAATCGCGCTGTTCCGCCAGGGCAAGTACCGCGACGTCAAGCTGGCGCGTCAGCAGGCGGCCAAGCTGGAGAACATGTTCGAGCAGATGGCCGAAGGCGCCAAGACGCTGAACCTGATCATCAAGAGCGACGTGCAGGGTTCGCAGGAAGCCTTGGTGCATGCGCTGACCAAGCTGTCGACCGACGAGATCCGCGTGGCGGTCGTGCACGCCGCGGTCGGCGGCATCACCGAGAACGACATCAACCTGGCGATCGCGTCGCAGGCGGTGGTGATCGGCTTCAACACGCGCGCCGACGCCGGTGCGCGCAAGCAGGCCGAGCTCAACGGCATCGACATCCGCTACTACAACATCATCTACGAAGCGGTCGACGAGATCCGCGCGGCAATGTCGGGCATGCTCGCGCCGGAAAAGCGCGAGGAAGTCATCGGCATGGTCGAAGTGCGTCAGGTGTTCCGCATCACCAAGGTCGGCACCGTCGCCGGCTGCCGCGTGCAGTCGGGCGTGGTGCGCCGCAGTGCGCACGTCCGCGTGCTGCGCGACAATGTCGTGATCCACACCGGCGAGCTCGATTCGCTCAAGCGCTTCAAGGACGACGCTCGCGAAGTCCAGGAGGGGTTCGAGTGCGGTCTGTCGCTGAAGAACTTCCAGGATCTGAAGGAAGGCGATCAGCTCGAGGTGTTCGAGGTCAAGGAAGTCGCGCGCACACTCTGACGCGGGCCGCTGCGCCGGGGCATGCTCCGGCGCGACGCCGAACGACGCGCGCGGCGCCCGCAGGGCGCCGCGCGCGTATGCGCGTGTCGCGCACGTATCGAGCCGACATCGACCCGACATCGACCGCAACATCGGCGCCACCATCGACGCACGCACCGGGATTCACCAGCACCATGCCACGCCAGTCCAGTACACCGCACCGCATCCACCGCATCGCCGACCAGATCCAGCGCGATCTGTCGGAGCTGATTCCGCGCGAGCTGCGCGACCCGCGGCTGGGCCTGATCACGCTGTCGGAAGTGCAGCTGTCGCCCGACTACGCGCACGCCAAGGTCTATTTCACGGTGCTCGGCGCCGAGCCGCAGCACGCCGAGGCGGCGCTCAACGAGCGCGCCGGCTACCTGCACAGCCTGCTGTTCAAGCGGCTGCGCATCCACACGGTGCCGATGCTGCACTTCGTGTTCGACGAGACGACGCGCAAGGCCAGCGAAATGGACGGACTGATCCGCCAGGCCGTCGCGCACCCGGCGCGGGACGATTGACGATGGCGCGTTGGGTCGCACGGCCGGTGCACGGTGTGCTGCTGCTGGACAAGCCGCGGGGCTTGACGTCGCAGCAGGCGATGCAGCGCGCGCGCGCCGCGCTGTGCGCGGCCAAGGCCGGCCACACCGGCACGCTCGACCCGCTGGCCGACGGCCTGTTGCCGCTGTGCTTCGGCGCCGCAACCAAGTTCGCCCAGGTGCAACTCGACGCCGACAAGGCCTACGTCGCGCAGCTGCAGCTCGGGCAGACGACGACCACCGACGACGGCGAGGGCGAGGTGCTCGAGCGGCGCGATGTGCCGGCGTTCGACGAAGCCACGCTGCGCGCGGTGCTCGACCGCTTCGTCGGCCGCATCGCGCAGGTGCCGCCCTTGTACAGCGCGCTCAAGCGCGACGGCCGCCCGCTGTACGCGTACGCGCGCGCCGGGCAGACGCTGGAGGTGGCGCCGCGCGAGGTGCGCATCGATGCCATCGACGTGCTTGGCGTCGACGGCGACCGGCTGACGCTGGCGGTGCGTTGCGGCAAGGGCACCTATATCCGTGCGCTGGCGCGCGACATCGGCCGCGAACTCGGCTGCGGCGCGCACCTGGCGTCGCTGCGGCGCAGCGCCAGCGGCGGCTACGACGTCGCCGACGCGATTGCGCTCGACGCGCTGGCGGCGCTCGATGCCGACGCCGCGGCGACGCGGCTGCTCAGCGTTGACAGCCTGTTGCGCGCGCTGCCGCGGCTCGATCTCGACCCGACGCAGGCCGATGGCCTGCTGCAGGGGCGACGTCTGCGGCTGACGCCGCCGGCGCCGCCGGCCGCCGGTGCGGTGCGCGTGTATCGCGCCGGCGAAACCCCGATTTTTCTTGGCGTAGGCGACTGGGACGGACAGGTCCTGGCGCCGCAACGCCTGCTCAGTGACGAGGAACTGCGTCCGCAGTGAACACCACCATGACTCCATCGATCCGCAACATCGCGATCATCGCCCACGTCGACCACGGCAAGACCACGATGGTCGATCAGTTGCTGCGGCAATCCGGAACCTTCCGCCAGAACCAGCAGGTCGCGGAGCGGGTGATGGACAGCAACGACCTCGAGAAGGAGCGTGGCATCACGATCCTGTCGAAGAACTGTGCCGTCGAGTGGCAGGGAACCCACATCAACATCGTCGACACCCCCGGGCACGCCGACTTCGGCGGCGAAGTCGAGCGCGTGCTGTCGATGGTCGACAGCGTGCTGCTGCTGGTCGACGCGGTTGAAGGCCCGATGCCGCAGACCCGCTTCGTGACCAAGAAGGCGCTGGCGCTGGGTCTGAAGCCCATCGTCGTGATCAACAAGGTCGACCGCCCCGGTGCGCGTCCGGACTACGTGATCAACGCGACGTTCGAGCTGTTCGACAAGCTCGGCGCCAGCGAGGAGCAGCTCGACTTCCCCGTCGTCTACGCGTCGGGCCTCAATGGCTGGGCCACGCTCGAGCCGGGCCAGGTCGGCGTCGACCTGGCGCCGCTGTTCGACTCGATCCTGCGCCATGTGCCGCCGCACCAGGGCTCGGCCGAAGACCCGCTGCAGCTGCAGATCTGCTCGCTCGACTACTCGACTTTCGTCGGCCGCATCGGCATCGGCCGCATCAACAGCGGCGTGCTCAAGCCGATGCAGGAAGTCGCGGTCTATTCCGGCGTCGACTCGACGCCGTTCAAGGCGCGCGTCAACCAGGTGCTGAAGTTCGAGGGCCTCGAACGCCACCAGGCGGCCGAGGCCGGCCCCGGCGACATCGTGCTGATCAACGGCATCGAGGACATCGGCATCGGCATGACGCTGACCAGCGTTGAGACGCCGCGGCCGCTGCCGATGCTGGCGATCGACGAGCCGACGCTGACGATGAATTTCTGCGTCAACACCAGCCCGCTGGCCGGGCGTGAAGGCAAGTTCGTCACCAGCCGCCAGCTGCGCGACCGTCTCGACCGCGAGCTGCAGAGCAACGTCGCGCTGCGCGTGCGCGACACCGACGAGGACGGCGTGTTCGAAGTCGCCGGCCGCGGCGAGCTGCACCTGACCATCCTGCTCGAGAACATGCGTCGCGAAGGCTATGAACTGGCGGTGAGCAAGCCGCGCGTGGTGTTCCACGACGGCCCCGACGGGCGCCAGGAGCCGATCGAGCTGGTCACCGCCGACGTCGAGGAGCAGCACCAGGGCGGCGTCATGCAGGCGCTCGGCGAGCGCCGTGGCGAACTCGTCAACATGGAGCCGGACGGCATGGGCCGGGTGCGGTTGGAGTACCGCATCCCGGCGCGCGGGCTGATCGGATTCCAGAACGAATTCCTGAACCTGACCCGAGGCACCGGTTTGATCAGCAACATCTTCGACGGCTACGACGGCTACCGCGGCGAAATCCAGGGGCGCAAGAACGGCGTGCTGATCAGCCAGGAAGCGGGCGAGATCGTGACCTACGCGCTGGGCAAGCTCGACGATCGCGGGCGCATGTTCGTCAAGCCCGGCGACCCGGTCTACGAAGGCATGCTCGTCGGAATCCACAGCCGCGACAACGACCTCATCGTCAACCCGGTGCGCGCCAAGCAGCTGACCAACTTCCGCGTCTCCGGCAAGGAAGATGCGATCAAGCTGACGCCGCCGATCGAGCTGAGCCTGGAGTACGCGGTCGAGTTCATCGACGACGACGAGCTGGTCGAGATCACGCCGAAGTCGATCCGGCTGCGCAAGCGCCACCTCAGCGAGCACGAGCGCAAGCGCGCCGGGCGCGCCGAAGCGGCGGCCTGAGTTCGGCCGCCCGCAGCCTGCTGTCCGCCGTCGTCGCCACTGCGTCCACCGCGATGTCCGCCGCCGCCGCCGCGCCGAGCTCGCGCGACACCCACCGTCGCGCCGTGCTGGCGCTGGTCGGGGCCACGCTGCTGTGGAGCGTGGCCGGCGTCGTCACCCGCCACCTGCACCACGCCGACGGGCTGCAGCTGGTGTTCTGGCGCAGCGGCTTCGCCGCGCTGGCCGTCGCGCTCGTGCTGCTGACGCGCGACGGCGCTCCGGCCTTGCTGCGCACGGTGCGCGATGGCGCCGCGCCGTTGTGGACGTCGGCGCTGCTGTGGTGCGTGATGTACACCGCGTTCATGCTCGCGCTGAGCCTGACCACGGTGGCGCAGACCCTGGTCGTCGACAGCCTCAGCCCGCTTTGCGCAGCCTTGCTCGGCCGCGTGCTGCTGCGTCAGCGCTTGCCGACGCGCACCTGGGGCGCGATTGCGGTGGCCAGCGCCGGCATGCTCTGGATGTGTTGGCATGACGTGCACGCCGCGCGCAGCTCGCGCGAACTGCTCGGCCTGCTGGTGGCGCTGTGCGTGCCGCTGGCCGCGGCCGGCAACTGGGTCAATATGCGTCGCTCGGCCGGGCATGGCGCGCTGCAGGCCGCGCCGATGTTTGGCGCCGCGTTGTCGGCGCTGCTCGTGGCGCTGCCTGCCGGGGCGCTGGCGGTCGATGCGCACGACCTGGCGTGGCTGGCCTTTCTCGGCGTGTTCCAGCTCGCGCTGCCCGGCATCCTTGCGGTATGGGCAGCGCAGCGCCTGTTGCCGGCCGAAGTGGGCCTGCTCGGCCTGCTCGAGGTCGTCTTCGGCACCGCGTGGGCCTGGTTGGGCGCCGGTGAGCGCCCGACCAGCGCGACGCTGGGCGGCGGCGCGCTGATCCTCGGCGCGCTGCTGGCCAACGAGATGCTCGGCTGGTGGCGCGCGCCGCTGGCGCGCCGGCGTGCGGCGTGATCCAGCGCTGATCCAGCGCGTGTTGTCGCAAAAAAGAGTTGACAGGGCTTCGAGTGCGCTGCACAATTCACTTCTTCGCCGCTTCGCAGGCATTGTTCGTTGAACGACAAACGTTGAACGTGAGGCGCTGCGCGAAGTTGTGAGCAAGGTTGGTGCGGTGGTGGTTTTGCCGTGACGCCGTTTTCGAGTTGCGATGCAAATCGCGAAAATAATCGAAAAAAGGTGTTGACAGCAAAATAAGCGCTGTGCAAGAATATCGATTCTGCGCTGCTTGAGCAGCCAACGATGTGGAAGCGAAGAGTTTCCGGATCGGGTTCCTTAAAAGAATGAAAGCCGATAAGTGTGGGCGTTTGACTGTCTCGCGAGAG
>JAJZHH010000086.1 GCA_021804595.1 Pseudomonadota bacterium
TCGAGCTCGCAGCCGCCTTTCGCCGCCAGGTTGCGGAAAGTCTCGATTTCCTCGCCGAGCAGGCGGCGCACGTCGACCGACTCGCTGGCGATTTCGAAGCGCCCGGCCTCGATTTTCGAGAAATCGAGCAGGTCGTTGATGATGCCCAGCAGGTTGACCGCCGAGCGGCGGCTGATTTCGGCCATCCGCGTCTGGTCGCCGCGCAGGCTCGACTGCAGCAGCAGGTCGAGCATGCCGATGACGCCGTTGAGCGGCGTGCGCATTTCGTGGCTGACGTTGGCCAGGAACTGCGACTTGGTCGCGTCGGCGCGCGCCGCCAGTTCGCGCGCCGCCTCGCTGTCGCGCGCGAGCATGGTCTGCCGCATCAGCGCCAGGATCAGCAGCGTGGCCAGCATCGCGACCGCGAATACGACTCCGGCCTCGACCTTGTCGGTCGTCGACGGCGCCTGGTAGGCGAGCAGCTGCCAGCGGCGCCCGCCGACGTCGAGCGTGTCGGTGTAGACCAGGTCGTCGCGGCGCACGGCGTCGAGGTCGACCACGCGCCCTTTCGGGTACAGCTCGGCGCCGGGGCTGCCGGCCGCGTGCTCGGTGACGTCGTACACGGCCAGCTGGACCTGCCCGTGGCGTCTCGCCGTGCCTTGTCGCATCGGCGCGACGATGTGCGCGACCTTGAACACGCCGAGCACGAAGCCGATCGGCGCCGCCGGCGCCGCACCGCCGTTGGCGTAGACCGGGTAGAAGACGAGGAAGCCGTAGCCGGATTGCTGCGCCTGCACCAGCACGATGCGCGAAGTCGCGACCATCTCGCCAGTGGCCGCCGAGGTCTGCAGCGCGGCCTGCCGCGCCGGGTTCGACGCCAGATCGAAGCCCAGTGCCTTTTCGTTGCCGCGGTAGGGCGACACGTAATAGACGGGGTAGTACTGCGGGCGCGGCCGCTCCGGGCGCATGCCCTGCGGCGTCTGCGCGGTGAACGCGAACGCCGGGTAGCCGTCGGCGCGGGCGCGGCGCTCGAGCGCTGGGCGTTGCTCGTGGTCGACGGCCGGAATCCACTCCAGCGCCTGGATCGCCCGGTCGCTGGCCAGCAACGGCGCGCAATAGGTGTCGAATCTGGCGCGGTCGACGACCCCGGCGGTGGCGAACAGCGCGCGCAGCGCGACCAGGTCCTGCAGCGCGGCGTGCAGGTGCTCGGTGGCCTGCGAGACGCGCTGCTGGGCGATTTCGGTGAACGCGGCGCGGGCGCGCGCTTCGTCGGCGCGCCAGACCAGCGCGGCGAGGACGGTCGAGACCAGCACACCGCACAGCGCGGTCGCGATGAAGGGCCAGCGAGGGCGGCGTAGGGCTTCCAAAGGGCGCCGCAGCACGGGTTCCAGCCAGAGCCGGGAGTCGGCCGTCGCTGCATTGCCGAGGCGAGCGAAAGTCTAGGTCCGGCGCGGCGGGGCGCGCGTGACAAATTTCACGCTGTCTCGCGTCGCCGTCGATTCAAGGCGCGATGTACAACGGTTCGGCGACCACCCGTGCGTCGCGCAGCGCGCGCAGACGCACGATGTGCGCATCGCGCAACGGCGTGCCGCGAGCCAGCAGGACCATGCCTTCGGTCGTCAGCAGGTCGCGCGCGAGCACGTTGCCGGCGCTCAGCTGGCCGACCGAAACCGCGATCTCGCTGGGCGTCGGCGCCGGCCCGCCGCGCGACAGCGCTTCGATCATCGTGACGAAGGTCTCGACGACGACCGGGTCGAAGCGGCGGCGGCGCTGCTCGAGCAGGTGGTCGATCGCTTCGTCGGGCGTGAAGTGCTGCGGCGCATCGGCCGGCTTGTGCAGCATTTCGTCGTAGGCATCGCAGACCGCAAGCAGCCGCGCGCCCAGCGGGATCGCGTCGCCGCGCAGGCCGGCCGGAAAGCCGCTGCCGTCCCAGTGTTCGTGGTGCGACGCGACGGCGTCGGCGGCGCCCTTGAGCCACGGCAGCATGCGCAGCTGCGCGGCGCCGAACTCGCCGTGCAGCCGGATCAGCTCCCGATCGGTCTCGTCAAGCTCGGCGTAGGGCGTGAACAGCTTGCGCCGCTCGATGCCGAGCATGCCGATGTCGTGGTAAAGCGCGGCGTTGCGCATGTCGGCCAGGCCCGCGTCGCGCACATCGAACTGCGGCGCCAGCGCCACGATCAATTCGGCCAGGCGCCGGCCATGCGCGCCGAGGTGTGGATTGAACAGATCGAGCAATGCGCACAGAAAGCTCTCGGTGCCCGTTCGTGCGGCGGTCAATTCGTCCATCATGCCCCCTTCTGTTTTTATATTGGCAACAAAAGTCGCCACCGGCCGTCAAGCATTGCGCTCGCGGTGGATGGCCGATGGTAGCTCGCCGCCAGGGCCGGGCTCGCGCGCGGCCGCGCCGACGCGCGCAAAGGCGTAAAGTCCCGGCGATCAGCATCGCCCTCGAACCTCACCTTCCCCTCACTCCCATGAGCACGCATTCGCTGGCCTTGATCGTCGGCGCCGGTGACGGCCTCAGCGCCGCGCTGGCGCGCAGCTTTGCGCGCGACGGCGGCATGCGCGTCGTGCTCGCGTCGCGTCACCCGGACCGGCTCGCCGGGCTGGCCGCCGAGCTCGACGCGGTCGCACTGGACTGCGACGCGACCGACCCGGCGCAAGTCGCCGCGCTGTTCGACAGCATCGACCGCGACCCTCGTGGTGCGCTCGAGGTGGTCGTCTACAACCCGGGCCTGCGCGTGCCTGGCGCGGTCGTCGACGTCGATCCGGCGCAAGTCGCGGACGCGCTCGCGGTCAACGCCTACGGCGGCTTCCTGGTCGCGCAGCAGGCCGCGCGGCGCATGCTCGCCAACGGCCGCGGCACGCTGCTGTTCACCGGCGCGTCGGCCAGCATCAAGGGATACGCGCGCTCGGCGGCGTTCGCGATGGGCAAGTTCGCGCTGCGCGGGCTGGCGCAAAGCCTGGCGCGCGAACTCGCGCCGCAAGGCGTGCACGTCGCCCACGTCGTGATCGACGGACAGATCGCGCACCCGCAGCGCGCGCGGCCCGATACCCCCGACGCGCAACTCGACGCCGACGCGATCGCCGCCGAATACCTGCGCCTGGCGCGGCAGCCGCGCAGCGCGTGGAGCTGGGAAGTCGAGCTGCGGCCGTGGGTCGAGCGCTTCTGATCGCGCTTCGGCGCATGCAGCCGACCCTGCGCCTCGTCGTGCTCGCGCGCCGCGAGCTGTCGCACCTGACGCACGTCCAGCCCAGCGAACGGCACTGGTCGATGCCGCTGGCCGCGGCGTTGGCCAGTGGAGTGCCGCTGCTGGTCGGGGCGTATTTCGGCCACATCGCCTACGGTCTGGTGTCCTCGCTCGGCGGCATGGTGTTCCTCTACCTGCCGGCGACGGCGCTGCCGCATCGCATGGTCTGGCTGATGGCCTGCGCGTTCGCGATGGTCACCTGCTACACACTGGGTCTGACCAGCCATCTGGTCGCGCCGATGCTGATCCCGGTGCTCGTCTTCATCGCCGTGCTGACGATGATGGCCGTGCGTCTGTACCGCATCGGTCCGCCGGGCGGGTTGTTCTTCATCATGGCCGCCGCGATCGGCGCGTATACACCGGTCAGCGTCGAGCAATTCCCGGCGCTGGTCGGGTTGAACGCGCTCGGCGCGCTGCTTGCCTGCGCGGTCGCGTTGGCTTACAGCGTGTTCACGCTGCGGCGGCGCCCAGCTCACGCGGTCGAGCCGCCGTCGACGCCGGGCTTCGACGCCGGCGTGGTCGACCCGGTGCTCATCGGCGCCTTCGTCGGCATCGCGCTGGCCGCCGCCCAGCTGCTGCGCATGCCGAGACCGTACTGGGTTCCGGTCAGTTGCCTGGCGGTGATCCAGGGTACTTCGCTGCGCGCAGTGTGGAACAAGCAGTTGCAACGCATCGTCGGCACCGTCGCCGGCGTCGGCGTGGCCTGGTTCTGCCTGCAGCCCGGGCTGGGCCCGTGGGGCATCGCGCTGATGGTGATGGGCTTGACCCTGGTCGTCGAAACGCTGATCGTGCGCCATTACGGCAGCGCGGTGGTTTTCATCACACCGTTGACCCTCCTGCTGGCCGACGCTGCCGACCTGGGCTCGACGTCTGCGGCGGCGCTGATGCGCGCGCGGCTGCTCGACACCGTGCTCGGCGCGCTGATCGGGCTGCTCGGCGGCATCTGCCTGCACGATGCGCGCATCCGCGCGCCGATCGCCGCAGCGCTGCGCCGGTCCGTGCCGCGCATGGCGCGCTGACCCCGGGACCGGTGCGGCACTCGCTTGCGCGGCGTCAAGCGTGGCCGCGGCGCGCAGGTGTAGCGTGGCGGCAGCACGGCGCGTCGCCGTGATGGGAGGGACCATGATGCATCGTCGTCGCTTTCGCGGCATGACCGCGGCACTGCTGCTCGCCACCGCAGCCGTAGCCGGCGTCGCCGACGCGCAGATGGCCGGCGGCGCCGGCATGATGGGCCCGGGCGGCATGATGGGCGCCGCTCCAGACACCGCCGCGCCGGGCGTCGAGTCCCCCCCGCCGGTCGACGCCGGCGCCGCGCGCCGGCTGTCCGGCTACATCGACCACCAGCAACTGGCCTGCAAGCAGTGCCATGCGCTCGACACGGGCGGTGTCGCACCGTCGTTCGCCGAGATCGCGAGCTACTATGCGCGGCACCCGCGGCAGCAGCACGCGATGCGGCGTTCGATCGTCGACGGCATCGGGCGCATGCCCGGCGGTCTGGCCAGCCCCGATCAGGCGGCCGAGCTCGAGCGCCTGATCGTCGATCTGGCGCGCTGACGCGGCGCCCGCGACGCATGACGGAAATGTCATCGGGCGGTCAGCCGCGGGTCAGACCGTCAGCCCTAGAGTGTGCACACGGAGGCCGCGAATCGTGCCTGGGAGATTCGACATGATGGGGTTCGGTTGGCCTGGTGGGTATGGCTACGGGATGGGAGGTGGCTGGATGTTCATGCTGCTGCTGCTGATCGTCGTCGTCGTGCTGCTGTTCGGCGTGCTGCGTCAGTTCGGCGATGACCGCCGCGAGCGCCGCATGCTCGGGCGCGGCGCGCGCGACATCCTCGACGAGCGCTACGCGCGCGGCGAGATCGACGCCGACGAATACAAGCGGCGTCGCGCCGACCTCGAGCGCTGAGCGTGAAGCTGCTCGTCGTCGAGGACGAGGCGAAGACCGGCGAATACCTGCGCCAGGGTCTGAGCGAGGCCGGCTTCGTCGTCGACTGGGCGCGTGACGGCCTCGACGGCCATCATCTGGCGATGACCGTCGAGCACGACCTGATCATCCTCGACGTGATGCTGCCCGACGTCGACGGCTGGCGCATCGTGCGCGCGTTGCGCGAGGCCGGGAAGACCACGCCGGTGCTGTTCCTCAGCGCCCGTGCGACGGTCGAGGACCGCGTCAAGGGGCTCGAGCTCGGCGCCGACGACTATCTGGTCAAGCCGTTCGCGTTCACCGAACTGCTCGCGCGTGTGCACACCTTGCTGCGCCGCGGCCGCGCCACCGCGTCGCTCGAGCCGCTGCAGGTGGCCGATCTCGTGCTCGACGTCGTGCGCCGCCGCGTCAGCCGCGGCGGCCAGCGCATCGCGCTGACCAGCAAGGAGTTCGCGCTGCTCGAGCTGCTGATGCGCCGGCGTGGCGAGGTGCTGCCGCGCTCGCTGATCGCGTCGCAGGTGTGGGACATGAACTTCGACAGCGACACCAACGTCATCGACGTCGCGATCCGGCGCTTGCGCGCCAAGGTCGACGACGGCCATGCCCCGAAGCTGATCCAGACCGTGCGCGGCATGGGTTACGTGCTCGAGTTGCCCGATGCGGGCTGACGCGGCGCGCCGGCCGATCTCGCTGGCGCTGCGCGTCACGGTGCTGGTCGGTCTGTCGACGACGCTGCTGCTGCTGGCGTTCGCCTGGGGCGTCGAGCGCTCGATCGAGCTGCACTTCGCGCGCATGGACCTCGACTCGCTGGCGTCGACCTGGGGCGCGGTCGACGCCGCACTGGCCTTGCCTGACCCCGCGCAGCGCCAGCACCTGCTGCGCGACGCGGTCGGCGACCGCCATGACCTCGTGCTGCGCGTACGCAACGCCGACGGTCGACTGCTGTTCGCCTCGCCCGGTCCGGCGCTGCCGGCCGCCGGCGCGCACGCCAGCCGCGCTCCGGCGCTCGATGCGCTGCAGCTGTGGCAGGCCGGCGGCCACAGCTGGCGCGGCGTCGTGCTGCGTGCGGCCGGCGGCGAGCGCGTCGTGCTCGCGCGCGCGATCGACTTCCACCTGCGCTATCTCGAGCGCCTGCGCAGCGCGCTGTGGGCCGGGACCCTGCTGGCCAGCCTGATCAGCGTGCTGCTGGCGCGGCTCGCCGTGCAGCAGGGCAACGCGCCGCTGCGCCGGATCAGCGCGCGCATGCGCGACATCGGCAGCGAGCAGCTCGATGCGCGCATCGACCCGGCGCAGGTGCCGGTCGAACTCGCCGACCTGGTGGCTGCATTCAACGCCATGCTCGAGCGCATCGAGCGCGGCTACGAAAGGTTGCGCGGCGTGTCGGTCGACATCGCGCACGAGCTGCGCACGCCGGTGACCAATCTGCGCACGCAGACCCAGGTGGCGCTGAGCCGCGGGCGCGAAGTCGACACCTACCGCGAGGTTCTGTACTCCAACCTGGAGGAGTTCGAACGGATGAGCGCGATGATCTCCGACATGCTGTTCCTGGCGCAGACCGAACACGCGCTGCCGGCGCACGACGACGTCGAGTTGGCGGCCGAAGTGCGCGCGCTGTTCGAGTATTTCGAGGCATGGGCCGACGAGCAGGGCGTCGCGCTGCAGCTGCACGGCGCCGGGGCGCGCGTCAGCGGCGACCGCGCGATGCTGCGCCGTGCGCTGAGCAATCTGCTGCGCAATGCGGTGCACCACAGCGCGCGCGGCGCCACGGTCGACGTGACGCTGACGGCCGACGCGCAGCGCGTTCGCGTCGACGTCTGCAACGCCGGCGCGCAGATCGCGCCCGAGCACCTGCCACATCTGTTCGAGCGCTTCTACCGCGCCGACCCATCGAGGCGGCGCAATGGCGAAGGCGCCGGGCTCGGTCTGGCCATCGTCAAGTCCATCGTCGAGCTGCACCGCGGCACCGTCGCCGTGCGCAGCGCCGACGGCCGCAACTGTTTCAGCGTCGAGCTGCCGTCGCCGCGGCGCGGCGCCGCTTGAGCTCGAGACGATACTTCAAGGCTTCGTGCCTTGCGCCGCGTGCGGCGCCGCGTCGAGCACGGCGTCGATCTGTTGTCGCGCCTCAAGCCGGTTGCGCAGCATCTGCAGCCGCAGCTTCGACATCTCGGTGGCCTGTTTCATCACCGCGTCGACGTCGAGGTGCGATCCGGCACCGGTTGAAAGGTTCACGAACGCGAGGTCGTGCATCTTCGCCATCAGCGCCCATTGCCGATCGAACGTCGCCTTCTCGATCGCGCGGATGCGCTTGAGCTGCGCGTCGTTCAGCGCCGCTCCGTAGGCGCCGCGATTCGACCCCACCATCCATGACCCGGGGCCGTACCCATGGCCGTACCGGTGCCAGCCCCCCATCATGCCGCCGCCGTAAGCGCAGCCGCCGCCGAAGCCGGCCATCATGCCGGGGCCGTAGCCGCCGTGGTAGCGCGCCATCGCGCCGGGGCCGTAGCCGCCGTGGTAGCGCGCCATCGCGCCGGGGCCATAGCCGCCGCCGACGCCGCCCATCATGCCCGGGCCGTAGCCGCCGTGATACGCCGCCATCGCACCCGGCCCCCAGGCCGGTGCGGCCGACGACGCGCCGGCTGACGGCTGCGCCGCCTGTACCGGTGCCCACACCGCGGCCGCAGCCAGCGCCAGCGGCAATGCCATACGTTGAAATGCCTTGTTCATGACCGACTCCTTCGTGCTGTTCCGGGGAGAGCGCCCCGCGCGTGGCGCCGGCGGCGCCGCCTGTGTCAACCTAGGGCTCAGAGCTCGAGTTGCGCGCGTTTGCGTGCGTACTCGTCGCCGTCGATTTCGCCGCGCGCGTAGCGCTGGTCGATGATGTCGCGCAGGCCCTGGCGGGTGCGCACGCGTTCGCCGCGTTCGGCGAACAGGTCCTTGAGCAGTCCTGCGGCGACGATCGCGACGACGATGACCAGCATCAGCATCGCGATCCAGCCGAACCCGCCCATCATGCCGAAGCCGTAGCCGTACCCGGCGGGATGTCCGAACCACATCATGGCGATACCTCCTGCGCTTGGCGTACCGATCGACCGAAAGGCCCATCCGATACCCTGCACTCTAGGCTTTCGACACTGTCGACGCGATGACCGATGGATGACAAAACGGACATCTGCCGGCCGGTTGGCAGGCGCGGGCTGGGCGCAGCCCGGCCCTGGGGTGGTCAACAGCAAGGCGTGGCTTGCGCTCAGGCGCAAGGCGCTGCCCTGCGCCCGGCGATCCATTCACGGCCGCTCGCCGCGCAGCCTCGCCGGGTGTGTTTCCTCCGCGCGCGCCCAGACCCACGCGCCCGCCAGCAGCAGCCACGCCGCGGTGACCCAGAACGCCGGCTCGATCGCACCGCGCGCCTGCGCCACCAGCCCGAGCACCAGCGCGCCGATCGCGTATCCGGTGTCGCGCCAGTAGCGGTAGGTGCCCAGCGCCGAACTGCGCCAGCTCGGCAACGCGATGTCGGCGACTGCGGCGATCAGGTTCGGATAGAGCAGCGCCATGCCCACGCCCATGGCCGCCGCGGCGGCCAGCCAGGCCGCGAAGCCGTGCACCAGCACGCACGCGGCGACGCCGGCGGCGAGCAGCCACAGCCCGCCGACCACCGGCGCGCGGCGACCGATGCGGTCCGACAGCGGCCCGGTCCACAGCTGCGACACCCCCCAGCTGATGCCGTACACGCCGCTGACCCAGCCGACCTGCACCAGGCCCAGCCCACGGCCGTGCAGGTACAGCGGGAACAGCACCCACAGCAGCGTGTCGGCGACCTTGTTGGCCACTCCGGCCTGGCACAGCGCCGAGAACGTGGGGTGGCGCCACGACACGTAGGCGAACACCTGGCGCGAGCTCGGATGCTCGGCCAGGCCTTCGGCGTAGCGCGGCCGCCGCCCGGCGTGGGTACCGCGGGCGTGGCGCTGGCGCTCGGCGCGCGCCCAGGGCAGCGTTTCGCGCACGAACAGCAGCGCGGTCAGCAGCGCGATGGCGATCACCACGCTGGCGAAACCCAGCAAGGCCTCGCGCGGCCCGAAGCGCTGGGCCAGCCAGGCGGTCGTCAGACCCGCCAGGCCGACCGCGGCGTAGCCGGCGAACTCGTTGACGCCGGTGGCCAGCCCGCGCTGCTCGGCGCGCGTGATGTCGACCTTGCTGGTCACCGTCATGCTCCACGCCAGCCCCTGGTTGACGCCGAGGAACAGATTGGCGCCGACGATCCACCACCACGACTGCGCGTAGCCGATCAGCAGCGGCACCGGCAGCGCCGCGACCCAGCCGAGCACCAGCACGGCCTTGCGCCCGATGCGCTCGGACAGCCGACCGGCGACGAAGTTCAGTGCGCCCTTGACCAGCCCGAACGCGATGACGAAGGCCAGCAGGTACAGGAAGGACGACGGCGGCACGCCGAAGTCGCGCGCGGCGACCACCGGCAGCACGGTGCGTTCCATGCCGAGGACGAGTCCGACCAGGAACACCTGCACCGCCTGCCAGACGAACTGCTGCAGGTTGGCGCGTATGCCCTGCGGGTAGTCGTCGCCTGGTGCCGCCGCGTGGGCCGGGCTCATACGCTGGCCGACTCCAGCGGCAGCCCCGCGGCGCGCCATTGCGGCACGCCGTCAGCGTGCTTGCGCGCGCGCAGGCCGTGGCGCTCGAGCAGCTCGACGGCCGCGTCGGACATCACGCAGAACGGCCCCCGGCAATAGGCGACGACGTCGCAGCCGCGCGGCAGTTCGCCCAACCTCGCCTCGAGTTCGTCCAGCGGGATCGAACGCGCCCCCGGCAAGTGGGCGGCACGGTATTCGCCGTGCGGACGGACGTCGAGCAGTACGACGTCGCCGCGGCGCACCCTGGCCAGCAGTGCTGCCGCGCTGTGCGGCGTCAGCCGCTCGGGCGCGGCGAGCAGCTGCTGCATCGCCAGCTGCAGCTCGGCCAGGTGCGCGGTGGCCAGCTCGCGCAGCTGCACCCACAGCGCCGACACGTCGGCGCCGCTGAGCCGATAGACGCGGTGCCTGCCGTCGCGGCGCACGTCGACCAGCTGCGCGCCGCGCAGTACGCGCAGGTGCGCGCTGGCGAGCTTGACGTCGATGGCCGCGGCCTGCGCCAGCGCCTCGACCGACTTCTCGCCTTGCGCGAGCAGCTCGACCAGTTCGAGCCGCTTCGGGCTGGCCAGCGCCGAGCCGACGCGAGCAACCTGGGCGTACAGGCCGTCCTTCAGGGTACGAGTATTCATTGCCTCATTCTTGCGAATATGCGAATGAGTGACGATGCGGGATTTCCCGCGCGACGCGCGCGCGCCCGCCCCTGCGCTGGGTCAGTCTTGCCGCGGCGCGTCGTCGACCGAGCCGCTCGCCGGCGCGCCGCGCGGGTCGGTTTCGGCCGCGCCGTCGAGGCCTTCGGCTTCGATGCGGCATCCGCCGCCGCCGCGCGTTTTCACGCGATACATGGCCCGGTCGGCGCGGTGCAGCACGGCGTCGACGGTGTCGTCGGGCAGCGGGAACAGGGTGACGCCGATGCTCGCCGAACTCGTGTGCAACGTGTCGTCGAACGCGTACGGCCGGTTCAGCGTCGCGCACACCTTCTCCGTGTAGGCGCGAGCATCGGCCGCGGCCGCGTCGGCCGACGCGTCGAGGCCGACCAGCATGACGACGAATTCGTCGCCGCCCAGCCGCGCCACGGTGTCCTGCGTGCGCGCGCCTTCGCGCAGCCGCGCGGCGACTTCAACCAGGAACCTATCGCCGGCGGCATGGCCGCGGGTGTCGTTCAGGATCTTGAAGCGATCCATGTCGATGAACAGCACGGCGCCGAAGCTTGCGTTGCGCCGGGCGGCTTCGAGCGCCTGCGCCAGCCGGTCGATGAACAGGCGCCGGTTCGCCAGCCCGGTCAGCGCGTCGCTGAAGGCGAACTCGCGGATGCGTGCGTGCAGCGCGTCGCGCTCGGCTTCCGCCTGCCTGCGTTCGCTCAGGTCGCGCACGAAGACGAACACCTCGCCGCGCTCGGGAACGACGTTCGCGGTGACTTCGACCGGCCAGCTGCCGCCGTCCTTGCGCCGGTGCCAGGTCTCGAAGCGCCCGCGCTCGGCGCGCACGACGGCGTCGAGCCGGGCGCGGACCTCGTCCGGCGTGTCGACCGCGTTGAGATCGCTGACCGACATGCCGCTCAGTTCGTCGCCTGAATACCCCGACATGCGCTGGTAGGCGAGGTTGGCCTCGATCAGGCGCCCGCTCGCGTCGGCCATGTAGAAGCCGTCCGGCGCGTGATCGAGCACCCAGCGGTGGCGGCGTTCGCTGAGGTCGACCGCGGCGAGCAGACGCTTGCGCTCGCTGATTTCGGCGATCACCGCGATGACCAGGCGAAAGCCGTTGACTTCGAACGGGCTGAGCCCGATTTCGACCGGCACGACCGCGCCGTCCTTGCGGCGCGCGTGCAGGTCGACGCCGATGCCCATGCGACGCCCGCCGGAGGTCCGTGCATACCCGCTGCGCTGGTTGCGGTGGGTGGCGCGCAAGCCCTCGGGGACCAGGGTCTCGACTTCGCGGCCGACCAGATCGTCGGCGTCGTAACCGAGCATCTCGGTCAGCGCGCGGTTCAACGCGACGACGAGGCCGTCGCAGTCGACGACGACGATCGCCACCGGGGCGACCTCGATGGCCAGCCGCTGCCAGAGTTCACTGTAGTGCGCTTGCGCTGCCAACTTTCTCACCGAACGCTCCATCCCGGGGTCGGGGCGCATTGTCGGCATCGACGCTCAAACCTTCCTTACAAGAGTCGTTCAGGCGGAATTTCGGCCTTGTTGATTGCATCTTCATTGATCTGCGGCAAACGCGGCTGTCGCCCGGCTGCGCCAGCGCCGCGCAGCCTTGCGCAGTTCCCCGACCCACAGCACGCCACTGGCGGCGGCGGGGCTCCGTCGTCGGCGTCGCGCCTCATGCCGCACTCAGCGAGGTCGCGGCGATGAACGCCGCATAGGCCAGCAGCAGCGCGAGCCCGCGCCGGCGCGACAGCGCGCCGCGACGCGGCAGTACCAGCAGCAGCGTCAGCAGCCCGAAGCCAGCGGCGACACCGACTTCGCGCAGCGGTGCAGGGATCGGCCGGATCGAAGCCGCCAGCCCGACCACCGCGAGGCCGTTGAACAGATTGCTGCCGATCAGCGTGCCGACGCCGATGTCATCGTCGCCGCGCCGACGCGCCAGCAGCACCGTGACCCACTCCGGCAGCGAGGTGCCGGCCGACACCAGCGTCGCGCCGATCACGTAGGGATGCACGCCGAGCGAGCTCGCGATGCCGGTGGCGCCGACGACGAACAGGCGTCCCGCCAGCAGCAGCCCGAGCAGCCCGGCGAGCAGGCGCAGCAGCGCCAGCGCGGTTGCGGGTGGCGGCGGCGCCGCGGCCGCGTCGAGCGGCGCGTGCCGGCGGTGGTCGAGCGCCAGCCGCGCGATCCACGTCGCCCAGCCGGCAAAGGCGGCCAGCAGCACGGCACCGTCGACGCGCGACAGCGTGCCGTCGAGCGCCAGCAGCACGGTCAGCACCGGCACCGCGAACGCCAGCGACCCGTCGCGACGGATCTCGCGCGGCGAGACCGCCAGCGGCCCGAGCAGCAAGGCCGAGCCGAGCACCAGACCGAGGTTGACGACATTGCTGCCGAGCGCGTCGCCGACACCGATGCCGGGGCGGCCGGCCCACGCCGCCAGCGTCGACACGCTGAGCTCGGGGCTCGAGGTGGCGAACGCCGCCAGCGTCGTCGCCACCAGCAGGCGCGGTACGCGCAGTGCGGCGGCGATGCCGACGACGCC
>JAJZHH010000087.1 GCA_021804595.1 Pseudomonadota bacterium
TCGACGGGGAGCGCTTCGACGGGGAGCGCTTCGACGGGGAGCTCGTCGACGGGGAGCTCGTCGACGGGGAGCGCTTCGAACTCTGACGCCGCGGCGACAGGCGCCTCGGCCACGGGTGCGTCCGCGGATTCCGCGGCGGGCTGCTCGACGAGGGCTTGCTCGACGGTGAGCTCGTCGACGGTGAGCTCGTCGACGGTGAGCTCGTCGACGGGGAGCTCGTCGACGGGGAGCTCGTCGACGGGGAGCGCTTCGAACTCTGGCGCCGCGGCGGCGGCCTCGGCCACGGCCCCCGCTGCGGGAGTGGATTCGGGCAGGCCGAGCAGCAGCGCGTCGGTCAGTTCGAGCTCGGGCCCAGCCGGGGCATGCGGCGCTTCGGTCGGTACCGCTTCAGCAGCCGCTTGTTCGATCGCGATCGGCGGCCCTTGCACAGGCACGTCGGGTTGCACGCCGCCGACGCCGCGCAGCGCGCGCGCGGCGCCGACGATGCCGGCGCTCGAATGCCCGGTGGCGTCGCCGGCACGCAGCGCGGCGGTCCAGGCGTCGAACTCGGTGAAGGCGCGCGCGGCCAGGTCAAGCAAGGGCAGCGTCGCCGCGCGTTGGCGGGCAAGCACCTGATTGAACAGCTGCTCCATTTCCCACGCCGCTTCGCCGAAATCGCGCAGGCCGACCATGCGCGAACTGCCCTTGAGCGTATGGAACGCGCGCCGCACGCTGCCCAACGCGGCTTCATCGTCGGCTTCAGGGTCAGCGCGAAGATGCACCAGCACTGCGCGACCGGCGGCGACCACCTCGGCCGCTTCGTCGAGGAAGATGCCCAGCAGCTCCTCATCCTCGACGCTGTCGGCGGTCAAGGGCGCAGCGGGCGCAGGGGTCGGCGCCGCCGCAGGCGGCTCGACCGCGGCCGGTGGCGGCATCGTCGCGGCCGGCGTCGGTGTTGGAGAGGCCGCTGTCGCCTGCACTGCGCGGGCCGTGTCGTCGCTGGCGCGCGGCGCGCGCCGGCGCGGCGCCGAGACCAGCGGGCGCAGTTCGCCACGTTCGTCGTCGAACGCGAACAGCGACTTGGCGAGCTCGGGTTGGTAGCCGAGCATATCGATCAGGAAGCCAAGCGCGCCGACGTTGCCGGCGAGCTGATCGAAGGCCTCGGCGTCGATTGCGGCGCCCTGCGGAGTTGCCATCAACGCGTCGACCTGCTGCCTGATGTGGCTCAGCGCCTGCGCGCCGACGTCGACGCCGAGCACCGAAAGCACCCCGCGCATCTGCGTCAGCAAGCGCGGTACGGGAGCCAGTTCGTGCAGCGTCGCCGGGTCGCGGAAATACGCGTCGAGTACGCGCTCGACGGTGCCCATGTCATGGTGCAGCTCGTCGACCACGCTGCCCAGCGTCTGCGTTTCTGACGTGCGCCGGTACAACTCTTCCATCCACGGCGCGAATGCGCCGGCGGCTTCGCCGTCGGCACTGCGCAGCAAGCGCTCGGCAAGCTCGGCGGCGTGTTCGACAAATACCGCATCGTCGGCGCGAAAGTGTGTGAATGCGGCTTCGAGAAAAAGCAGCGCGGTCGCCACTTCGAGCACGCGTTCGGGGCTGAGCTGTTCGCGCCCCGCGGCAAGCGCGCGCACGACGCGCTCGATCGCCGCCGGCAGTGCCTCGACTCCCGGCTGCACGTCGCGCAGTGCTGCGCCGAGCTGGCCCAATGCGTCGAGCAGCCGGTCGACGCGGCTGAAGTCCTCGTTGCCGAGCATCGCCCAGCCGTCCTTGACCTGGCCGAGGCGGCGTCGCACCTGTTGCACCAGCGCCGGGTCGACACGGCCGAAATGATCGCGCTCGTAGTCGACAACCGCCGCCGGCGGCAACTGCAGCGCGCGCGCGAGGCCACGCAAGGCCGGTGCGGCGTCGGCGTCGGCGCGCGCCAACGCCTGGCTGCAGAAGAACAGCAGTTCGTTGGCCAGCCGTTGCGCCGGCTGCGGCTGGCCGCCGAGCAGGCTCTTGAGCTGCAGGTTCAGCCGGTTGCACAGCCGTTTGACGTAGATGTCGGGCGGCAGCAGGCCCAGCGCGATGCCTTCGAAAAAGGCCGCAGCGATGGTCCACAAGGTCCGCTCGTGGCCTTGCGCGGCCAGCGCCGCCGATTCGGCGACACGACGCAGCGCGACGCCGGCAGCGCCGACGTTGCCGCCGCGCAGCAGCTCGAGCAGCGCGCGCTCGTAGTCGCCGCGCACGCTCGGCGCCAGCGCCGCGGCCGGCGCCGCGTCGGGTTGCTCGGGCCAGCTCCAGTCGACGTCCCACAGATCGGCCGGGTGCGCGGCGTCGCCGACGAAATCGAGCAGCGCGCGGTAGGGCTTGAACAGCTTGACCGGGTCTTCGTGCGCACCGCTGTGCTGGGCGTCGAGAAAATCGAGTTCGGCGTGCAGCGCGGTGGCCAGCAGCTGCAGCGCGCGCTCGTCGAGTCGCTGCGGCTGCTCGATGCCGCGCGCGACCGCGCGCTCGGCCGCCTGCACCAGTCGGGCCGCGGCGGTGTAGCCGAGCAGGTCGATCGCGCCGGCGGCCTGGTGCAGCTGACCGCGCGCCTGCAGCAGCAACGTGCGCGCCTCGTCGCTGTCGGGGGCGTGCAGCAGCAGCTGCCGGCGCAGCGTGGTCAGCGCGCCGAGCAGATTGTCGCGGACCTGGTCGATGATCCAGGCCAGCGGCGCCGCGTCGGCCGCCATCGGGGAGGGGCTGGGGGCGAGTTCCATGCCGCGGGGCGCCGGCTCAGGCGATCTTGAATCGCGTCACCGAGTCGCGCAGCGTTCCGGCCACGCGCGCCAACTCGGCGATCAGCTCGGCGGTCGACCGCGTCCCCGCTTCGGTCTGTTCGGTCACGACGAAGATGTGCTGGATGTTTTCAGCCACCTGGTTGGCCGACTGCGCCTCGGTCTGCGCCTGGCCGGCAATGCGCTGGATCAGCTCGGCGAGTTCACGCGATACGCGGTCGATCTCGCTCAGCGCGGTTCCGGCGCTGTCGGACAGGCGTGCGCCCTCGACCACGCCCTGGGTGCTTTTTTCCATCGCCGCGACCGCGTCCTGCGTGTCGGTCTGGATCGCGCGCACCAGCGCGGCGATCTGCTTGGCCGCGTCGGCCGAGCGCTCGGCCAGCCGTTGTACCTCCTCGGCGACGACCGAGAAGCCGCGCCCGGCATCCCCGGCCGACGCGGCCTGGATCGCCGCGTTGAGCGCGAGCACGTTGGTCTGTTCGGTCAGGTCGGAGATCAGCTCGGTGATCTCGCCGATTTCCTGCGACGACTCGCCCAGGCGCTTGATGCGCTTGGACGTGTCCTGGATCTGCGAGCGGATCGCGTTCATGCCGTCGATCGAGTTGCGTACCGCGAGCTGGCCCTGCTCGGCCGCGCGCAGCGACTGGCGCGCGACGTCGGACGACTGCTGCGCCTGCGCCGACACCGTGTTGATGCGTTCGGCCATGTCGAGCACCGAGCGACCGGTGGCGCGGATCTCGGCGAGCTGTTGTTCGGACGACTTCAGCAGTTCACCCGATGTGGTCTGCGCCTGCGCCGACGCCGCGCGCACCTGCTCGGCGCTGGACTGCACCTGGCCGACCAGGCTGCGCAGCTCCTCGACCGTGTAATTGACCGAGTCGGCGATCGCGCCGGTGATGTCCTCGGTCACCGTGGCCTGCTGCGTCAGGTCGCCTTCGGCGACGTTCTGCAGCTCGTTCATCAGGCGCAGGATCGCCGACTGGTTCGCTTCGTTGCTGCGTCTGGCTTCGAGCTCGAGGCGCTCGGCCTGCAGGCGCTGGCGTTCGGCCTGCTGCGCGCGCTGGCGCGTGTCGGCGACGTACAGCTGGGCCAGGCCGAGCAGCGCGAACAAGGCGACGAAGCCGCAGGCGGCGACGAACAGCACGCTGGCCGAGCCGCCGGCGGCCGTCGTCGAGTAGCCGTGCTGCAGTTGCTGCAGGGCGTCGAGCAGCGGCACCGAGTCCTTGACCACCGCGGCTTGCGCCAAGCGCGCATTGCTCAAGGCCTGCAAATTGCCCAGCACCGCAGTGGCCAGCTTGTGCGTGGCCGCGAACGCGGTCTGCAGCGCGGCCAGCTGCTGGCGCGCTTGCGCGTCGCGCACCGCGACGAGCTGCTGCGTGGCGTCGCCGTCGCGCAGGCCGGCGAGCAACTGGTTGAAGGTGTTCAGATCCTTGCCCAGCGCGAACACCGCGCCGGGGCTGACACCCTGGTAGGAGAGGAATTCGTTGGCCGACTTGCCCAGGCGCTGGGTCAGCATCACCAGTTGCGCGGCCGCGCCGACGTCGGCGGCCGGCGCATTGCTCTGCTGCAGCAGCGACAACACGGTCTGCGCCGGCTCGAGCATCGCGTCGGACTGGCTCGACACGCCGTGCAGCGCCTGGTTGGTCTGCGTCAGCACCGACTCCAGCGCGACCACGGTCGCGGCGTTCTTCACCGTCGCGTCGACCAGCGGCCGCGCCTTGGTCAACGCGGCGCCGCCGTGCAGCGTGTGCACGTCGGCGCGCAGCGCATCGGCGCTGCTGCGCAGTTCGGCGAACGCCGACGACGAGCCGAGCAGTGCGGCACTGATCGACTTGGCCACGCGCTGGGACTGCATCGCCGCGTCGCCGCTGTCCCTGAGCAGCCCGGCCGAGCTCGAGCTGGCACGCAGGGTCACCGCGAGACCGCCGCCGAGCAGCAGCAGCGCGGCAATCATCAGCACCAGCAGCAGGCGCTGCTGGTGCGCCAGCGGCATGCGCCCGAGCAGTGGCAGTCCGGTGCGCCGTGCCTCGCGAGCGGCCGACGGCACCGCCGGCGCCATCGCGGTTTCGCCGATCGCGGTGGCGTCGGAGCTCGGTGCGGTGGAGGCGAACTTGGGAAACAGGGCCATGGGGACTCCGGCTTGGAAATCGTTCAGACGACCTGGAGAAAACGGGCATCGTCGGCCAGCAGCGCCAGGTTCAGCTCGCGCCAGCGCAGGCCTTCGGCGTCGAGCAGGCCCGGGCCCAGCCATTGCGCCTCGCTCGCTTGCGCCTGCGGGTCGATGACGAACTGTTCAGGGGTGCGCAAGCCGACGAGTTGGTCGACGAGCAGCGCGACGTTGGTGTCGAGGCTGGGCGCGAACTGCACCAGCCTGCTGCGCGCGCCGCTGCGCGCAGCGCCGGCGTGGCCGAGGAAGGCGGCGAGGTCGACGATGCCGCAGACTTCGCCGCGCAGGTTGAGCAGGCCGACGAACCACGGTTGCGCATGGGGCAGTGCGGTCGGCGGGGTATACGACGAAATCTCGCCCGACTGCGCCAGCGGCAGCAACAGCCTCGAGTCGCCGGCCACCACCGCGAGCCAGCGCGACTCGCCGGCGGCGTGCTGCGCCTGCTGCAGCCGCTCGGCGAGGCGGCCCTGGAATTCGATCAGACTCGAGCGTGCCATCGCCGGGTCAAGACAGCGCCATGATCTTGCTCAGCAGATCATGCGGATCCACCGGCTTCGTCACGTAGTCGCGAGCGCCTTGGCGCATCGCCCACAACTTGTCGGTTTCCTGCCGCTTGCTCGTGCAGATGATGATCGGCAGACCGTCGAACTGCGGATTGCGCGTGATCTGGCGCGTCAGCTGGAAGCCGTTTTGGCCCGGCATCACGATGTCCATCAGCACCAGGTCGGGTCGGTCGGCGGCCAGCGCGGCCAGCGCCTGCTCGCCGTTCTCGGCGGTGCTGACGACATAGCCGTTCTTGTGCAGGAGATCCGACAGGAAATAGAGCTCCGTGCGCGAATCGTCGACGATCAGGATTTTGCGGATGCTGCTCATGGCTGGGAAACGCCGTCGGCGGTCGCGTAATTCTGAACGGCTTTCAGCAATTGATCCTTCGTGAACGGCTTGGTCAGGTAGGCCTCGGCGCCGACCATCTTGCCGCGCGCCTTGTCGAATACCCCGTCCTTCGACGACAGCATCACGATCGGGATCGACGCGTGGCGCGGGCTGCGCTTGATGATCGCCACCGTCTGGTAGCCGTCGAGCCGCGGCATCAGGATGTCGCAGAAAATGAGGTCGGGCATCGCGTCGTTGACTTTGGACAGCGCGTCGAATCCGTCCTCGGACAGCAGCACGTCGTAGCCGGCCTGGCTCAGGAAGATTTCGGCGCTGCGTCGGATCGTGTGGCTGTCGTCGACGACCAGCACCGTGAATCGAGCGTTGGTCTTGCCCAAGCGGCTCTCCAGGGGGGCGGCAGAAATCTCAGATCTCCACCATTTCGAAATCTTCCTTGCGCGCGCCGCATTCCGGACACGTCCAGTTCAGCGGCACGTCGGCCCAACGCGTGCCCGGGGCGATTCCACTGGGCGTGTGTCCTTCCTGTTCTTGATAAATAAAGCCGCAGATCAAGCACATCCACGTCTTGTACTCAGGTTGTGTCACAGCGTATCGTCCTCTGGCATAAGATTCAATCATTCTAAGAAGGCGCGCGCCGCGGATGTGGCGTCGCGTCGACCCGTGGCCCGCGGCGCGGCAGCCGCCTCTCAGGACCGATCATGCCCAATTCCACCGAAGCTCCCGAATCCCCGCCGGCCGTGATGGCGTTCAATGCCGCCGACCCCAGCGGAGCGGCGGGGCTGGCAGCCGACCAGGCGGTGTGCGCCGCGGTCGGCTGCCACGCGCTGCCGGTGACGACGTCGATCTGGGTGCGCGACACCGCCGAGATCTTCGACATCGTCGAAGTCGACGCCGACGCGGTGGTCGAGCAGGCGCGCGCGGTGCTCGAGGACGTCGAGCTGGCGGCGTGGAAAGTCGGCTTCCTCGGCAGCGTCGAAGTCGTCAGCGCGGTCGCCGAACTGCTCGCCGACTACGCGCAGCTGCCGCTGGTCACTTACGTCGGCAATTTGCAGGCGCTGGACGAATCGCAGCTCGACGAATACGTCAAGGCGATGCAGGAGCTGGTGCTGCCGCAAACGCGCGTGCTGTGCGGCAACGCCACCGCGCTGAGCCAGTTCCTGTTCGGCGACGTCGAGCGCGACGAGCCGCCGACGCCTGAGGCGCTGATGCAACAGGCGCACGGCATGGGCGTGCAGTACCTGCTGGTCAGCGGCGTGCTGGTGCCTGAGAACCACATCGAGAACCTGCTGCTGAGCCCGCGCCGGCAATTGCTGCGCGAGCGTTTCGAGCTGTTCGACGCCGGCTTCTCGGGTGCCGGCGACACGCTGTCGGCCGCGGTTGCGGCGCTGCTGGGCACCGGCGCCAAGCTCGACCAGGCGGTGCACGAGGCGCTCGAATTCCTCGACCAGAGCCTGGACTTCGCCTACCGCCCGGGCATGGGCCAGCTCGTGCCCGACCGTTTCTTCTGGGCCCAGACCGGCCCCGAGGCCGACGACGAGTCGATCTCTCCGGTCGGCTTGCAGTAAACCTTCATTCCCGTTCCCTGACCGCGCGCCGCAACGCGGCGCTTCCTCCATGTCCAGCAACGCAGAACTCTTCGAGCGCGCCCAGCGCACCATTCCGGGCGGCGTCAACTCGCCGGTGCGGGCCTTCCGCCAGGTCGGCGGCGTGCCCCGTTTCATCGAACGCGCCGAAGGCGCCTACATGATCGACGCCGAAGGCCGGCGCCTGATCGACTACATCGGTTCGTGGGGGCCGATGATCCTCGGCCACGCCCACCCCGAGGTGCTCGAGGCGGTGCAGCGCGCGGCGACGCGCTCGCTGTCGTTCGGCGCGCCGACCGTCGACGAGATCGAGATGGCCGAGACGATCTGCGAGCTGATGCCCGCGGTCGAGATGGTGCGGCTGGTCTCCAGCGGCACCGAAGCCGGCATGAGCGCGCTGCGCCTGGCGCGCGGCTTCACCGGGCGCGACGCGATCGTCAAGTTCGAAGGCTGCTACCACGGCCACGCCGACAGCCTGCTGGTCAAGGCCGGCAGTGGCCTGCTGACCTTCGGCAATCCGAGCTCGGGCGGCGTGCCGGCCGACGTCGCGCGCCACACCGTGGTGCTCGAGTACAACAACGTCGAGCAGCTCGAGGCGCTGTTCGCCGAGCGCGGGTCGGAACTGGCTTGCGTCATCGTCGAGCCGATCGCCGGCAACATGAACTTCGTGCGCGGCGACGCGAACTGGCACCGGCGGCTGCGCGAGCTGTGCACCGAGCACGGCTCGCTGCTGATCTGGGACGAGGTCATGACCGGTTTCCGCGTCGCGCTCGGCGGCGCGCAGCAGCTCTACGGCATCCGCCCCGACCTGGTCGTGATGGGCAAGGTCATCGGCGGCGGCATGCCGCTGGCCGCGTTCGGCGGCCGCGCCGACGTGATGCGCGCGCTCTCGCCGCTGGGCGCGGTCTACCAGGCCGGCACGCTGTCGGGCAATCCGGTCGCGGTCGCCGCCGGCATGACCCAGCTGCGGCTGATCCGCGCGCCGGGCTTCCACCAGCGGCTGGGCGAGACGACGCGGCGGCTGATGCAGGGGCTGGAAGCCGCGGCCACGCGGCACGGGGTGACGCTGCGCACCGACAGCGAAGGCGGCATGTTCGGCCTGTACTTCGCCGACGCGCTGCCGCGCAACTACCCCGACATGGCGCGCGGCAATCTCGACGCGTTCAAGCGCTTCTTCCACGCGCTGCTCGACCGCGGCGTCTACCTGGGGCCGAGCATGTACGAGGCCGGCTTCGTGTCGTCGGCGCACGACGACGCGGTGATCGACGCGACGCTGCAGGCCGCCGACGGCGCGTTCGCCGAACTGGCGCGCGGCTGAGCGTTCAGCGCAGCCGCGGCAGCGCGACGTCGAGCGCGCGCGCGGCGATCACGCCGCTGCGCGCGTCGAGGTAGGCGCCGCCGAAGTGGTGCTCGTAGAAGCGCGGCGCCGGCAGCATCACCGCCAGCCGCGCCGACTGCAGGCGCGACAGTCGCGCCGCCGGCCGGTGGAAGTAGTGCTGCGCGGCGGCTTCGGCGCCGTACACGCCGTCGCCCCATTCGACGCTGTTCAGATAGACCTCGAGGATGCGGCGCTTGCCGAGGATCGCTTCGAGCATGAACGTGATGACCAGCTCCTGTCCCTTGCGCCAGTAGCTGCGCTGCGGCGACAGGAACAGGTTCTTCGCCAGCTGCTGGGTGATGGTCGAGCCGCCGACGACGCGGTGCCGGCGCTCGTTGCGCCGCTCGTGGTTGCGCCGCCAGGCGTCGCGCAGCGCCTCCCAGTCGACGCCGTCGTTGGTCGCGAAGGTCGAATCCTCCGACGCGACCACGGCGCGCGCCAGCCACGGGCTGATCGCGTCGATGCCGCGCCAGTCGTGGCGCCAGGCGTCGGCCTGGCCGGCGCGCAGCAGCCGCAGCTGGCCGCTGCGCATGAAGCTGCCGGTCGTCACCGGCAGCACGCGCCACAGCGCGATGCACACCGCGAAATAGCCCTGCAGCAGCAGCGGCGCGCACAGCGCCAGCAGCAGCAGGCCGCGGCGGCGGGAAGGTTGTCGTGCCATCGTGGCAGGTCGGGTGGGGTCAAGGCATGGGGCGGCCGCGCAGCTCGGCGTCGAGCTGCGCCAGCACCGGCGCCGTGCGCGGGCGTACGCCGCGCCACAGCGCGAAACTCTCGGCGGCCTGCTCGACGAGCATGCCCAGGCCGTCGGCGGCACGCGCGCCGGCGGCACTCGCCTGCGCGACGAACACGGTCGGCGCCGCCGCGTACATCAGGTCGTAGGCGAGCACGCCGGGCCCGAGCACGCCGGCGGGCAGCTGCAGCGCGTCGCCGCCGAGGCTGGACGCGGTGGCGTTGATCACCAGCGCGGCGCCGGCAATCGGCTGTGCCACCGCCGCCAACGCGCAGCCGTGGCGCTGCGCCAGCGCGAGGTGAGCGGCGACCAGCGCGGCGGCGCGGTCGGTGCTGCGGTTCCACACCGCCACGCTCGGCGCGCCGGCCTGGACCAGCGCGCCGAGCACGCCGGCGGCGGCGCCCCCGGCGCCCAGCAGCAGCACCGGCCGCGCGTGCAGCGCGGTGTCCGCCGGGGCGTCGAGCAGCCGCGCCAGGTCGCGCAGCAGGCCGATGCCGTCGGTGTTGTCGCCCCACAGCACGCCAGCGTCGTCCCAGCCCAGCGTGTTGGCGGCGCTGGCGAGCGCGGCGCGCTCGCTCAGCCGCTGCGCGGCACGTGCGGCGTCGAACTTGCACGGCACGGTGACGTTGCAGCCGCGGGCGCCTTCGGCGCGCAGCGCGGCCAACGTGGCGGCGAACGCGCCCGGCTCGACGCGTCGGCGCTCGTAGCGGATCGTCTGGCCGCACTGTTCGGCGAACAGCTGATGGATGCGCGGCGAGCGGCTGTGCTCGACCGGGTTGCCGAGCACGGCGTACAGGTCGGGTTGGCGGGGGGCGGAGTTCACGGTTGTCCCTGCATCGTCGTCTGCATCGCGTGGTCGCGGGTGAAATCGAAGCCGGCGACGATCACGATCTGGTCGGCATCGGTGCGCATCGCGGCGCTGAAGCGGCCGAACGGCGCGGCCGCGGCGACGATCGTTCGCGCCATGCGGTCGAGCGTCGGATCGCCCGAGCCGCGTTCGATGCGGGTGCGCAGCAGCCGCCCGGACGCGTCGACGGTGATCGCCATGATCAGCCGGCCGTACAGCTTGTGCCCATGGCGCTCGGGGAAGTCGGCGGTGCCGCGCTGCTCGATCTTCTGTCGCATCGCGTCGTAATACAGCGCGTACGGCACGCTGCGCGTGCGCGGACCGACGAAGCGCCGTCGCGGCCCGGCGTTGTCGCGCTCGATGCGCCGCTCGATCGCGCCGAGCATGTCGAGCAGCCGGCGGCGGCGTTCGTCGAGCGCCTCGCGGGTCTGCGCCGACGCGCTTTGCGCGGCCAGCTGCTGCAGCTGCACGACCTGGCTGTGCACGCGCGTGAGCCACTGCCGTTCGCGCTGCTGCTCGGCGGCCAGCGCCTGCGCGCTGTCCTGCATCGCGTCGCCGTCGGCCTGGCGCGCGGTGTCGGGCAGCGGCGTGGCGGCCAGCCCGTGCGCGCCGTTGCCGCCGCCGTCGAGCGTGGCCTGGGCCAGTGCCTGCAGGTGGCGCGGCGCGTCGCTGCCGGTGCCGTTGACCAGCACGACGGCCAGCGGTGTGTCGGTGAACACGCGGTCGAAGGCCTTCGGTGCGCCGAGCTTGAGCGCGAGCAGCGCGGCGTGCACGCCGATCGAGGCGAGCAGGGCCCAGTGCAGCGCGTCGAGGCGGCGGCGCATCGTGCTCAGGTCGTCGGCGTGGCGGCGTCGCCGCTCTCGGCGGCCTCTTCGGCCTGGTCGACTTCAAGCTGCAGCCCGCCGGCCAGCGCAACCGCGTCGTCGTCGTCGCCGGCGCCGGCGTCGGCCTGCGCGGCGTCGGCGAGGGGCGCGGCGGCCGCGTCGTGCAACTGCTCGACGACGCGGCACGACAGCTCGAGCGTGACCAGGTCGGCGGCGCCGAACTGCACGCGCACGCGCGTGCCGCGCGCCAGCTCGCCCGCGCCCAGCGCCGGCAGCACCAGCGGCAGCCCGTCGACGCGCACCAGCCCTTCGCGCAGCACCGCGGCGTCGCGGCGCTCGATGCCCTGCTGCGCCAGGTAGCGCAGCGTCCAGTAGCGCTCCATGCCGCGCTGGAAGTCGGCGTAGGCCTGGTAGGCGTCCTCGAATGCGCTGACCACCGCGAACAGCTGCGCGTCCTTCGGCTTGTACGGCGCGGCCAGCAGCGCGGTGCGACCGTGGCGCGCCGCCGCGATCAGCTGGCCTTGGTTGAGCAGGTCGGTGTAGCGGCGCAGCGGCGACGTGCACCACGCGTATTGCGCCACGCCCAGTCCCTGGTGCGGCGCCGCGCGCGTGCTCATGCGCGTGCGCAGATTGGCGCCGAAGCCGCTCTGGCTGCGGTAGATCGCCGGCAGGCCGAGTTCGGCCAGCCAGCCGCCCCAGGTCGAGTTGGCCAGGATCATCAGCTCGGCGACGATCATGTCCAGCGGCGCGCCGCGCCGGCGTGGCACGATGTCGACGCGAGCGTCGCGCTCGCCGGCGTCGAGCTCGCTGATGCGGAAGGTGTAGTCGACGCCGTCGTTGCGCTCGGGCCGCCCGCGCACCTGCTCACGGCCGGCGCGCAGGCGCTGCGCGAAGCGCCACAGCAGCGCCAGCTCGGCCGCGCACGGGTAGGGCTGGAGCGCCGGGTCTGCGTCCAGCGACGTCGCGCTGATCAGCGCGTCGAGCTTGTCGTGGCGCAGGTTGACGCTGATCGGTACGCGCTCGACGACGGTTTCGTGCGCCAGCACGTCGAACTGCGCGTCGAGCGTGAAGTAGATGCTCAGCGCCGGCCGCGCGCTGCCTTCGGCCAGCGTGAACGCGTCGACCAGCGCGTCGGGCAGCATCGTGATCTTGTCGCCGGGCATGTAGACGGTCGACATGCGCGCGCGTGCGACCTGATCCCAGGCGCTGTCGCGCGCCAGCGCCAGCGCCGGCGCGGCGATGTGCACGCCGACGCGCCAGCCGCCGTCGTCGAGCGCGCGCACCGACAATGCATCGTCGATTTCGGTCGTCGCCGAATCGTCGATGCTGAACGCGTCGACCGTGGCCAGCGGCAGTTCGGCGCAGTCGACCGGCGGCAGCTCGAGGTCGGGAAAGCCGGTGCCCTTCGGGAAGTGCTCGAGCAGGAAGCGCTGCATGTGGAAACGCCACGGCGACTCGATGGCGCCGGCGGCGCGCAGCAGGTGCAGCGCGCCATGGCCGCTGGCCTTGACCGCCAGCGCCAGCGCCTTGAATTCCTCGCTGTTCTTGTCGGGCTTGAACAGCAGGCTGTACAGCCGCGCGGAAATGGCCGGCGGGCATACGCCGCGCTGCAGCGCGGCGGCATCGGCCTCGATGCGCGCCTGCGCTTCGGCGCGGCGCTTGATGCCGGCCAGCGCCGCCTGCACGGTTTCGCGGCTGGCCTTGCGGAAGCGCCCCTTGCCGCGGCGCTGGAAGTAATGCGGCGCGCCGTGCAGGCGCAGCAGCAC